>OMOG01000457.1 GCA_900290305.1 Candidatus Sulfopaludibacter sp. SbA4
CGGAGCGCCTTTGTCGTCGGTAATGATGACGATGGCCCGCCGGTGATGACCGTTCGGCTGGTCCAGGAAATGCCGCGCCGCGCTGCGGAAGCCTCTCAGTATCGAGCAACCGTTGGTCCGGGTCCACGCAGGCTGGAGCGCGCTTCCGATACTCCGTTCGCCGACTTCGAAGTCACTCGTGAAACCCGAGATCAGATCGGTCTTGCAGTCGCGGGTAATGCCGAAAGTCATTACAGCGACGCGGTCGCCTGGTTGAAGGTCACTCAGTGCCTTGTGCGCCGCCTCGGCGACACGCTGGACTACCGGGCGCATTTCGGTGCGGGCGTCAAAGAGCAGGACCACATCCAGGGGCTCCTCCTGGTGGCCGAAGTACAGGATGGTTTGCGGCTTTCCGTTCTCGGCCACTCGAAAGCTTTCCTTCCCCAGATCCGCGACGATCCGGTTGCCCTGGCTGACTTCAGCGTCTACGTGGACCAGCGCGACGCCGCTGCGGAAGGTAGGTTGATCCTGCGCGAGCAGCAGGACAAGCAGCAGGTACGACATTAGGGAATCACCGGGCAATAGCCGGCTACAGTCTGAAAGCCTGCCCCACCTACCGCCGGAGGAAGCGGTCGGATTTCAGGCCGGGCGTCGGGAAGGTGCGGGACATGTGGTCCTGCCAACCGAGGTTCTCCTCGTCGACGAAGGGCCACAGCAGGCCAAGCACCGTGGACAGACTGAGGCAGGAACCCAGAAACCGGGTCAGGAGCTGCTTGCGGTCCGGCTCGAAACCTTCGAAGGTGGTCAGGTGCAGGTGGGTCCACTGCATGCCGGGAGTCTCCCGCCCGGCGATGGCCCAGAGGAGTCCGTAGGTGAAGGTCAGGATCGGCAGCATGGCGCCGAACAACATCAGGTTGGTTGGATTCAGGTCGAATTCGCCGCCGGAGAGGCTAAAGACCCCGAGGAACAGGCCGTAGCCGATCAGTACCATGCTCCAATCCAGCGCGGCCGCGACCGCGCGGTGCAGCATCGACGCCACCGGATCTTCACAGAAGATCACGGCTTCGACGGTGGTGCCCAGGGTGCGCGGCTTGTCGGCTGCCGGCGGCAGGAAGTCCAGCGTGCCCTGTTCTTCCGGAACGCGATGTCGCTGTGCGGGCTTTCTGGGCGCGGGCTTGGAGCGGGGACGCGGCGGGGGCGCGAACTGCTCGATGGGGATGACGTTAGATACGGGTTGGTCGAAAGCCAGCCGCCGCTGCCGGGCGTTGGCCAAGTTGGGCGCCACGCGCTCGGCCACCTGGACGGACGACACGCGCTGCAACTGGGCGGCCAGCGCGCCATCCCGGCGGAGGACGAACTCTCCGTTGAGGGTGTCGTCGGGCTTCCGCCCGCAACGCCGGCAGCGCAATTCTTCGTCGTTATTCCGGTTACCGCAATAAATGCACGTCATCCGCCACGCTCCCCCGACTCAGGCACTGTACTCGCTCTTCACACGCGTTGCACCAGCTTCACTAACGGGGGCCCCCGGAAGTATGGTAACTTTGCCGCTTGAGGCCCTGCCAAAAAAGCTCTTTCAACTTTATTAGCACAAAGGTACTGGTTTGTCACGAAAAATCTTCGAGTAATACGTACATTTTCCCTCTTACCGTATTGGGGACGCTGGTTTTAGCGGCCGGGCTCCGGGCCCAGGCCCTGCCCACTCCCAAGGAACCGCCCCCGCTGATCCCTCCCGCCAGCCTTCCGGTAGGCCACTGGAACATGAGTTACGACACCCTTGATAAAAGGGGCAAGGTCACCGAGTTGATCGGGCGGCCGGGGTTTCCCGCGGAAATGGAAGACAGCCGCATGCTCTTCCGCGCCGACGTAATCGACTACGACGAGGATACCTTCGACGTGACGGCCACGGGCCACGTGTACTACCGGAATTTTGTGAAAAACGAGCAGGTTTGGGCCAGCCGGATCGAGTACAACACGGAAGGCGAGCACGGGATCTATTTCGACGTCCGCGGCGAGATGCGTCCGCGGGTGGTGGTGCGTCCGGGCATTCTCAGCGTAAACAGCCCGTTTTATTTCGAAGGCAGGTGGGCCACGCGCGCGGGCGCCGGATACACGCTGTACAACGGGTGGATCACCAACTGCAAGCTCCCGAAACCTTGGTGGCGGCTGCGCGGTTCCAAGTTCTACATTGTGCCGGAGGAGCACGCCACGGCGTACAAGAGCATGTTTTTATTGAAGAACATCCCGCTGTTTTACTTCCCGTGGTTCTACCGCTCGCTCGAGAAGGAGCCGCGCAAGAGCGGTTTCCTGTTCCCCAATATCGCGCCCCACACGCTGCGCGGTTTCATGCTGGGGCTGGGCTACTACTGGGCCATCAGCCGCAGCTACGACGTGACGTACCATATCGAGGACTTCACCACAAACGCTCTGACCCACCACGTGGATTTCCGCGGCAAGCCCCGGCCAGGGACGGATTTCGACGCGATTCTGTACGGCGTCCAGGACCGGGGCGACCCGACGGCCGGCCCCAACCCGCCGACCTACAGCGGGGTCAGCCTGTACGTGGTGGGGAAGAGCGACCTGGGCAACGGATGGTACGCGCGCGGCTACGCCAATTACATCAGCTCTTTCGCCTTCCGGCAGCAGTGGTCGCACTCATACTCCGAAGTGATCGGGTCGGAGATTCACTCCATCGGGTTCATCAACAAGGACTGGTCGGACTACACGTTCGACATCACCTTCGCCCGCTTGCAGAATTTCGAATCGGTGGAAGTGGCTTCCACCGACCCGGTCACCGGGAAGACGAGCCTGCTGCCCAATGCGCTCGGCTTCCGCAAGCTGCCGGAAGCCGAGTTGACCCAGCGCGACCACCAGATCTGGAGCAAGGTGCCGCTGTGGTTCTCGTTCGACACCACGGCCGGACTGCTGTTTCGGTCGGAGCCGATCTTCAACGGAAGCACGCTGATCGACAAGTTCCAAACCGCGCAATTCACTCCCCGGCTGCACATCGCCCCACACCTTACCAGCGCGCTGCACTTGGGCAGTTTCCACCTGGTGCCCAGCATGGGAATCGAGGAGACCTTCTACGGCGAAGCCCAGGGCCCCGATCCGGCGAATCCGGGCCTGAACCGCACGCTGGGAACCGACATCGTACGCAGCGCGCGGGATTTTTCGCTGGACCTGATCTTTCCGTCGCTGGCGCGCGTGTTCGAGAAAAAGACGGTGTTCGGGGACAAACTGAAGCACGTGATCGAGCCGCGCGCCACCTATCGTTACGTGACGGGGATTGGAGACGACTTCAACCGCTTCATCCGCTTCGACGAATCCGACCTGCTTTCCAATACCAACGAAGTGGCGCTCTCGCTGACCAACCGGATCTATGCCAAGCGCGGCGATTCGGTGCGGGAGATCTTCACCTGGGAATTGATGCAGAAGCGCTACTTCGATACGACGTTCGGAGGCGCGCTGGTGGATGGACAGCGCAACGTGTTTGCGGCCACCGCCGATGTCACCGCCTATGCGTTTCTGGTGGGGCCGAGGAGCGCATCGCCGGTGGCGTCGCTGATACGCGCCAGTCCGGTGAACGGCCTGGGAATTCAGTGGCAGGCCGATTACGATCCGCGATACGGCAAAATTGTGGACACCGCATTCTCCACGGACTATCGCTGGAGCAAGTACTACGTGCTGGTGGGCAACAACCAGGTGCACAACCTGCTGCTCGACGCCGACGCGCCGCAGGCCAACCCCCCGCTGACGCCGGCGGCCAACCAGTTCCATTTCCGGACGGGATTCGGCGATGCCAACCGCCGCGGGGTGAATGCGGGCTTCGACGCGGTTTACGATTACCGGCAGGCGGTGTTGCAGTATGTGACCGGGCAGGTCACCTACAACACGGATTGCTGCGGGATCAGCGTACAGGTTAGGAGGTATAACATCGGCCTGGCGAGCCAGACTCCGGAAATCCGCATCGCGTTCTCCATCGGCAATGTGGGCACGCTGGGGACGCTGCGCAAGCAGGACCGGCTGTTTTGAAGGGGGCCGGCCGAGGTTGACCCAGGGCTAAATTCATTCCTTGGTACGATGAAGCTAGGGAGAGCCGAAGATGCAAAAAACTGCCGCCCACTACGCTCGCGACCTGTCCCCGGAATTGCGGCGGGCCGCTGAGGCGCTACTCGGGCAGGCCCTGGATGAGGACGAAACTGTGACTCTTCGTGCTTCCAAGGGGTTCATCGTCAAGGAAGCGACGGCCGGCAAGGCGCGCGACGAGGCGTTTCAGCAGCTCTTCGAGCAAATGGACAAGATCTCCGAACGTGTGAAGGAGGTTCCGGAGGAGGAACTCAATGAACTCATCGATGAGGCAGTGGCACACGTCCGAAGTCACCACGAATGAGATTCACGGTCGATTCCAACGTCCCCGTACGGGCGAATAACCGGGCTACGGGTCCGGCATAGGAGATTTTGCAGTTGGTCCACTCGAGGAGAGAACATCAACTGGTTCTTTCCAGGTATATCCTTGATGAGGTCGCGCGAGTCCTCGCTTACCCCCGGTTGCAGGTTCGTTACCAACTGAGCCCCGATGAGATCGGATCTTATGTGGCTCACATCGAGGCGATCTGCACATTGGTACATCCCGTCGTTGTGGAGCCAGTTGTTCTGTCGGATCCCGATGACGATCCGGTTCTTTACACCGCACTGGACGGCAATGCCGAGGTGCTTTGCACGTTGAACAAGATTTCTACAAGCCCAATGTCCTCGCATTCTGCGACGCGAACGGACTCCGGCTCATGCACGACGTGGAACTCCTCCAGGCTCTTCGCCAGGGGCGCTGATGCAACGCACTACCGGGTGCTCACCTGGCCGGGGCGGGGGAAGTCGGAGGGCACCTTTTGCGTGACCTTGCCGGTGGCGGCCCACTCCGCGCCGCGCGCGAAGGTGACGATGAACCCCACACACTGCATCGCCGCCGGGTCGTCTCCCAGGGTGGTGTGGAAGATCCGCCCCTTGCCGAAAGCGAGCGCCATCAGCATGGGTTCGTCGTGCCCAGTGCCGCGGTTCGCGGGATCGGACCATGCCGTGGCCAGGACATCCATGTGTTCACCGGGGCCGCGCATCCTGCTGTACAGTTCGTCGGTGGCGTGCATCCACTTCGGTGGCAGGCCCTTGGTCACGGGGTGCTGTGCGTTGCGGACCACCACCTGGAACGGAGTGCGCGCCCCGTGATTGCCGGCCGGACCGGGTGACGGGTCGGAGACCAGTTTGCCGTCGCGGAAATACCAGTAGGGGCCGGACTTCCCGTCGCGCCCCAGCCAGCCGCCAATGCCGATCATGAGGTTGTAGGCCGGCCAGTCGGGGAAGGCGTTGTCGGCGGCGTGATAGGAGACGAACCCGCCGCCATCCCGGACGTATTTTTCGAAGGCGGACTTCACCTCGCCGGGCCACTTGTTGCCGTCGGGGAATTCGTTGTAGTTGGAGATCACCAACTGAAACTTGGCGAACTCGGGGCGGAAGCCGCTGAAGTCGCCGCCCTTGGGAGGGGTGGTCAAGACCTCCACTTGAAACAGGCCGGTGTCTTCCAGAATCTTCTTCAGCACGGGGGTGGTGTGGCGCCAGTCGTGATTGTTCTGGCCGTCGATGATGAGGGTGCGGATGGGGGCGGCCGTGGCGGCCTGCGCCATCCAGACGGCGGAAGCCAACAGCATCAAGCTGGTTCGTTGCATGTTGAGGCTCTCAACAGATTGTATCCCGGTGCGGCGCTGGGGGGCCGGGAACTTTCTGCAACCTGTGGTGTCTATAGGATTGCAAGGGTAAGCGTTTCCTGGTAGTTTGAAGTCAGGCTGAATCGAGGCTGCCGGTGGCCACTTCAATCTTGGACCTGAACTCGGAACGGACGGCTGAAACCAGCGCCGAGGGCGACGACCTTCGGCTCGTCGAGGCCCTGCGCCAGGCCTCCGAACAGGCTTATGAAGAACTCCTGCAGCGATTCCAGCAGCCGGTCTACACGCTGGCACTCAGGCTCTTGAACGATCAGTCGGAAGCTTCCGATGTAGTCCAGGAAGTCTTTCTGAAAGTATTTCGCAATATCGGAAATTTCCGCGGGCAAAGCACGCTCAAGACCTGGATTTACCGGATCACGGTGAACGAGGCGCACAACACGCGGCGATGGTTTTTCCGGCACCGGCGCCGGGAGGTGGAGCTGGACACCTGCCTGGAAGAGGCCCGCAACTGGAAGGAGATCATACCGGACCGGAGCCGGTCGCCGTTCGACGAAGCCTGCGACCACGAGCAGCATGTGATGATCGAGGCGGCGCTCGAGAAGATCAACCCAATTTTCCGCGATGCCGTGGTGTTGAGGGACATTACGGACCTGAGTTACGAAGAGATTGCGGAGGTCCTGGGCGTTTCCCTAGGGACAGTCAAATCCCGAATCCTGCGCGGCCGGGAAGCCCTGCGGGACGAACTCGCGGGCAGCCTGAAAGCCGGGCCGGCGTTGCGATTGGTGCCCAAGACGGCAGAGTGATTCTATGAGCTGTGACCATGTGCAAGAACTGATCTCACCACTCCTTGACCGCAGGCTCGCGGCCGGCGAGCGTGGGAAGGTGTTGGCGCACCTCCAGGTATGCAGGGAGTGCGACGGGCATTTGGAAGCGATCCAGAGTCAGCGGAAGGAGCTTCTCCGCATGAATACGGCCCCCGTGCCGGCCGCTCTGGCCGCGCAGCTTCGCGTGATGGTCTCACACGAACGCGAGCGCCGGCTCTCGCGCGCCACGCTGTCCTCGCGGTTTCGGTATTGGAGTGCGCGGACGCAGTTGCTGTTCGACAACCTGATGCGTCCCTTTGCGTTGCCGTTTGCGGGAGGGCTGCTTTCCGCGTTGATCATCTTCAGCGTCCTGGTGCCGAGCCTGAGCTTCCGGCACAATTTCGGCGACGAGGCCTTTTTCACTTCGCCCGATGGAGAAGTCGTAGTGGTGGATTCACGCGGCGGCTACGTGCAGGCGGGCGATTTCGATCCGAGGATTGTGCCGCTGAGTGTGGCCATTCCGGACACCGCCAATGCGGTCACCCTGACCGTGGACGAGAACGGGAAGGTTTGCGAGTGGTTTGTGTCGCGCGGCCAGTTGACGCCGGAGCTGCTCAATGTCATCATGTTTGCCCAGTTCAAGCCGGCCACCAACTTCGGCGTGCCGACCGCGGCGAAGGTGAACGCGGTGCAGTGGAATCTACCCCACCGGATGCGCAGCTAGCAGCCGCGCTGCAAAAAGAATTTGGGCCACAGATGAACACGGATGAACACGGATAAGAGGACAAGGAAGTTGTCTGCGTCCATCTACCGGTTTTCTTGATTCTGGACTTCTCGCACTCGCTGGTCTTGTTTATCGGTGTTCATCCGTGGCCAATTTCTTTCACGGCTTTGAGGGAGTTGTCCGGAGCCGAAAATGGCGTTATGCCCCACCCCAGACTCGGGCAGCACTTCCTGATCAGAGGCTCCGTCCTGGAGCGAATTGCGGCGGCTGCCTGCCCCACGCCCGAGAACCTGGCGATCGAGATCGGTCCGGGCCGCGGCGCGTTGACTGAAAAGCTCCTCAAGCGCGCGGCGCGGGTGATCGCCATCGAGGTGGACCCGTACCTGGCCGGTTTCCTGGAACACAAATTCGCGGGCGAACCGCGCCTGCAAGTGGTGCGGGCGGACGTGCTCGAAACCGATCTTGCGCAATGGGGCCATGCCGCGATCGCCGGCAACCTGCCGTACTACATCACATCTCCGATTCTGGAAAAGACGGTTCGCCTGCGCTTTCCGCGCGCGGTCTTCCTGGTGCAAAAAGAAGTTGCCCAGCGCCTGGCCGCCAAGCCGGGCAGCCGCGACTACGGATTCCTGACGGTCCAGACCGCGGTGTTCGCCGCCGCCCGGCTGTTGTTCGAGGTGAAGCCGGCGGCCTTCCACCCGCCGCCCAAAGTCGATTCGGCGGTGGTTCTGCTGGAGCCGCGGCCGGCCGATCCCGCGATGGGCGATGCCGCCCGGTTTCTGCGCTTCGTGGGACAGTGCTTCCGCCAGAAACGAAAAACCATCCGCAATAACCTGGCCGGGATTTACGGCAAGGAGGCCATCGAGCAGTGGCCCGAGGCCGGCCTGCGCGCCGAGCAGATCCCGTTCGAGGGTTTCGCGGAAATGTTCCAGCGGCTCCAGTAGGACAGGCCATCGTTTTTTGTGGCCTGTCACTTGGCGGGCTTTTGGCCCGGCCTGTCTGTCCGGAGTGGGACACTCCGTTGCACGGAGCGAGGCCATCGTTCTTAGTGGCCTGTCACTTGCCCAGGCTTTCGGCCCGGCCTCCCGGCCTGTCTGTCCGTTACGCAGGGTGCTTTTCCAGGTATCGCTCGCGGTACAGGCGGATCAGGTCGCGCGCCTCGCGCGGCCCTCGCCATCCGCGCATCTCGGTGTGCTTCTCTTCCAGCTCCTTGTAGATCTTGAAGAAGTGCTCGATCTCGCGCAGCACGTGCGGAAATACCTGGTCGATGGTGTGAATCTGGTCGAACCGGGGATTGCGATTGGGCACCGCGAGGATTTTCTGATCGGGCTCGTTCTGGTCCACCATCTGCAGCATGCCGACCGGCCGCGCCGCGATCAGGACCCCCGGATAACTCGCCTCGTCCACCAGCACCAGGATGTCCAGCGGGTCTCCATCCTCCGCCAAAGTTCCCGGGATGAATCCGTAGTCGCCGGGGTAGTGCATGGGCGAGTACAGCGCGCGATCCAGCCGGAATACTCCGAGTTGGCCGTCGTACTCGTACTTGTTTCTGGAATTCTTGGGGATCTCCACGATCATGCGAACGATCTCGGGAGTGTCCGGACCGGGGTCCAGGTCGTAAAGCAGCTTGGTTTCCACCCCGCTATCTTAGCAGCGCCCGAAGCAGGAACACGATCCCCAGCCCTGCCACGGAAGACACGATCTTCATGGCGGTCCACGACTGCAGCGTTTGAGGAACGGTCATGCCGAAGCACTGGTTCACCAGCCAGAAGCCGGAGTCGTTGACGTGCGAAAACGCGGTGCCGCCGCAGCACAGCGCGAGCACCAGGAGTTCGGGACTGTACCCCGGAATCCCCTTCACGATGGGCGCCACGATGCCGGCGGCCGTGATGATGGCGACGGTGGCGGAGCCTTGCGCCAGGCGCATGGCGGCGGCCACCAGGTAGACCACCACCAGCGGCGAGATGGCGGAGGTGATCAGCAGCTTCCCGAGGTACGCGCCGACGCCCGAATCCACGATGATCTGTTTGAAGGCGCCGCCGCCGCCCATGATGCACAACAGCGCGCCCATGGGGGCCAGCGATTCCGCCGCCATTTTGGCGGCCTGCTCGCGAGTGAGTCCGCGGCGAAGGCCGAAGTAGTAGATGGCGATCAACACCGTGACGGTGAGGGCGGTGAAGGGATGGCCGAGGAACACCGCGGCGCCGCGCCAGGGGATGTTGCGCAGGCCGGCCATGGTGGCGGTGAAAATCAGGAGCACGGGCAGGAGCAGCAGCAGGACCACCATGGGGACCGGCGGCGCGGGCAGTCCGCGGTCGTTCGGCCCCATCGAAGCGGGCGGCGCCATCGCCGCGGCGGCGATCTCCGGCACGGGAATGTACAAACGCCTGGCTATCCACGTGCCGTAGAAGATGCCGGCGATCACGGCCATGGGGATGGAGGTGGCGATTCCGTAGAGGATGGTGCGGCCGAGGTCGCTGCCGAGGAGTTGCGAGGCCGCGGCCGGCGCGGGGTGCGGGGGCACCAGCGAGTGCGTGATGGTGAGGGCCGCGGCCATGGGCAGTCCGTAGAAGAGCAGCGAGCGCTTGGTCTCGCGCGCCAGGTTCCACACCAGCGGCACGAGAATGATGAATCCGACTTCGAAGAAGATGGGCAGGCCGACGAGAAAGGCGGCGATCAGCATGGCCCACGCGGCGTTCTGGTTGCCGAATTTGGCGAGCAGCCAGTCGGCCAGGGCGCGGCCGCCGCCGGAATGCTCCAGGAAGCGGCCGATCATGGCGCCCAGCCCGACCACCACGGCGATGAATCCCAGGGCGTCGCCGAATCCGAACTGGATGGACCTGAGCACCTTATCGGGCGGCATTCCGGCCGCCAGCCCCAGGGCCATGGCGGAGATCAGCAGCGCCAGAAACGCGTGCAGCTTCACCACGAGAATTAAGAGCAGCAGAAGAACGATCGCTGCTACCGTCAGCAGTAAGAGGTGCATAGTAGGACAGGCCTCCTGGCCTGTCCAGCACGCATTCTACCGCTTCCCGCCCCGCTTCCTCGGCCAAAACTCGCGTGCCACGTGGATGCCCACATCGGCGCCGAGGCCGATTCCGCTGCTGGCCAGTCCCGCGCCGATGCCGGCCGTGCTGGCCGGTTGCCAGGCACGCGAGATGAGGCCCGCCCCGAGGTTGCCCGAAACGCGGCCGAGGGCGAATGTTTTGCCCGGCCTGTTGGTTCGCGGGGAGATGTTGGTGCGCGGCACGATGAACGTGCTCTTCACCGCGTATTTCATGCGGGGCCAGGTTCCGTGGAGGTTGGACCGTTGATAGTGCAGGTCCTCGTGATGCCAGGCGCCCACGCCGAGTTGGATGGTCTCTTTGACGGCGCACTGCGCGAGATGCGACCCGAACCGTTTGGCAAAGCCGCCCGCACCCTGGCCCCACTCATGCGGCACGTTGCGCAACTGACCGACTGTCGCTCCAGCCGCGGCGCCCAAGACGGCTCGCTTGCCGAGGATGCGATGCCGGTAGTCCCGCAATCGCCGGCTGCTGCTCATGGCGGCACTCCCGCTGGCGGCGATCAGTATGGCGGCGCACAGAATCGGAGAGTGCTTTTTTCATATCGCCTCCGTCAGTGTTATTGCAAGACGCAGGCCAACGCCAGAATCCAAAGGGAATGGGGGCCACGCTATCATGAAGGGCATGTGTCCCGGGGATGTCCAATCGAAGTGGGTAAACGAGTACCAACCATGAGCGGCGAAGAGTCGAAAACGCCGCGTCGCAGAATCCCTTCATGGGTGCCCCAGGTCCTGGGTTATTGCCTGTCGGCCGGGTGCCTGATCTGGGTGCTCCACGGCTACCGCTGGGATGAGTTGGTTCCCGCCATCAAGGACCTGGATTTTAGATGGGTGGCGGTTGGCATCGCGGCCGACTTGTCGGTTTACGTGGTGCACGGCTGGCGCTGGAACACTCTGCTCCTCCCGGTGGCGCGCCTGAGACTGTGGCGTACGGTGCAGGCCATCTACATCGGGCTGTTCGCCAACGAGGTGCTGCCGTTGCGCGTGGGCGAGTTGATCCGCTGCTACCTGCTGGCTCACTGGAACGGGCTGCGGCTCTCGGTGGGATTTGCGTCGGCCGCGGTGGAACGCCTGATCGATGGTTTTTGGATGCTCACCGCCTTCGTGATCACCGCCAGCCTGGTGAAGGGAATCCCCGAGGACCTGGTCATCCTGGTGCAGATTCTGGGTGTGCTGCTGATCCTGGGGGCGGTCGTGCTGCTGTGGGTCATCGTTCACAAGCAGGAGGCGCATGCGGCCATCAGCGAGAGCCGCTGGGCCTCGACGCTGCGCCACGTAATCGAAGGCTTGCACCTCATGGGCAACGTCGGCACGCTGAGCCGCACCGCGCTGATCAGCCTGCTCTACCTGGGGATGCACATGTTTTCGTTGTATGCGTTGCTGAAGGCCTACAAGACCGACTATTCGTTCTGGGTGGCAGCGGGGGTGGTGGTCCTGATCCGCCTCGCGACCGTCGTGCCGAACGCTCCGGGGAACCTGGGAGTCGTCAATCTCGCCACCATGAAGGCGCTCGAACTGTTTGACTTCCCGGCCAACGACGGCAAGACGTTCTCGATCATCCTGTGGGGCGCGTGGACGCTGCCGCTGCTCCTGGGCGGAGCGGTTGCCACGGCGCTGACCGGCGTGAACCTCGGGGAGCTGCGCGACCGCGCCAAAGCGGGAATCCGGGAAGGGCCGGCCGCCGCCACGCCGGAAACCGAGGTGTGAGTGGCACAGGCATTCCTGCCTGTGTGTCTTTTCACGCCGGAAACAGAGCCGTGAGCGGTCGCTGCTACAGTAGAGGTTGCCTGTCATGCCGGGAGCTTCGGGAATCGTTGCGCCCGCACTGGCCACCGCCGTGGGGTTGGCCGGCGCGGCTCTCGGGCTGTGGCTCACGGGAATGCGGCGCCGCGCGCGGGCGGTGGTTCCCTTCAGCGCGGGCGTACTGCTGGGAGTGGCTTTGTTCGGCCTGGCGCCGGAGCTGGCGGTCGAGTTGGGTTGGAGCGCCAGTCTGCTGCTCTTCGCCGGCGGATACGCCCTCTTGTTTCTGCTGAACCGCCGCTACCCCGTCTGCCCAACCTGCGCGCACGATCACGACCACGTTGCCTGCTCGACCGAGTTGCACGGATTTGCCGGCCCGCTGATCGCGGCCGCCGCGCTGCACAGCTTTCTCGACGGCTGGAGCATCGCCACCGTGCAGTTGGCGGTGCCCCTGGGATTGCGCGTCGCCGTGCCGCTGGCCGTGGCCCTGCACAAAGTGCCCGAAGGGATTGCCCTGGGAGGAATCCTGCGAGCCGCGGTGAAGACGCGCGGCGCCGCCATGGCCTGGTGCACGCTCGCCGAGGGAACAACCCTGGCCGGCGGGGCGCTCGGTCTGCTGATGGCGCCGCACCTCGGCACCCGATGGATCACCTACCCGCTCGGCATCACCGCTGGCTGGCTGTTCTACCTCGGCTATCACGCGGTCCACGAGGAGTGGAGAAGCCGCGGCGCGCGCCCGGCGTTCGTGTCGGCGCTCGCGGGCATCGCCGGAGCCGCGGCGATCCAGCGCGGCGCGGAAGCGCTGTTCCGGTAGATCCCACACAGCCCCAACCCCTAACCCCCAACCCCCTTGACACATCGAGTTGTTCTAAAATATATTGCTAACCAACATATGTCCAACCAGTCTATTGATCGGGACCTGAAGAAAGGCAGTGCGGAGCTGTTGATCCTCTCCCTCCTGAACGGCCGGCAGCGCCACGGCTACGAGATCGGCAAGCTGATCGAGACGCGCTCCAAGGGCGCGCTGGTCTTCCGCGTGGCGTCCCTCTATCCGCTCCTGTACAAGCTCGAGGACCGCGGGTGGATCCAGGGACGCTGGGTGGAAAAGCCCGGGCAGCGCCGCCGCCGCTACTACCGGCTCACCGCGGCCGGACGCAAGATCCTGGCCGAGAGGCAAGTGGGCTGGGCCGCATTCGTCGAAGCCATCCGCCGCATCACGGGTGCGGAATATGCCTGATTGGGCCCAGGCCGTTCGCGACCGCCTCGCCGGCCTGAACCTCAACGGCGCGCGCGAGGCCGAGATCGTCGAAGAACTGGCGCGCCACCTGGACGACCGCTACCGCGAGCTGCTGGCCGCGGGACTCCCGGAAGAGCAAGCCCACTCCCTGGCCGTAGAGGAGTTGGAGACCCGCGACATGCTCGCGGCGCAACTGCGCAAAACCAGGCTGCCCGCGGCTCGCGAGCCGATGGGATTCGGATCCGGAGGAGGAAACATCATGGAAAGCATCCGGCACGATCTCAAAGTAGCGCTGCGCATCATCCGCGCCAAGCCCGGCTTCAGCCTGGCGGTGGTCTTCATGCTGGCGCTCGGAATAGCCGGCAACGCCGCCATCTTCAGCATCTTCAACGGCCTGTTCCTGCGGCCCCTTCCCTTTGCCCAACCGGAGCGCCTCGTCGACCTGGACGAGACTGCGCCCAAGTGGAACCTCAAGTACGTCGGCGTCTCGAACCCCGACGCCTACGCCTGGTTCAAGGGAAACGCCACGTTCGACGGCATGGCATTCTTTCACGGAGGCGGCGCCAATCTCTCCAACTCCTCGGGGGTCGCGCGGCGCATCAAGACGGCGACCGTCACGTATCGTCTGCTCGACGTACTCGGTTTGAAACCGGCGGCCGGGCGCGGATTCCTTCCGGAAGAAGACCGTCCCGGCGGCGCCAAAGTGGCCATGCTCGGATACGACCTCTGGCAGCGGCTCTACTACGGCGACCGCAGAGCCATCGGCCAGGTCTTGAAACTCAGCGAGGAGGCGTATACCGTGGTCGGGATCCTGCCGCGGGAAGCCATCCTGCCGCCGGACGCCGAAGTGTGGACGCCGCTAGCCGCCGATCCGAACAAGGCCAGCCCCTTCTATCTATCCGGCGTCGGCAGGTTGAAACACGGCGTCACGCTGGACCAGGCCAAGGCTGACCTGGCGCGGATCCATCGCGAGCAGGCCCAAGCGAAAGATGACACCTATCCGGTGATGCAACCTCTCCGCGACCGCTACCTCGGCGACTTTCGCACCGTGGTAAATATCCTGCTCGGCGCCGTGGGTCTGGTCCTGCTGATCGCGTGCGTCAATGTCGCCGGCCTGATGCTGGTGCACGGAGAATCGCGCGCGCGTGAGATCTCGATCCGCACCGCCATCGGCGCGTCGCGCGCCCGCATCGTCCGCCAGCTCCTGACTGAAAGCCTGGCGCTCGCTTTCATCGGCGGTCTGTTGGGAGTGGCCGCCGGCAAGGTGTGCCTGCACGCGCTGGTCTCCCTGATGCCCGACGACACGCCGCATTGGATTCGCTTCGACCTGGATGCCCGCTTCGCCCTCTTCGCGATCGCCCTGACCGGTGCGGCCGCGGTGCTGTGCGGCCTGCTGCCGGCGGTGCAGGCCGCCTCGGCTGATACGCGCGGCGCGCTCCAGGAAGTGGCCCGTTCCACTCTCACGCGCGGGAAGCGCGGAGTGCTCAGCGTCTTCGTGATTGGCGAGATCGCGCTCGCCG
This sequence comes from Candidatus Sulfopaludibacter sp. SbA4, assembly GCA_900290305.1. Classification (GTDB taxonomy): domain Bacteria; phylum Acidobacteriota; class Terriglobia; order Bryobacterales; family Bryobacteraceae; genus OMOG01. The sequence goes on from OMOG01000457.1 coordinate 14,779, forward strand.
TTATTCTGCTCATCAGCTCAGGCCTCCTGGTCCAGGCCTTCCGCAAAGTGTTGCACGTCGACCCAGGCTTTCGGCCGGATAACGTCATCACCTGGAGCCTGCGTCTGCCCGTCGCCAAGTATGCCAAGCCCGAACAGCAGCTTGCTTTTTTCGAGAGCCTGGTGGACCGCCTGAAGTCAGTGCCCGCGGTCAGCTCCGTGTCGGCGGCGTCGATCGTGCCGCTGGACGGCCACATGGGCTACTTCTTCGAGGCGGAAAACGGGCTGCCCACCAAAGACCAGCGACCCGTCGTGCTCCAGATCACCGCCCTGCCCGGATACCTGGAAGCGATGGGCATGACCTTTCTGGCCGGACACGATTTCACGCGCCACGATGAGGCCGCCGACGCGCCGCAGGTGGCGGTGATCAACGAGGCGTTCGCCAGGTTCTTCTGGGGAAGCACCGATGTGGCCGGCCGGCGCATCCGCTATCCCGGCGGCAACAACAAGTGGATGACGGTCGTGGGAGTCATCCGCACCACCATGCACTACGGCCTGGATGGCGAAATACGGCCCAGCGTGATCGTGCCGTTTTCCGTCAGCACGGTCAACGGCATGACCATCGCGATGCGGACCGCCATCGATCCGCACAGCCTGGCCAGTCCCGCGCGCGAGATCGTCCGCCAACTGGATCCCGACCTGCCCATGTTCGACATCCGCACCATGAGCGAGCGCCTGGAGCGCTCCCTGTGGGTGCGGCGTGCCTACTCGTGGCTGTTCGCCGCTTTCGCCGCGGTGGCCATCCTGCTGGCGGCCGCAGGCATCTACGGCGTCATCTCTTTCGCGGTGAGCCAGCGCACGCGGGAGATCGGGATTCGCATCGCGCTGGGAGCGCGGCCGGCGCAAGTTATGCGGACCGTCATCGGTAGCGGCATGCTGCTGGTTCTGGTTGGGCTCGCGGCCGGCCTGGCGGCATCGCAGCTCTCCGCGCGATTTCTCGAGTCCATGCTGTTCGGCCTCAGCACCCGCGACGCCGTAACGTGTATCTCGGTGCTATCCGGGGTCGCGCTGGTGGGCCTCGCGGCCAACTTCATCCCCGCGCGCCGCGCCGCCGCAGTAGACCCCATGCACGCGCTGCGAGCAGAGTGAGAGCGGCCCGCGAATCCCCAGCCGCCACCGCAGTCCACCATGATCCGGTGACCGGAACAAGGCGGCGCTTCAGGCCGCCTCCACATACTTGTAGGACATCTTCTCCGTGTCCATATCGATTCTGATTTTACCCGGCTCGTCCCGAATCTCTGGAAATTTCCGGACCACCTCTTCCAGCTTTCCCTTGAGGCCCTCGCCAAGGCTGAGCGCGATGGTCCGGATCAGGCGATCGCTCTGCGCGCCCACCTTGTCCTCGTCGTTCTCCCACTTAGACAGGTTGGTGCGGTTGATGTGCAGAAGCCGGCCGAACTCATCTCCAGTCATGCGGAGGTACTTGCGCAGGAACCGGATCTCCTCGCCCGTCAGACGGTATGGCTTGGCGATTACAGCGACCGTGAGCAGCCGCATCAGATCATTCACCCGGGGAATGATGGGATCGGCGTTTCCGCACTCATCGCAAACGATCAGCTTAATGCCCTCCAACCGCACGCGCTTCAGCCCGCTCTCGGCGAAGTCATAAGTGCCGCGCACCACGTGTGCGGCCGCCCCGCAATTCGTGCATTCGAATCTCCTCACGGCCTTGTTCCTACCCTGCGACTTATGCATCGTCCGCACCACCTCAGAGCCGGCGCCTCGCTTCAATCGAAAAGATCGTGACGAGGAACACCCGCTCCGCATTCTTGAAAGTCGGAACGATGGCCACCCATTTCCCGTCTGGCTCGTAGCCCTCGACGCGGTACTTCCAATCCCCCGTCTTGATGTCCTGCTCCGGCTCATCGTAAATCGAACCCGAACGCAGCACGATCCAGACGTCCTCGAAAGTGATGGATTCGTTCGCCAACTCCTCTCTAAAATGTCTGGTCGGCACAATCTCGCCTTCTTCCAGGCAACGGTGCAGAAGATCCAGCGCCTCCTGCCGTTTCAAGCAGCCGCCTGCCATGTTGGTATTATACCAACTCGGCGGCGGGACGGCAAGGCGGGTCTCCCTCGCCCCCTTGGCCTCTTGGTCAGTTGCGCAGTCGGTTACCGCCACAGGACCAGACTCCCTTCTTCTCCGCGCTTGTCTCCGTGACTCCGTGTCGGGGTACCCTCTGGGTCCGGTGAGTCTTTTCACACCACCTTGGTCATCGTCTGCCGCAGGCTCGCATCCAGATTCAGAATCGCCGCCGTCACCGTGCGGCTGATCGTTTCCAGGTTCGAGAGCATCTCCACGCGCTCTCTGCGGTTGGCCAGCTCCGCCGAGCTCAACACGTAGCCCAGCAGCCCGCACTGCTCCGCGATGCTCACCAGCATGATGTCCCGCGTGTCCGGAATCTGGTCGGTCAGTATGGCCTGCGCCAGCCGCAGTTTCACGTGCTGCTGCGGCTTCTTGTCTTCCATCGGAAACCGCTCCACGTCGATGATCCACAAACGCTTCGACAACTCGTGCCGCAGCACGCCCCGCTCGATCAGCGACGCCAGCGCCTCGCCCTCCAGGTCCTGCCTGCGCAGAAACATCTCTTCGATCCAGCCGCGCACGGTGGTGATATCCTTGCGCAGACTCATGGCCGCCAGTACCCGGTCGAGCGTGGCGTTTCCCGTGGGCGTGGTGTCCACGATGTGCACCGTCTCCAGATCGGTATCGATCTTCCGCGCCAGCGCCAGGTCGAAGAACACCGCACCCACCAGGGCGTACGCCGTCCCGAACTCCCGCGTGGACCGCAACTGTCCGTTCTTCTCGTCCACCGCGAGCAGTACAACCTCTTCCAGCATCGTCAGCATGGCAGTTCTCCATGAATGCGCAGAACGTGGTGCATTCCGCTCATGTCAAAAACCTTTTTCACGGGAGGGCTCAAGGCGCAGACGGCGAATTCCGCGTTCTTCCCCTCCGCGGCCCGCGCCGCCTGGAGCACGGCGCGCAATCCCGCGCTCGAAATGTAGTCCAGCCCGCCCAGGTCGGCCGCCACCTTGGAATGATCTTCCAGGGCCGCCCGCAGGGCGCTCTCCAGTTCGTCGGCCGTTTCCCCATCGGCGCGTCCGCGAACCCCCACCACGTACCATCCGGACCTTGTTTCTTGTGTCAGTTGGATCATAGGATCTCCGCCTTTCGGTCGTCAGCACGGCCGCCGCATCGTGATTCGATTCCAATCGCCCGCGCGCCGGTACTCTAGGTCGCGCATGATTTGCCGCACCAGGTGCACCCCCAACCCACCCACGCGCCGCTCTTCCAGGCTGGCGTCGAGATTCGGCTCGGGAGCCGTCAAAGGATCGAAGGGCCGGCCGCGGTCTGCGTACTCCACGTGGACTCCGTCATTGAGAAGTTGCAAGCGAACCTGCACGGCTTTCTCCATTCCGGCGCACTCTCCATGGCTCACCGCATTGGTGAACAGTTCTTCCAGAACCAGGTTCAGGTCGAACTCCACCTCATCGCCGAGAGAATGCTCGCGGCAGAACGTCGCTGTTTCAGCCGCCAGGCGCTGGAGTTCTCCCACACTCCCATGGAGGACAAATTCCGTATCGGTCAGAATTGCCTGATTGTGCCACACTGGCGTGTGGAGTTTCAACCGGACCCCGCCGGCTCTGCCCGTACTGGCGCGGGCCAAGCATCGAGATGAGGTAATCCGGTTCGCCCATACTGTGGCGCAGGCACTCCTGCCTGCCGGGTCGAGACTCATCTCGACCCGTCTTCGTGCGTCCACCCAGGCGCCGGCAGGAGTGCTGGCTCGGCGGCCTGAGAGCCTGCGCCATGACCCCTTTGTCGGATTCCCTATCACAGCAGTAGTGACAGCGCATAGTAGGCGCTCGAGACGGCCCGGCGAAGACTTGCCTGCCGGGGGTTCTTCCCGCCTCTCTGTGCCAGATGATACGCATCCTTCAGCAGATCGGCGGCGAAGGCCATACATCAAGCCCAGATCTTCTCTTTTATCTTGTTCTGCTCGGATTGGCTGCGGTAGTGGAAGTAATAGAATAGACCGAGTTCGAGGAAGTCCAACCTGTCCGACATCTCCCGCTCGACAGTTTGCGCAATCTCGTGAAGCCTGGGTGGTTTGCTTGCCTCGTCGGACAGAAGAACACGGAAATATACTGCCCAATCCCCACTCCAATCATGGGTAACCTCGTAGCGGATGTGGACGACATCTGGCGCCAGGAGTTGCTCCACCTCAGCCACGGCAGCCTTGATTTCGGATTGCCTCAAATATCCGGGGGTACCATGTCCGGTCTCGATCTCCATTCCTAAAACACCGCATCGCGATCGCGGGCGAACACCCTGCGTCCCGAAACCCAAGTCGCCAGCACCTCGATCCGCGGCCCCTCCGGATCGAATCGAAACTCCACCAGGTCCGCGCGATCTCCGGCCGCCAGCCCTTGGGCGCGTCCCGCCACGTTGCCGGCCCGTGCCGCGTTGGTGGTCGCCATCCGAACCGCATTGGCCAGCGGCATTCCCACCATCCGCACGAGATTCTCGATGCCGCGATCCATGCGCAGCCCGCTCCCCGCCAGCCGGTCCTGTCCGGCCAGCACCACGCGGCCGTCGGGCGTCATGTCCACTTCCAACTCACCCACCCGGTACCGCCCCGGCGCCGCGCCCGCCGGAGTCACCGCATCGGTCACCAGCACCGAGCGCTCGATCCCCTTGGCCCGCAGCGCCACCTTCAGAAAGCTGGCGTCCAGGTGGATGCCGTCCACGATGAAATCCGCCATCAGGCGATCCTCGGCAAGCTGCTCCCAGATGTAATTCGGATGGCGCCGCAGGACCGAATGCGCGCCATTGCCAAGGTGTGTCGAAAGCGTCGCGCCCGCGGAAACGGCGTCGGCGATCTGCGCGCCCGTCGCCTGCGTGTGGCCGATTGCAGCCACCACGCCCTCGGCGGTGATCTTCTCGATATAGGCCGGCGCGCCCACCCATTCCGGCGCGAGCGTCACGATGCGGACCCGGCCCGCCGCCGCCTCTTGCCAGCGACGGAATTCTTCGAGATCCGGCGGGCGCACCCATGGCCGCGGATGCGCGCCGCGCGGTCCATCCTCCGCGCTGATGTGCGGCCCTTCCACGTGGAAGCCTTCGATGGCCTCGCCTTCGCCAAGCGATTCGCGCGCGCGCGCCAGGTTGCGCAGCGCGCCTTCCATGCGCTCGGGCGATCCCGTAATCACGGTGGGATAAAATCGCGTCACTCCCGTGGAGAAAAGCGCGTGAATGGAGCGCGCAATCTCCTCGCCGGGCGTTCGCGGATCGTTATAATCCACCGCGGCGAAGCCGTTCACCTGTATGTCGATCCATCCCGGAGCGAGGTATGAGTCCACTGCCTCGGGCGCGGGAGCGATGGACAAAATCGTATCGCTGAACGCCACCTCGATCGCCGGTGGCACAGGCATTTCTCGACCCGTCGCCGGGCCTGCCTGTGTTGTTGTAATGTCCTTGCCAAAACACTTTGTGATCACGTTGTTTTATTCACAAGTTTGGCACATCGTGACGCCTGTAAGTGCAACCATTCTTTGCGAATCAAATTTGTTGAAAAGGGCTCGGCCTTCTTAAAACAAGCTGGCTTTCCAGGCGTTCCCGCGATACAAAGAGAGAGTCCATTAGGCGGCTGCGCAGCCGGGATGGCAAATCTCGGGGGAGGTGGTCATCCGGTTGCGCAGCGTGCTCCGCTACTCCACAGCGGCCGGCTGCCTCGCGTGGACCGGCGAGAGCCATCCGTGCCTGTCCCGCTTGGTCCCGTTGATGATTCCGAAAAACTCCTTCTGCAGCGTCTCGGCGATCGGCCCGCGGCGGCCCTTGCCAATCGTAATGCGGTCGATGGAGCGGATCGGCGTGATTTCCGCGGCCGTGCCCGAAAAGAAAACTTCGTCCGCGATGTACAGCAGCTCGCGCGGGATGATCCCTTCTACCACCGGAATATCCAGCTCGCGGGCCAGCGTCAGAATGCTGTCGCGCGTGATGCCCGGCAGCACCGAAGCGCCCAGCGGCGGCGTGTGGATCTTCCCGTCGCGCACCACGAAAATGTTCTCGCCGGAGCCTTCGCTCACGTAGCCCGCGGTGTCCAGCGCGATGCCCTCGGAGTACCCGTTGACGATGGCCTCCATCTTCATGAGCTGCGAGTTCATGTAGTTGGCCCCCGCCTTGGCCAGCGACGGCAGCGTGTTGGGCGCCAGCCGCGTCCAGCTCGACACGCAAACGTCCACCCCCTCCGCCAGCGCTTCCTCGCCCAGGTACTTGCCCCAGGTCCAGCAGGCGATGTAGACCTCGATCGGATTCTTGATGCCGTTGACCCCAACGTCGCCGTATCCGCGCAGCGCGATGGGGCGGATGTAGCAGGCGTCCATCTGGTTCACGCGTACCAGCTCGAGCATGGCCTCGGCCAGTTGCTCCGCCGAGAACCCCAGGCTCTCGATGCGATAAATCTTGGCCGAGTCGATCATGCGGCGGATATGCTCGCGAAGCCGGAAGATCGCCGGGCCGGCCGGCGTGGAGTAGCAACGGATGCCTTCAAAAACGGAGCTGCCGTAGTGCACCACGTGTGAAAGAACGTGTATGGTCGCATCCTCCCATCGGATGAAGCGGCCGTTGTGCCATATCTTTTCGGTGGGCGTCAACATTTATCGATTATAACCGCCCCAGCCCCCAACCCCCAGCCCCTAACCCCCCTTTTCTTCCCCCCCGCGTTACACTTGCTGCATGAACCGGCGGCATTTT
>OMOG01000204.1:0-5052 GCA_900290305.1 Candidatus Sulfopaludibacter sp. SbA4
TGTAGCGCGGTTTCGGGCCGTTTGGCCGCCATAGGGCAGGGGTTAGGGGCTGGGGGTTGGGGGTTGGGGAAGAGAAGCCGCGAGCGCAGCGAGCTTCCTTCCCCCGATCCCTAATCCCCAAATCCCAACCCCGGTTTTGAAGGACAGTTCATGTCTATCACACCGCGTGTCGTGTTGACGATCTTAGCTGTTGCCGGATTCTCCCTGGCGCAGGATATACGGACGGGTACTCTGGTCGGCTCGGTAACCGATTCCACCGGTGCCGCGGTTCCTAATGCCCAAGTTGTCGTGACCAACGTTCAGACCAAGGTCGCGACTCCCACCCGAACGACCGTCGATGGCAATTACGATGTCCCATACCTGAACCTCGGTGACTATGACATCACCGTGGAGGCCGCCGGCTTCAAGAAGTTCGTCCGGGGCGGTGTCACGATGCAGGCGGGATCGACGATGCGCATCGACGTGCAACTCGAGGTCGGCGCGGTCAACCAGGAAATCGACGTGACGGCGGCCAGTCCTCTCCTGGCGACCGACAGCGCGGTAGTCGGGGGGCTCGACGACGCCAAGAAAGTGGAAGAGAGCCCCATGATCCAGTCGAAACCGCAGCACCTCATGTACTACATGGAGGGCGTGTCGACAGGCGGCGGCTCTTACGTGGTCCTCGGGCAGTCGCAAAACCTTATCAATTACACCGTCGATGGGGCGAATGTCAAACAGTCCATCCGTTCCGCGATCGGCGAGACCAGCACCTCGGTCACGGTTCCGGTCGACTCGGTTGCGGAAGCCCAGGTGTGGACCACTGGAATCCCCGCCGAGGTCGGCCATGCCGCCGGTGGAACGTACAACATGGTCCTGAAGAGCGGCACCAATCAAGTTCACTTCGCCACCGAAGAGCGCTATATCCACAAAGGTTGGATCGACAGGGCGTATTTTCAACAGAGCGTCGCGAACCTCTCCACCGCTCCTTTTGAATATCATAATTTCGACGCCGTTCTGGGCGGTCCGGTCGTCATTCCCAAGATTTACGACGGACGGAACAAGACCTTCTTCTTCCTGGCGTATCGCCTGGATTACGATCACGAAGCCAATGTCTCCACAACGTCCACGCCGGATCAGGGCATGCTGGGCGGGAATTTTTCGTTCGGAGGCCTGGGCTATCCGATTTATGACCCCAAGAGCATAGCCTGCACGCTGGCAGCGGGCTGTCCCACTTCGACGGGTTGGACCGCGACACCGTTTGCCGGGAACCAGATTCCGCAGAGCCGCTTTGACCCGGTTGCGGCCAAGTTTTTGTCCCTCAACCCGTATCAGCTCCCCAATACCACCGGGTTTTATAGCACCACCGGTCCCAACAACAATTACACCGACCTGACGCACTACCTCTCGGACCGCGAGGGATACGTGGCCAAGGTAGACGAGCAGATCAGCTCCAATGACAGGTTCTTCGCCCGATATGCCGGCAACATGTTCCGCGAGCCGATTGGCCGCAACGCCGTGCAGTACAAATGGGATCTCATTGACAGCACGCAGTACAGCTACGGATTGCCCGAGCCCATCGACGTCCGGAGTGTGACGCTGGGAGAATATCATACCTTCAGCCCGACGCTGATCAACGAGCTGCGAGTGGCGTACCAACGGCGCAATGACACCGTGCATCCGATTCTGAACAACCAGGGGTGGGCGGGCACTCTGGGAATTCCAGGGGTTGGCCCGCAGACCTTCCCCGGGTTCGTCGGGGCATCGGGCGGAAGTTCCGTCACCTGGAACGCTAACCCGAGCGGGAGTCCCAGCAACACCAACCTGCGGACCCTCAATGAGGATTTCGAGATTATCGACAACGTAACGAAGGTGTACGGGAAGCACACCTTTAAGGCGGGCTACCACGGCATGGTAGTGCGGGAGAACGACGTCTCGGTGTCACAGCCATCGGGCGTTTACAACTTCTCTTCTTCCGGAAGCGGCCTGCCTTTTACGCCTAACACCGGTAACTCGTTCGCCTCGTTCCTGCTTGGTTCGGTGACTTCCGCCAGCTTTACCAACCTGCTCGCCAATTACCTGCCGCGGTGGTGGTCCCACCAGGTTTTTGTCCAGGACGACTGGCGGGTCTCCCACAACCTGACAATCAACATTGGGGTGCGCTACAGCTATGAGACTCCGGCGAATACGAAGTGGGGATTGAAGTCCCAGTTCAATCCCAGCGTGGTGGATCCGCTGACCGGCCTCATGGGCGCGATCACCCATCCCAAGGGGACGGTCTACGGCGGCGACAAGAACAATTTCACGCCGCGCCTTGGAGTGTCGTGGAACTTCGCCCCGAAGTTTGTGTTCCGCGGGTCCTTCTCGGAGTTCACCCAGGACGTTATGCCGCAGCTCGGCCAGGACGAGTACACGGCGCAGGCCGTGGTGCAGCAACCCTCGGGAAATCCATACCCCGCTTTCTACCTGTCTCAAGGCCCCGGACCCGTCGTTTACAATCTCAACTCGTCCACCGGGACGGGCACCTTCGTTGGCACCAACTACAGCCAGCGCAATGCTACTTACATCGATCCGAAGCTCCGTAACCCCTACACCATGACGTGGTCCGGGGGGTTCCAGTGGGAGTTCAGGCCCAACCAACTGGCGGAAGTGGTGTATCAGGGCGCGGCCGGCGTGGGTCTCTTTAACTCTGTGAATATGAACGTATTGCCTCAGTCGATTTACAACTCGACGAATACCACGCTGCTCAACACAGTTTATGCCAATACGCAGGCCTATCTGGATTACCCGCAGTTCGGTACCATCACCGCCTACGGTAATTACGGCCACAGCACCTATCATGGGCTGAGCACGCGTGTAGAGCGGCGGTTCAACAACGGGTTCTCGTACAACTTCCTCTTTACATGGAGCAAAAACCTGGCGGGTGCGGCCGGAACGGGCTGGCAGTTCTACGACTGGAACTTGACCAAGGGGCCGCCCACGACCGACCTGAAGTACCAATTCACTTCGCAAGCGACCTACGATATCCCAGTTGGCAAGCACCGGCGCTTTCTGAACCGAAATACCTCGGCAGGCTACATTCTGGATGTGCTTCTGGGCGGCTGGACCATCACCACGATTCAGAGCCTCCGCACGGGCCTGCCCGTCAACTTCACGATGGCCGGCAGCCCGAACAAGTACCTGCCCGGTGAGACGCAGCCGAATATCGTGCCCGGCCAGGCGATCAACGTCCCGAACTATGCGGTCGGCCCCAATCTGTGGCCTCAGTCCAACCAGAACCCGTTTTTCAACATCGGCGCCTTCTCCTATCCGGCGAGTTTTACGGGCGGCAACGCAGGTGTGGGGATAGCCCGGGCGGGCGGTGTGTGGTGGCCGGAATATTCCTTATACAAGAGCTGGAGCTATAAGGAGAAATTCAAGATCACCGTGCGCGGGGACGCCCATAACGATTTTCCGAAGACACGGGCTTTTCAGAGCCCCAACACGGTGGTGAACATTGCCAGCCCGCAAAGCTTCGGCCGATTTGCTCCGCTTACCGGATATAGTTTTAGCGGCTGGTACACGCCTAACCCGAACATCCAGGGCGTGCTGCGAATCGAATTTTGAAAAGAGATTGCGAAATATCGAGGAAACTATGAGTCAGAATTCAATTAAGAAGGCATTCAGCCGGCGCGCGATGTGCCAGGCCGCATTCGCCGGCGGTTTGGGAGCGATCTTTACGATGCCGTCCCGGGCCCAGCAGCCGGGCGCCGCCGGCCGTGGTGGCGCTGCGGGTCAGGGCGGGCCCCCGGGCGGCTTCCCGGGCCGCGGAGGTGCGGTCCACTACGGGCCGATCAACAAGTTCTCCTCGCCGAGCGACTTGAGAATTACAGATATTCGATCCCTCCGGGTCGCGGCCAACTTCGACTACCCGATCATCAAGATCTTCACCAACCAGGATGTCTATGGGCTGGGAGAAGTACGCGATGCCGGCAACGAAGGCATGGCCCTGGCGATGAAACCCCTCCTGGTAGGAAGAAACCCGCTGGACACTGCCGCGATTCTTCAAAACGTACGGCCGTATGCCGGCGCGGGACGCCAGGGCGGCGGCTACAGCGCGCTCGATATCGCCCTGAACGACATCACCGGCAAAGTCTACGGCGTGCCGGTCTGGCGGCTGTTGGGCGATAAGAGGCGCGACCGCGTGCGCATGTACTGCGACACCACAGGGACCTCCGATCCGAAGAAATACGGCGAGCGCATGGTGGCGCGCAAGAAGCTGGGCTTCACGTTCTTCAAGATGGATGTCACCACCAACTTCATCGGCGATAAACCCGGCGCTCTCGATACCGCCGGCGTCCCGACCGACAAGGGATTGGAATATGGAGGGGAGCTGATCGGCGCGGTGCGGGATGCCATCGGGTGGGAGGCGCCCCTCTCGGTGCCCAGCCTCAGGTGCGCATCCGTCTCCGCTGGAATCCGTGCCGGCAGGGCTTTTGAGAAGTATCGCCTCTCCTGGCTGGAGGACCTGTTCGGCACGGGCGGCTTCTGGAGGTGGAAGGACTTCAAAGAGATCAAGGCACACACCACCACCCCGCTGCTCACCGGCGAAGACGCCTTCGGGTTGGAGGGGGAGATCGGTTTTCAACCGCTCATCGACAATCGGGCGATCGATATCATTCACACGGACCACGGCACTTCCGGAGGCTGCCGGGAAACCAAGCGGATTGCGGACTATGCCTGGAAGCAGGAACAAATCCCGACGGCCATCCACATGGCGGGATCGCCGCTGGCCACCATGGCTGCCGTCCATACGGCCGCCACGCTGGATAATTTTGTAGCGATGGAATGCCACGCCGTGGATTTCATCTCGTGGTGGCAGGAACTGGTGACTGGAGTTACGCAGCCGGTGATCAAGGACGGGTACATCACGGTTCCGGACACGCCAGGCCTTGGCGTGGAGCTGAACGAGAAGGTGGTGAAAGAGCATTTGCGCTACCCGGGCTATTTCGACCCCAGCACGAAGTGGAACGAAAGCTTCGGGGGACGAGGCGTGGGCGGGCCATGGCCGCACTTCAATGTGGATGGCAAGTGGGT
>OMOG01000204.1:5062-7704 GCA_900290305.1 Candidatus Sulfopaludibacter sp. SbA4
GGGGGCGCCCTCCGGGCCCGGCTCGCGCGGCGGTTGCCAACCGCCGCGCCGGATGCCATCCGGCCCCACAATCTGCCGGTAGAAAGTTCTACCAGGTGGCTAGAAGTCACAGGTTAGGAGCCAGGAGTCAGAATGGGCGGGTCCAATTTAGGAGGAACAATGCGCAGAGCGATCGTTTTTTTGGGGTTGTGGAGTTATGCCTTCGCGGGGGATCCGGTTTTCCTGCGCCGGCAACTGCAGGACGTGAAACCGAAGCCGGACGATCTGACGGCGGCGGGGTCCCAGGCGGCTTCCTACAAGCCCTTGTTCGGCGCGGGCGACGCGGATGCGGACCAGCTTAAGGGCGTGGCTCGTTACGGCGAGGTCACGGTTGGGCCCAAAGGGACCACGTCGATGGTGAGCTACTCGGCTGAAGAACAGTTATATTTCGTGGAGGAAGGCAGCGGTACGCTGCTGTACGGCGACGAGAAGGCGGCCATACGGGCGAATGACTTTATGTACCTGCCCGTCGGGGTCAAGCATGGAATCGCGAACTCCTCGAACGCGCCGGTGAGAGTGGTGGTGATGGGATACAGGATCCCGGCCGAACTACAGGTGAAGCCAACGCCGAAACTGATGCTGGCGAACGCCGATGACGTCGAGCGGCAGATTCTGGGCCAGCATGGCCCGACGACCCAGTTCAAGCTGCTGATGGGCACCACCAGCAGCCAACGCGACAAACTGGCGTCGGCGTACATCATGGACAGTCTCTTCATCATGGATTTTTCGCCGGGCGGGACCAACATTCCGCACAATCACCCCGCGGAAGAGGAAATCTACCTGCTGATGAGAGGCAGCGGCGACATGGTGGCGGGCCTGGATGCCGGCGGAAAAGAAGTACGGCACCCAGTGACACAGGGCGCGGCATTCTTCTTCAAGCCGCGCACGCAGGTGGGGTACTACAGCAACGCCAAAGAAGGCCAACCGCCGGATTTGATTCTGGCGGTGCGGTCGCGAATGCCGGGCATGAGCATGCGGCGCGGAAACTGAACGATAGCTGGACTCTAAAACAGGAGAACGTTTATGTCTGACGACAAGAAGGGTTTCAAGCGGCGCAGCATGCTGGGGATGGCAGCCGGCACGGCCGCAATGGGAGCGATGTTCAATATTGTCGAAGAGCCGGCCGACGCCCAGGCTCCGCAGACGGGCGGTTTCAACCGCAACTCCGCGCCGAGCCAACTGCGGATCACCGATATGCGGGCCATACGCATTGCCAGCAACTACGACTATCCGATCATCCGCATCGACACCAACCAAGGGGTCTACGGTCTCGGCGAGGTCCGCGACGCGGGCAATGAGGGAATGGCGCTGATTCTCAAGCCCCACATCGTGGGCTGAGGGAATGGCGCTGATTCTCAAGCCCCACATCGTGGGCAAGAATCCCCTCAACATCGAGCCTATTCTGGACAGCATTCGCAACTTTACGAATCAGCGCCGGTTTGGCGGCGGCTATTCCGCGCTGGATATCGCCCTACACGATATCGCCGGGAAGGTCTATAACGTGCCGGCCTGGCGGCTGGTGGGCTCCCAGTATCGCAACCGCGTTCGGTGTTATTGCGATACCACGGAAAGCACGAGTCCCCAAATATACGCGCAGCGCATGCTGGCCCGCCAGAAGAAGGGGTTCACCTTCTTCAAAATGGACATCATCCCGGCGATGATCCGGGCACGGCCGGGCGGGCTCAACACGCGGGGTGTGGCCACCAACAAAGGGCTGCAGATGTACGGCGAGTTCATCCAGGCGGTGCGCGACGCGATCGGCTGGGACAAGCCGCTGGCCGCGGATCACTTCGGGCCTCTGGATGTGAACGATGCCATCCGCCACGCCCGCTATTTCGAGCAGTTCGAGCTGGCGTGGGCCGAGGATCTCCTGCAGGTAGGCACCCTCGGTTCCGGAGACGCCCCGAGGAATTGGCGCGCTTACAAGGAAATCAAGGAATCGACGACCACGCCAATCAACACCGGCGAGAGCCTTTTCGGCCTGGAGGAGGGATNNATTCACACCGACCCGCTGACCTCGGGAGGCATTCGGGAGACCAAGCGAATTTCGGAGTTCGCCTCGATGTACGGCATTCCCACGGCCGTCCACTTTGCCGGTTCGCCGGTGGGTTGCATGGCATCGGTGCACATGATTGCCACCATCAAGGATTTCGTGGCGATGGAGAATCACGCGGTGGACATCCCGTGGTGGGACGATCTGGTGACGGGGGTTCCCAAGCCCATCATTCAGGATGGCTACATTGCGGTGCCCAACACGCCCGGTATCGGGGTGGAATTGAATGAAGCGGCCTGCAAGGAGCATCTGCGGGTACCGGGGTACTTTGAGCCGACGCCGCAGTACGACAAATACATCGTCGACGAATTTCGCACGGGCGGTCCGTATCCGCACCTGGATGAGAACGGAAAGCTGGTGAACGCGCGCTAGAATTACTGTTACAAAACGTGACTGCTGCCAAGCCAGTGGGGCAGCCAATCCTGCCTAATGCCACATAGTTTTCCCACGATCGGACGTTCTGCGTCAATTGTGGGGCGGACCCCCCGGTCCGCTGCCGACGCCCTCGTCGGCCTCTCGGGATCACATCGGGCTGATTTGACCGTGTCAA
>OMOG01000552.1 GCA_900290305.1 Candidatus Sulfopaludibacter sp. SbA4
GGTTCCATCCACCGGGTTCATGCGCAGGGCGTCTTCCAGGTTGCGCAGTTTTCCTTTGGCACGCCGGATGGCGAATTGTCCGTCGTCGCAGTAGACCGCCAGGCCCGCCGAGTCGTATCCGCGATACTCGAGACGCTTCAGGCCTTCCAGGATGATCGGGACCGCTCTCTGCGTCCCGATATAACCCACGATTCCACACATTCTTCGATTATAGAGTGGGAAAGGCAAGCGCTATGCTCATAAACGAACACGGGGTGCGATGGGCCACATCGTTCCGGCCCGAGGAAGCCGCCCGCGCCGTCGAGAAGTGCGATCGGGCGTTGGAGACCGCAGCGCCTTCCTTCCCGCTGAAAATCAAAAATCATGAGGGCTTGCGAAGGCGGTTGACGCGTATCTAGTCAAACGCGCTTGAAGCAGAGAGCGCCGGGAATGGATTCGATGAAAAACAGATGGAAAGGGGCAGAAGTGGTAGCCCGATGGCATCGGCGAGCGCAGGGTACTGTTCCAGGAGGCGCGTGCGGGAAAGTGGTGCAGTTCACGGCCAGCGAAAACGGCCGCAGTGTGAGCAAAATTATACATCATCGTACCTGCGCAAGGTCGCACACTTGAACTCCAGGAATTCTCAACGCACCCACGGCGGCGATCTGCAAGAAGAGTCGGGAAGCTCTCGCGGGATGAGTCTCGGGCTCCAACTACCCCGAATCATGGAAACAAACGGAAAACGATTATGAAAAAGGTTCGTCTCTCTTTGTCAGTCATTGCGCTGGCATCCTTCTTCGGCATACCTGCCAGTGCTGCAACCCCTCCCTCCACCGGACAGAACATCGTGCTGGACGCTAAAGGATACTACCGCGATATCAGCTATCAGATCATCTCGGATTCGACCGGGGAATTCAATCTCAATGGGAATAGCCCGCCGGCGGCGTCCTATTGGGCTCCCCCTAGCCCCGCCACCTACGGCTGCCCGGGGCCGTGCGGGCAAGGCAACGGATGGGCTATCACCCCCGCGAAGTGGATCGCACCGGACCCCGATCAGAGAAATGCCACGCGGTTAGACGGATCGTGGACGGGAGCAGTCACCTACCAGCTAACCTTCACCGTCACCTCTATTACCAGCGCATTCCTGTATTTGGACGTGAACGCGGACGACTCTGTGATCGTGACACTGAACGGGGTTCAAGTTCCCTTTATACACGGTCAACCAAGTTATCAAACACTCGGCCAGCTCAGTCTGTGCTTGTTTGGTCCTACGGGCCCCTGCGACGCGAGGCCCGCGTCCGGGCTGAACACGATGCAGTTTCTCGTCAGCAACGCCAGCGGCGGGCCCACCGGCTTAAACGTTTTCTTTTCCGGCACGTTGGGCGATCCGGACGTCACGGGCAAAAACAGTGCGCCTGGAGCCTACCACCTGGAATCGGTGCCCGATCCGGTCGACGGCGCCAGCGGCCAATTTTACGATACGTTCGTCGATCTGAAACTGGGGGGGCCGTTGGCACTCGCCTTCTCGCGCTATTACTCTTCCGCGCTGTCGGTGGCTGGGCTGGTATCCGGTCTGGGCGTCAATTGGATGAGCAATTTCGACTTAAGCGTCTCGGTTTCGGGCGCCAGCGCGAAGGCGCTCCTGTTCGGCGGCAAAGTGGTGCAGTTCACCAGCAGCGGAGGCGTCTGGCAAGTCCAGTCGCCCCTCGACACGGTGTATCAGCTCGTGGCGGCCAACACCGTCAACCTTCCGACCTACCAACTGATGGACCCGGCCAGCCGCCGGATCTATACGTTCGACGCTTTTTCCGGAGCGCTGAAGCGCATCCAAGACCGCAACGGCAACGCGATTACCGTGACGCAAGGGCTATTCGGCCCCACGGCCATTTCCGATGGACTCGGAAGGACTCTCGCCCTCACCTATACGAACGGCCAACTGACCCAGGTGCAGGATCAGGGCGGGCGCACCTTCACCTACGCCAATAACGGGCTGCTGACTTCGGCCACCGATCCGTTCCACAACATCACCAAATACACGTATGTCGCGAGCGGTCCGTATACCGGGCTCATGGCGGCCAGGCAACTGCCGCTCGGCAACACGCCCACTACCCAGGCCTATGACGTCTCCGGCCGGGTGATCTCGCAGACCGACGGCAACAATCACGTCACTCAGATGGCCTACGACGGCAATGGCGGCACCACCATCACCGATCCGCTGGGGAGTATCACCAGGCAAGGCAACGATCAGAACGGCGACGTGACGGGGCTGACCGATTCTTCGGGCGGCGCGGCCAACGTCACCTACGACGCGGCCGGCAGGCGCACCGGCGTCACCGATAAATCCGGCAACCACTCGACGTTCACCTGGCACGGCCCCACGGGTTACGCCGCTTCGGGCACCGATGCGCTCGGCGATACCACTGCGTACTCGTACACGGCGCAGGTGCAGGGTCTCTTCACCTTCTACAACCTCACCGGCATTTCCCACGCGGACGGCACGACGACAACCCTCACTTACGACGCCAGCGGCAACATGCTCACCAAAACCGCGCCGGATGGCTCCGTCACGAAGTACACCTATGACACTACCGGCCATGTCCTGACAATTGCCGCACCCGCCGGTGTAAACACCGCTTTCACCTGGAACGCCGATTCGACGATGGCTTCCATGACGGACGCGCTCGGCAACCAGACGGTCTACGCATACGACGCGCTGAAGCGTTTGAGCAAGGAGACCGATCCCAACGGCAACATCACCAGCTTCGCCTGGGATGCGGGGGGAGTACACATGTCCGCGATATCGGGTCCAGCCGTCCATGAGTCGGAAACTGTGAACTACGATGCCAACGGCCAAGAGCTCAACTGGGTGAATGGCTTGGGCGCAGTGTACGCCTTCGCCTACACCAATACGGGCCGCGTCGCCAGCATGACCGATCCGCTGACCAACAAGACTGTTTATACCTATGATGCCGCGGACCGCCTGGCCACCATCACCGATCCCACGGGCGTAGTGGTTACCTATGCCTACGATGCCCTCAACCATGTGAAGTCGATTTCCGACCCCTCCGGACCGCGGGTCTCCTTCTCCTGCACGGCCGATGGCTACATCGCCGGCATGAGCGACGGAAGCGGCAACAAGACGTCTTACAGCCATGATGCGCTGGGGCGGCTGGCGGGGCTCACCACGCCTGCGGGGAACGGCTACGTGACCGCGTATGACAAGCGGAGCCGCGTGATCGGCCGCATCGATCCTCTGGGTGGAATTGAAACCCTGACCCGCGATGCCAACGGGAACGTGACGCAAGTCGCCATGCCGGGAGGGATCACCACCTCGATCGGGCGGAACCCGCTGGGCAACCCTACCTCCGTCACCTCCGCAAACGGCAACAAGTGGACCGTCTCGTACGACGCAGCCAATCGTCCTTCGCAGACCGCCGATCCGCTGGGGAACGCCACCAGCCTCACCTATACCGGCAATCAACTCACCCAGGTGACGCTGCCGCTGGGCGCCGTGACCTTTACCGACAATGCCGATGGCTCGGTGACGAAGACCCAGTATAGCGACGGCACCGCGATCAACGCCGCCTACGATGCCGCCGGACTTCTGATTTCGGCCGACAACCTGAGCATCACGCGCGATGCCAAAGGCCAGCCGGCGAATATCAACGGAATCGGGATCGCGCTGGATGGCGCCGGCCGGCCCGCCACCCTTACCTATGCGCCGGGCAAAACCATCGCCTACACGTACAACAGCAGCGGGCGGCTGACCGCCATCGCGGATTGGGTGGGCGGAAAGACGTCGCTGGGCTATGATGCATCGGGCCGCCTGGCCACATTGACTTATCCCAATGGAGCCGCCACGACTTACTCCTACGACGTCAACGGGCGGCTGATCCAGATCGCGTTCGGCAGCCTGGGATCGATCGCGCTTACGCGCGACGCCGCGGGCAAGATCACCGCCGCCAATCGCAGTGTCCCGCTGGCGCCGGCGGTGGCCAACCTGACTTCGCAGCAGTTCTCCTACGATGCCGCGGGGCAGCTCACCAGCGCTACCTCCGACAAGATGGGACGCGTGACCTCGCAGGGCAGCCGCACTTACTCCTGGAACCTGGCCTCGCAACTGACTTCATTCAACGACGGCACGAACGCGGCGACCTTCACTTACGACGGCCTGGGCGGGATCAATACCATGACGACAGGCGGCACGGTCCGCAGCTTCGTATTCAATTACCTGTTCCGCTTTCCGGCGCTCGCCATCGTGCGGCAGGGCGGTAGCGACCTGCGCTATTACGTGCACCTTCCGGATGGACGGCTGCTTTACAGTATCGAAGCGAATAACACGCGCCACTATTACCACTTCGACGAGATGGGCAATACCGTTCTCTTGAGCGGCGACACCGGGGCCGCGACCGACAGCTACGCGATCACGCCTTATGGGGACATCGCGGACCACTCCGGAACGGCGGATAATCCGTTCACGTGGCAGGGGCAGTACGACGCGTTCCAGGAAGGAACCGCCCTGTACAACCTGCGGAACCGGCACTACGACGCGTCGGCGGCGCGCTTCGTTTCCCGCGATTCGGTATTGAGCACCGATCCGCGAAGCTCCGAACCGTATGCGTACGGCAACGGCAATCCGTTGCTCTTTGTGGATCCCTTCGGCACCGACTCTCTTCTTGGCGACGCTGTGAACTTTCTTGGCTCTGTCATTAACACGCTTTCCGGTTTTGTTCACACTGGTATCCAGGATATTAGCGCTGTTGGCAGCACAGTTTACCGTGACCTTGGCAGTGGAGCCACTGCTCTCGTCGATGCATTCGATCCGGGACTAGATGCGTCGGGCCAGGCAGCGGTTCAATTCCAGCCGCAGGTTACTCCGGCCGATTTGCCGCCTCCAGTCCTGGTCGGGCCGCCCGCTCTGACAACGGCCGCGTACGTGCCCGTGCAACCGAGCTCCGGGGAGGTACTCTGCAGGAAACTGAAAGCTTGCGACGCCAACGGGGTCCTGATCAGCCAGGATGGCGGCGGCGTTGTCAGCAACGATGGCGGTAGCATCTTGGGTATCGCCATCGGCCGCGTCGTCAGCAACGATGGCGGCAGCTTGATTAACGAGAAGGGCGGCGGCATCATCACCGACGGTGCCAGCAGCCTGATCGCCCAGGACGGCAGCAGCCTGATCGGCCAGGATGGCAGCGGCCTGATCGGGCAGGATGGCAGCGGCCTGATCGGCCAGGATGGCAGCGGCCTGATCGGGCAGGATGGCAGCGGCCTGATCGGCCAGGATGGCAGCGGCCTGATCGGCCAGGATGGCAGCGGCGTCATCAGCCACGATGGGGGCAGCATCAGACGTCCAGCGAAACCCCGCCGGGGTACCGGCCCAGCGAAGCCTGCGAAATAGGAGACTACCGACATGATTAACCGATTGGCACTCACTCTTCTCGCCGCGCAGGCACTCTTCGCGGCCGTCAACTACTCCTACGACGCCGCCGGGCGCCTGACTAAGATCGACTACGGCGCCGGTGTCTCCATCACTTACTCCTATGACAAAGCCGGCAACCTGCTCAGCCGGACCACCGCCGCAGCGGCGGCCGGGACCCCTGCCGTGGTCGGCACCCAGCAGCCTTTCGGCGCAACCACCACGCAGAGCTTCACGTTCCAGTATTCGCACTCCTCCGGCGCGCAGAACCTGAGCGTGCTGAACGTGCTGATCAACAATTTCCTCGATGGCCGGCATGCCTGTTACCTGGCCTACGTGGTGGCGTCCTCCACGCTGATCCTGGTGGACGACGGAGGAGACGCGGGAGGCCCGTACGCCGGGTCGGTGGCTCTCGGCAGCCCCGGCACCACCATCCAGAACAGTCAGTGCGGGGTCAACCTGGTCTCGGCCGTGGGCACGGGCAACGCGTTCTCACTTGGACTGAACATCACCTTCGGTGCGGCGTTCGGCGGCAATAAGATTCAATACATGGCGGCGCGCGACGCGACAAATAACACCGGCTGGCAGGCCATGGGAGTGTGGCAGCCGCCGTTTACCCCCGGCGGCACCATCAGCATCACCAGCCTCAATCAGCAGCGGACCGCCGCCGCGGCAGGCACCTCGGAGACCCTCGCGTTCACCCTGGCCGACACGAAGACCGCCGCCGACTTCGGAGTGATCCCGGTGCTCATCAGCAACTTCATCGACGGCCGCCAGGCCTGCTACCTGGCCTACGTGGCGTCGAGCAATACGCTGCTGCTGATCGACGATGCGGGCGATGCCGCCGGTCCCTACGCCGGCACCATGCCGATGACCGGAGGGACCGTGCCGATCTCCAACAGCCAGTGCTCGGTCAACCCGGCCGGCTCCTCGGTGGCGATGAGCGGCAACAACTTGGTTCTCACGCTGAATATCACCGCCAAGAGCGGCACCGCCGCGAACCGCGTGGTCTATGTGGCCGGCCGCGACAAGTTGGACGGCAATAACACCGACTGGCAGTCGTTGGGGACATGGACCGTGCAATAGCCGAGGCATAACCCAACCGCCGCTTCCATCGTCTAATCACTCAAGTGAACGGGCATGATGCGGCGACTCCTCCCTCACGGCCGGGGCTCCGATCGGAGCCGCGAGCGTTAGCGAGCGGTTTGGCGCCGGATCTCGCGGTCACGACTAAGCCCAACGCTGTTCACTTAACGGACATCTCAGGGAGTTTCGGTGGGGCAGGCTTCAGCCGGCTTCAGCCTGCGGCGGACTTCAGTCCGCCTG
>OMOG01000549.1 GCA_900290305.1 Candidatus Sulfopaludibacter sp. SbA4
GGATTCGAGTTGCGACTCACTCTTGAGGTAGTCGAGCCGGTCGAGGATCAGGTAAATGGTGGCGGCGATGCCCAGGGCCAGGAAGGAGACGAAGTACTTGCCGATTTCGGAGCGGGCGAACGCGTGCACCGATTGCACCACGCCCGAGCGGGTGAGGAACGTGCCGAGGATGCACAGGAAGAAGGTGGCCGAAACCAGCACCATGTTCCAGACCTTCATCATGCCCTTTTTTTCCTGCATCATGACGGAGTGCAGAAACGCCGTGCCCGAGAGCCAGGGGAGCAGGGAAGCGTTCTCTACCGGGTCCCATCCCCAGTAGCCGCCCCATCCGAGCACGTGGTAGGCCCAGGCGGCTCCCAGCATGACTCCGGTGCTCTGGAAGAGCCAGGTGACCAGCGTCCAGCGGCGGGTGGTGTGGATCCAGGCGTCACCGGGCTGGCGGGTGATGAGCGATCCGATGGCGAAAGCGAACGGGACCGCGAATCCCACGTAGCCGAGATACAGCATGGGCGGATGGATGGCCATGGCCGGGTATTGCAGGAGCGGGCTGAGACCGTTGCCATCGGGGACGGCGACGATCAGCTTGTCGGTGGCCAGCATCTGGAAGGGGTTAGCGATGAAATTATTGAGGACGAGGAAGAAGGTTTGGACCGTGGTGAGGACGCCGACCACCCACGGCATCATGTCGCGGTGGCGGCGGCGGTTGGTGAAGACCACGACCGCGGTATAGGTGGAGAGCAGAAAGCTCCAGAACAGCAGCGACCCTTCCTGTCCGCCCCACCACGCGGCGAACTTATAAAGGATGGGCATGGAGCGGTTGCTGTGCTCGGCCACGTAGGAGAAGCGGAAGTCGCCGGTCATGAGGGCGTAGACCAGGATGCCCGAGGCGAGAGCCATCATCGCCCACACGGCGTAGACCGCGCGTTCGCCGCTAACGATCAGAAAAGGCTTGCGTTTGATGCGGCCGACCACGGAGGCCAGGGTGGCATAGATGGCCACCGCGAAGGCCAGCAGGATGGCCAGGGTACCCAGATTTTCCATCGTTAATCCCTCTCCAAAGAACACAGGCACGAATGCCTGTGCTACAAAAACAAAGAACACAGGCAGGAATGCCTGTGCTACTAGATGCCTTGCTTGCCGCTATTGATATTGGGCGCGGACTGCCCAGGCGCCAGTTGTCCGGGCTTGACTTCGTACTTGGATGCGCACTTGGCCTGGATTTTGGCGGCGCGGAAGACCTGGTCGCGATCGAGCTTGCCATCGGCCAGAGCCTGTGCGCCGTCCTTGAAGGTGTCGGGCAAGGGATCGCTGCCGGTGTAGGCGACTTTGAGCCTCAACTTGTCCTGGACCAGGACGAACTGCACCTGGTTGCCGATGCGCTGGATGGAGCCGTTTTCGACGTCGCCGCCGACGCGAATGCGGGCACCGTACGCCTTGTCGCCCATTTGTCCCAGTTCGGCGACGGTCTTATAGTAGGTCTGGGTTTCCTTCATCCCGGCGCTGGCCAGCCACACCAGAGTGCCGATGACGACGACGATCAGGGCCGCGAACTTGCCGTATTTTTTCATAGCCACCCTCTGAAACTAAAGTATACCCCGAAAAGATTTCGGGATAATAGGACATTTTAGGCCTATTTTGCGGTGTTTCTCCACATGCCCCCAGGTGGGGGTAGGAAAGGGGGTGAACAGGGGTGAGGGAGACAGTGGAGACGGTTTAAAGGGGCTTACCGCGCACATGCTTGTGCACCCAGTTAAGATATTTGGATTGTGCGGGTTGCGGGGATGGCGCGAAAATGGGTGACAGTTTTGGAGGGTTTTTTGGACGCCAACTGTCTCCCGATTTCCGTGATTTTCGCGGGATGAGACGGGTTGAGGCATATCGGTTCCGTTGGGCCGGCGGCAGACCACCGGCGTTAACCAATTGGACGTCGGTGGGCGCAAATTCCTTCCTGATTTAAAGGTAGCATGCAAGCATGGCGGATCCTGTGCGCGGAGGGGCGGGTGGATGCTAGTAAGTGGCTTTAGAATCAGTGAAAGCGTGGTCAAAAAAAATAGTTCGAAAGGGCGTGACCGTTCAGGGGCGAAAGCCGCGGTCTCCAGGTAGGCCGTTAGCCCGGCCGGTTGGTTCCAAGCGGAGGCTCGCGGCCAGGATGCCAGGCGATGCCGCGACTTCCGATGGCTCCCGGAAGCGCCTGCCTGCAGGAAGCGAGTATCCGAATCACTTGGTCTGGGGTGAGAGGAACGGGCGGGCGGATTACGATCTGAAGCACCTGGCCAACATTTAGTGGGTGGAATTTGGCGCTTGGCAGAGGCAAGAGAAGGCTCGCGGAGAAAAAAACTGCGCTTCGGAGGATCAAGAATTGGGGGGGTGTGATATCCTATTGCCCGATCCAGGAAGCCAAAATGGAAATTCTGGTTTCCTTAGAATCGATCCATATTTTGGGCAGAGCCAGTCAAGCCGCCGACGAGGTCTTTTAGGGGCGGCGCCCGTCGAGGAGGATACATGCAACCACGCCTGATGATCGCGGCCCTCGGTTCGCTGTCTTGTCTTATCGCCGCTGACCCGAAGCCTACCGTGGACCAGCAGACGAAGACCCTGGAGGCAGCCAGGGAGATTGCGATCCACTACACGAGCAAGTTGCCGAATTTCGTTTGCAACGAACAGGTGGAGCGCGCCACCAGCAACGCTCGTTCCCCACTCGCCGTCGCCGTGGTCCAGAGGGACAAACTCACCATCCAGCTAACCTTTGCCGGGGAGAAGGAGCAGTACAAACTGGTTGCCATGAATGGCGAGCCAACGACGCAGCCGCTCGAATCGCTCGACGGCATCATCACCGGCGGCGAGTTCGGAAGCCAGTTGCTGGGTATCTTCGATCGGGCGTCGGCGGCCACTTTCCAGTGGAAAGAATGGACCATCCTTCGCAAGCGTCGCGCCGCCGTTTATACCTACCGCATCGCCCGCGACAAGTCGCATTACCTGTTAGGGCGTCGAGCGGACAACGGGGCCATGCAAGAGTGGGCCGCCGGCTATCAGGGCGAAGTAGTCCTGGACAATGAGACCAACAAGGTACTGCGTCTCACGGCGTCCGCCAACGACATCCCGAAGCAATCCGAGATCGACCAATCCTCGTTGGAAGTAGACTACGATTTCGTCGAGGTGGCCGGTACCAGTCACCTGTTGCCTTCGCATTCCGAATCCCGCATGGAGCGGGCGAATCGAAAGATCTCCAATGTGGTGACGTTCACCGGCTACAAGAAGTTTGAAGCGGATTCCACGATCAGCTTCAAATAATTCAGCGAGCGTTTTCACTGCCGGAACGCATGGCTCTCTAATGGTCGCCGTCGAACTCGATCCTAACGCCGGCAGTTCATTAGCGGCTCCCAGGCGGACGATCCCGTTCATTCGGACCTTATAGGGCCCCTGGCGTTCCAGGCTCTCCGAGAAGTCTGCGATAATTGTCGTCTATGATTCGATGGCCATTGATGGGCACTGCGGCCGTCGCGTTCGTGTTGTTGCCAGGGTGTAACCAGGTTGCAGATCGCGGTTTAGCGGTGGAGCACCATCTGCCCGACGAAGCGTCGGTAGGGTTGGACTTGGAACCCCTGCAAAGTGGCGACGGCTCGCAGCAGTGGAGAGGGATATACAGCTCACCTGGAAAGACCGCCAGGTTCCGAATCGATTTCGGGGCAGCGGAATCGACGCCCGGCAAGACCGCCGGGGAGCC
>OMOG01000432.1:0-6556 GCA_900290305.1 Candidatus Sulfopaludibacter sp. SbA4
GCCTCGGAAGAAGGGGGCTGGGGGTTAGGGGTTAGGGGTTGGGGTTGTGTGCGGCGGGCTTCGCCCGCCGGTTGGCTAGGCATGGGTAGACTCCTGGCGGACGAGTTTGGCGATAGCTATGGCGGCTCGCTTGCCGTCGGCTACGGCGTCGACTACTTCGCGACCTCCGTTGACGCAGTCGCCGCCGGCGTAGTATTTGGGATTGCCGGTACGGCCTGTGGGACGGTCGACTACGATCAGGCCGCCGTTTACTTCGATTCCGGGAACCGCGCTTAAGAGTTCCGAGAGGCGGGTCTGTCCGAGGGCGGGGATTACGGTGTCGCAATCGACCGCGAATTCGGTGCCGGGGATGGGCTCGGATTTGCGGCGGCCGCTCGAATCGGGCTCGCCCAGGCGGGTTTCCACGAACTTGACGGCTACGGCGTGCCCGTCGCGCTCGACGATCTCGACGGGCTGCGAGAGCCAGTGGAACTGGACGCCTTCGACCTTCGAATGGTCGTACTCGAAGGAGAAGGCCGGCATTTCCCTTTCGGTGCGGCGGTAGAAGAGGTGGACGTCGGTGGCTCCGAGGCGCTTGGCGGCGTTGGCGGCGTCGATGGCGGTGTTGCCGCCGCCGATGACGATCACGGAGCGGCCCACCTGGAAATCGGGGAGGGTCTTGTAGCGCGCGATGAAGCGGAGGGCGTCGATGACTCCGTGGGCGTGCTCGCCGGGGATGCCGAGGCGCTCCATCGCGCCCAGGCCGACTCCGATGAAGATGCAGTCGAAGTCCTTTTCGAGATCTTGGAGCGAGATTGCGGTGCCGACTTCGGCCTGGCGGAATTCGACCCCCATCCCGCGGATGAGGTCGACTTCGCGGAGGCTGTCGG
Source organism: Candidatus Sulfopaludibacter sp. SbA4 (assembly GCA_900290305.1). GTDB lineage: Bacteria > Acidobacteriota > Terriglobia > Bryobacterales > Bryobacteraceae > OMOG01. The sequence continues at coordinate 870 of OMOG01000432.1, forward strand.
AGGGGCGCAGTTTGTACTCGGCTACGCCGTAGGTGTTGAGGCCGCCGGGAAGCGGGCGGTTGTCGAAGATGGTGACGGAGTAGCCGCGGCGGCGGAGTTCGGCGGCGCAGGCGAGGGAGGCGGGACCACCGCCGACACAAGCCACAAAAAGGGGGTTAGGGGTTGGGGGTTGGGGGTTGGGGATTAGAGGCTTCGCCTCAGGGGCCAGAGGCTGCGGTCTGGAGTAGAAGTAATCCATCGAGTAACGCTGCAGACGGCCTATTTCTATTGGCTTTTTGTTGTAGCGGTGCATTACGCAGTTGCCTTCGCAGAGGACATCCACGGGGCAGACTCGCGAACAACTCAGGCCCAGAATGTTGGCATCGAGGATGGTGGTGGCGGAGCCTCGGAGGTTGCCGGTCGCGATCTTTTTGATGAAGCGCGGCACGTCGATGTGAGTGGGGCAGGCGGCGGTGCAGGGCGCATCGAAACAGAAGAGGCAGCGATTGGCTTCGGCCACGGCGGATTGGGAATCTAACGCCGGGTGCAACTCGGGAAAGCGCTCGAGGTTGCGGGGAAGCGGGAGACCGGACGCGCTCATCTCGCGGCCCCCGCCATGGCTCCGACCGACGCGAGCGCCTTATCGAGCACTTCGATGAACTGGTCCACATCGGCGCGGCCGATGTTCATGGGCGGAGTCACTCGGAGCACGTTGCCGAAGGTGCCGCCCTTGCCGATGATCAGGCCGTGCTGGCGCGCCACATCCATGGCCATGGCGGCCTGGGCCGTGGCCGGAGTTTTGGACTGGCGATCCTCGACCAGCTCGAGGCCCTGGATGAGACCCATGCCACGGATTTCGCCGACGATCTCGTGTTTGTCCTGGATCTCTTCGAGGAGGCCGCGGAGGTACTGTCCGGTTTCGGTGCAGTTGGCGAGCAGGTTCTGCTCCTCGATTAGATCGATCACGGCCTTGGCCTGGGTGGTGGTGACGGGGTTGCCGCCGAAGGTGGAAATGGTGAGGCCCTTGACGGAATCGGCCACCTCCGGCCGGGCCACCGTTAGGCCGATGGGGGAGCCGTTGCCGAGGCCTTTGGCGCCGGTGATGATATCGGGCTGGACACCCCACTGCTCGATACCGAACCACTTGCCGCCGGTACGGCCCCAGCCGGTCTGCACCTCGTCGCTGATGAAGATGCCGCCGTGGCTGCGCACGATCTTTTCGACGATGGGGAAATATTCCTTGGGCGGCGTGATGAATCCGCCGACGCCCTGGATGGGCTCGCCGATGAAGCCGGCGATGCGGCCGGAGGTGGTGGTGCGGATGAGGTCTTCCATATCCTGCGCGCACTTCACTTCGCAACTGGGGTAAGTGAGTCCCAGGGGGCAGCGGTAGCAGTAGGCGTTGTGGGCGTGGACGACGCCGGCCTGCGCGGGTCCGAGCCGCCACCCGCCCTGGCCGCTGAGCGTCATGGCCATGGAGGAGCGGCCATGGTAGGAGTGGCGGAGGGCCACGATCTCGGTGTTGCCGGTGTAGCAACGGGCGGCGAGGATGGCGGTTTCATTGGCCTCGGTGCCGCTATTGGTGAAGAACGACTTGGTGAGGCGGCGGCCGGGCGTGATAGAGGCGATCTTCTTGGCGAGGGCGGCCTGCGGCTCGTTGGCGAACACGGTGGAGACGTGCTGCAGTGTGTCGAGTTGCTGGTGGACCTTGGCGTTCACCTGGTCGTTGCAGTGACCCACACTGACAGTGACGATGCCGCCGAAGAAGTCGAGATACTGATTGCCATCGGCGTCCCAGACGTATTGGTTCTTGGCGCGCGCGATGACGAGCGGGTCCTTGTAGTAATGAAAGACGGCGGGGAAGAGGAACTCTTTGTTGGCGAGAATGATTTCTTCTTTAGTCATGACTTTGTCCTCCAAACTGCTTAGGCCTTTACCAGTGACTCGTACATGTCGGGACGGCGATCGCGGAAGAATTGCCAAGTCTTTCGAACTTCGGCGATCTTGTCGAGATCGAGATCGGCGGCGAGGACTTCGTCGTGGTCGCGGGAAGCCTGCGCGACGATCTGGCCGCGCGGGTCGCAGAAGTAACTGGAGCCGTAGAACTCGCCGATGTTCCAGGGGGCCTCGACGCCCACACGATTGATGGCGCCGATGAAGTAACCGTTGGCCACGCAATGCGCGGGCTGCTCGAGTTTCCAGAGATACTCACTGAGTCCGGCCACGGTGGCGGAGGGATTGAAGACGATCTCGGCTCCGTTCAGGCCGAGCGCGCGGGCGCCTTCGGGGAAGTGGCGGTCGTAGCAGATGTAGACGCCGATCTTGGCGAAGCCGAGATCGAAGACGGGATAGCCGAGATTGCCGGGGCGGAAGTAGAACTTCTCCCAGAAGCCGGGGGCGACGTGGGGGATGTGAGTCTTGCGGTACTTGCCGAGATAGGCGCCATCGTTCTGGATGACGGCGGCGGTGTTGTAGTAGAGGCCCTGCTGCTCGACCTCATAGATGGGGACGATGAGGGCGATGTGGAGTTCACGGGCGAGGTCCTGCATGAGACGGATGGTGGGGCCGCCGGGGATGGGCTCGGTGAAGTCGTACCAGCGGGTGGTTTGTTCGGCGCAGAAGTAGGGGCCGTAGAAGATCTCCTGGAGGCAGACGATCTGGGCGCCGGCGGCGGCGGCCTGGCGGATGTAATCCACGTGCTTGTCGAGCATGGCCTGCTTGGTGGCTTCGAGCGAGGCATCCGGAGGGGCGGCGTTGGTGGCCTGGATGAGGGAGCAACGAACGATACGGGACATGGTTTCTCTCGGCGAAATGGCGATGGGGGCCATTATAGCAGGGGCCGGGGGCGCGGGCTCGCCAAAGCGCGAGGGTTCGGGGGCCGGGGGGCGCACCTGTTGGTGGTGTGTCAGTTTATTTTTCACGACGCTGTAACCTCCTCTGTTTCTGTGGGTTGCGGACGAGGTGCGAAATCGGGGGGCGCAAATTGAGGGTCGTTTTTACAATTTGCGCCCCCAGGGAGGGCGCCGGTGGAACAACCCGCCGTTGTGACGCATGTGACGCATAAAATGGGGTGTGCCGGCTTATTATTTTGGGTGGTTTTAAGCTGCTTTGTTTCTTTTGGTTGCGAAGAGATGCCGAGTTTTTGTGACGCATCGGGAGGGGTATTTTTGCAAGATGCGTCACAAACGGGGAGGGGTATGGAGCGGGTAAGGCGCTGGCGCGTATCGGCTCGCGGATTTCTCCGCGAGAAGGTTTGGTGGGAGGGGTGAATGGCTGGGCGAACTGGTGGTGGCATCGAGTGAAACGGCCGCATAAATCTCCTCCCAATTTAAGTACAGCACACAAGAATCGAGAGAACCTCACCTCAGTGTGGGGATTTTTCGCTAACTTATTGAATTCAGGGGATAATGGGAGTCGAAAATTTCCCCGCTGATGCTGTGACTGTGATTTTGGGGTTTACCGCCGGACGGCCCAGGCGAGGCCGTCGGGCTGTTTGCCGGCGTCGAGGTGGCCGGTGACTTCGAGCGTTTTCAGGTCGATGATGGCGACGTAATCGTCGGGCGTGCAGGCTACAAAGACGCGCGATCCATCGGGATGCATCAGAATGCCGGCGGCGCCGCGGCCGATTTTGATGCGCTTGATTTCTTTGCGGCTGACGGCGTCGAAGACGGCGGCGTCCGGGCCTCCCAACATGGAGACGAAGACGAGCTTTCCATCGGTGGTGAACTTGAGGCGGTTGGCGCTGGAGACATTGGCGGACAGGGTCTGGGTGACTTTCTTGGCGGCGAGGTCGAGGATGGAGATGGTGCCGTCCTGGGCGTTGGCCGCCCAGAGTTCCTTGCCGTCGGGGGAGACGTCGAATCCCTCGGCGCCACGGCCGACGGGAATGACGGTCTCGTCCCAATCGCCTCCGGGGGCGCCCATGGGGCCTCCGCGGCCGTTAGGCGGGCCGGGCGGCGGGCCACCGGGACCGCGTCCACGGCCGTCGGGTGCGCCGGGCGGCGGACCACCGGGACCGGGACCGCGTCCACGGCCTCCCGCGGTTTTGTCGATGATGGTCATGGTGGCGGAGCTGACGTTGGAGGTGACGATGCGCTTGAGGTCGTCGAAAACGTAGATCATGTGGGTGCGGTTCTGGCCGGTGCCGATGACCAGATCGATTTTGCCGGAGGGCGGATCGTAGCTGCCGATGACTTTGGCGGCTTCGGCGGTGAACCAGACCTTGCCGCCGGCGAAGACGAGGCCGTGGGGGCCGCGCAGGGCGCCGAGGTCGATGGTGGGCAGTGATTTCTGAGCGACCAGGTCGACGACAGTGAGGGTGTTGTAGGCGCCGCTGCCATAGTTGGAGATGTAGGCGGTGCGGCCGTCGGCGGAGGCGATGACCTCGTGGGGATCGGGGCCGGAGGGGAGGCGGGCGAGCACCTTGAGGCTGACGGGGTCCACGATGGCGAGGGTGTGATCGCTTTTGGAGAGGACCAGGAGGGCTTGGGGGGGAGTGGTTTGGGCCGCGAGGAGCGCGGCGGAGAGGGAGAGGAGGAAGAGTTTCATCTTCATTTGATGATACGCCCGCAAAAGCGGGGGTTGGGGATGGGGGTCGGGGGTTGGGGACTCGCTGCGCTCGCTTCTCCTGCCTCACTACGTGTGACAATTGGGGCAGAATGATCCGGATTGCCGATCTCACGCCTGCCGGGCTGGAGCCGAAGCTGCGGCGCATGTTCGAACTGTCCGCCGGGAAGATCCGGTCGATCGAGAAATCGTGGGACCCTGCGCAGGGCGCGCCGGTGTTCACGGCCGGTGGGCGGTACACGAGCCGCGGATGGACGGAGTGGACGCAGGGGTTTCAGTTCGGGTCGGCGATCCTTCAATTTGACGCCACGGGGGAGCGCGAGTTCCTGGAGATCGGGCGCGAGCGCACGATGGCGATCATGGCTCCGCACCTGACGCACACGGGCGTTCACGATCACGGGTTCAACAATGTCAGCACCTACGGCAACCTGCTGCGGCTCATGATGGAGGGGCGGATTCCGGAGAATCGCCAGGAGCGCGCCTGCTACGAACTCGCCCTGAAATGTTCCGGGGCGGTGCAGGCCATGCGCTGGTCGCGGACGGCCGATGGCGGGTACATTTATTCCTTCAACGGTCCGCACTCGCTGTTTGTGGACACGATCCGCACGCTACGCGCGCTATTGGTAAGTCACCAGTTGGGCCACGTGCTGATGGGGGAGAACGACCGGAAGATCTCGCTTCTGGAGCGGGCCCTCGAACACGCCGAGGCCACGGCGCGGTACGCGGTGTATTACGGCGAAGGGCGCGACGCTTACGATGTGCGCGGGCGCGTGGCGCACGAGAGCGTGTTCAACCCCAACGACGGCAATTACCGGTGCCCTAATTCGCAGCAGGGCTACTCGCCGTTCAGTACCTGGACGCGCGGGCTGGCGTGGGTTATGTGCGGATTCGCGGAGCTGCTGGAGTTTTTCGACGGCGTGGGCGCGCCGGGCGGGCTGGACTGGATGGAGAAGGCCGCGCGGGCCACCTGCGATTTCTACATCGAGAATACTCCGCCGGATGGCATTCCGTATTGGGACACGGGCGCGCCAGGACTGGCGCAGCTTGGGGATTGGCGGAGTGCGTGCGCGGATCCTTGGAGCGCATGCGAGCCAGTGGACAGTTCGGCGGCGGCGATCGCGGCGCAGGGGCTGTTGCGGCTC
>OMOG01000432.1:6566-11421 GCA_900290305.1 Candidatus Sulfopaludibacter sp. SbA4
GATACTGGCAGGCGGGGCTCACGGTGGCGGACACGCTTTTCGGCGAGCCGTATTTGAGCGTGGACGCGGGTCATCAGGGGTTGATTCTGCACTCGGTGTATCACCGGCCGAACGGGTGGTGCGCGGGGGCCGGGGAGTCGTCGATGTGGGGCGACTATCATGCACGGGAGGTGGGATTGTACCTGCTGCGGCTAGTGGAGGGGGGGCCGTATTTGCGGTTCTGGGGAGTGGAAAGTTAAGGCCGGGGCGCGCCGATTGCGGATCATTGACTGCTTGCTGCCTGAACGGGTACTCTCGCGCTGATACTTGGGTAGTAAACACAGGCGGTCAGAGGTGGCTGGGAGGAACAGCGGGCCTGTACGGCCACGAGTATGGCGTCACCGTCGGGTGTATCGGCAGGAATCCGGAAATTCACCTGGAACACGCCCACCAGACCTGGTGCGAGGCCGAAGAAGGCTGTTTCCGGGAATTTGCCGTTGACCCATATTCCCCAGTAATCCTCGTTGCCACCAGCAACTATTGGCAAAACAAACGCGAGGGGAAATGCCGGGGATGGGGAGCCCAGCGGCGGAGCATCGACAGCGATACGGATGCTGGGGTTGGTTCCGTAAGCTATGACGATCTCACCGGGCCGCGCCGGATGTTCCGACGTCACGATCGAGTAATCCGAGTGCTGCACGGCGGCGGTCCCGGGGCTCGCAAAAAAAGGTGGGCCGTATGGAAGCGTGAAGAAGAAGCTCCAATACAGGGACGGTTCCACCGTTATTTGCGCGCTTTGGCCGAATTGCGAGACCGTGACCGACGCGGTAAGAGATGTTCGATCCACCGGCACCTGGATGTTGATCTGCTGATACGGTCCGAGATCGGCTACTGCGAGCAATGGAGCGACGATGCCGTCTACGAGGACGGACACTCCCGCAAGGCTATTCGGTAACGGGTACTCGGCTGCTTGGACAATCCCGTTGATGCCCGTCAGCCCTGTACAGAAGATCGTAGCGAGGCTTCCGTAGTCTCCCAGCCCCGACATATAGGTAGCCGCCTCCGCGACTCCACCGATGCGAATTTCCGCCGATCGAACCGGAGCGGCGACAAGGATGGTTACAAGAAGACCGGATGAGAGTTTCATGTTGCCAGGCCCAACCGGACCTGGGCCAAATGACCGCGAGCTTGTGGCAACCTAAACAGAAAAAAAGACCCGATTCATCTTATCAGCTTACACCACGACCTGAACAATCCGTTGCACTGACAAAGACCCTCCCCAATCGTTTTCAACTACATCCCTGTTCCCTCGATTCGGCAGACCCAAACACGACTGTGAGGACGACACCGCAAGCGGCAGCAAAACGGCGCTTACCGGAGTAGCGCCTGCTTGCGCGCTTCCACCCAGGGGGGAAAGACCTCGGGGTTTTCGAGCCACACCAGCATCCATTGCACCATCTCTTCCTTCTGCGCCTGCTTTTCGGGGGGAATGCGGGGATTGTGGGCCAGAAAGCGGGCGCGGTCCTTGGCGCCGATGACCTGGCGGCGGCAGTAACGGGCACGCTCGAGGTTGCCGGCGGCCTTGGCCTCCGAGTAGGTCCGCAACATTCCGCGAAGGGATTGTTCCAGATCGTCGAAGGTGTGCTGGCGGATGCCGGCGTAGGGCTGGTCGAAAGGGAGGCCGGTCGAGGTCAACAGGTCGCGGACGTAGCTTTCGGAAACGGGCGCGAGCTGCATCAGCAGCTCGCCCCAAACGGCTTCGGTGATGGCGGGAGGCTGCTTCGCGGCGAGGTAGGCGCGCACCTGCTGCTTGACGGAACTACCTCTGGCGGCCATGCCGGTACTTCTCGGTGGCGGCTTCGTGCGCCGCGATGTTGTTGGAGAACTGGTGGCTGCCGGAGCCATCGGGGCGGAGCACGAAGTACAGCGCGTCGGAGGCTTCGGGCTCGAGCACGGCGCGGATGGAGGCAAGGCCGGGATTGGCGATGGGGCCGGGAGGGAGGCCGGCGTGGCGGTAGGTGTTGTAGGGGTTGTCGCTATCGAGGTCGGAGCGGTAGATGGCGCCGCGATAGCGGTCGGTGAGCAGGGCGGCGTAGATGGTGGTGGGGTCGCAATCGAGCTTCATGCCGATGCGCAGGCGGTTTTGGAAGACGGCGGCGATGCGGGGGCGCTCCTCGGCGAGCTTGCCCTCTTTCTCGACGAGGGATGCCAGGGTCACGGTATCGTGGACGGCGGCGGCGGTCCCGAGGGTGTGCCAGGCTTCGCGGAAGCTGGCGGTCATGGTGTGGCAGAGGCGGTCGGGCGTGGTGTGGCGGCTCAGTTTGTAAGTCTTGGGGAAGAGATAGCCTTCGAGGGTGGGGGCCTGCGGGTCGAGGTCGCGGATGAGGGAGGGGTCGCGCGCGGCGGCGAGGAATTGGGATGCGGGGAAGAGGCCGAGTTGCTCGGCGGCGGCGGCGATATCGAAGATGTTCTTGCCTTCGGGCACGACCAGCTCGTAGTAGAAGATGTCGCCGCGGGCGATGCGGGCGTAGACCTCCAAGGGTGTGGCGGATTGATTGAATTTGTATTCGCCGGCCTGGAGGACGCGGCCGGGGGAGAGCAGGCGGGCGGTGAGGAAATCCCAGCGGGAGCGGACGACGCCGGCATCGGACAGGAGTTGGGCGATGGCTCCGGTGGAGGTGCCGCGGGGGATGTCGACGAAGATCTCGGTGGAGAAGCCTTGGTAGGGACGGGTCTGGCGGATGGCGAGGAAGGCGAGGATGAGGGCGGGGAGCGCGGCGGCGCGCAGGAGTTTCATAGGGAGTGAGCGTGTCCTTGACGCGGAGGCGCGGAGCACGCAGAGGAAGACGCGGAGAAGACCAAGAGAAAGTCAAAACCTGAGGTAACGAAGGAAGCGGAGGCACTGGGACGACGATCCCTACGCGAGCGTCTCGGGCGGCAGAAACTTCGGGGCTCGAAGCTTGACCGATTGCAAACTGTCCAGAGGGCATCCTTGCCGGATGAAATCCTGCCCCACTCAAGAAGTTGGCAGGCGGAACCGCCTGCCCCACCAAGGGATGCGAGACGGAGTTTTGGGCGGGGGGTCATAGGGAGTCGAGGTAGCTTTGGAGGAGGATGACGGCGGAGAGGCGGTCGACGGCGGCGGCGCGCTTCTCGATGCTGATGCCGCTGGAGCGCAGGACGCGGCCGGCCTCGACGCTGGTGAGGCGCTCGTCCCAGAACTTCACCGGAAGGCCGGTGCGCGCTTCGAGAGCCGCGGCGAACTCGCGGACCCAGCCGGACTGGCGGCCCTCGGCTCCGCCCATGTTGATGGGGTTGCCCATGAGGAACATGGCCACCTCACGCTCGCGGACGAGATGTTCGAGGGCGGCAAGGTCGGTGCGCTTGTTGGTGCGGACGAGGTTGGGCAGCCCCTGGGCGGTAATGCCGAGGGGATCGCTGATGGCGAGGCCGATGCGTTTCTTGCCCAGGTCCAGTGCCAGGATGCGCGTCAAATCAATTTCATTATAGATGGCAACGTGTTACATTCGAGACAAAGGCTCGCCGAAGCGCGAGGGTGTCTTTGTGCCGTGGCGCTAATTACCAAGCCTATCACCAGCACAACCCAGGCCGTCCAGGATGCGCGGAATCTCGCGATGCCGACGGTGGCACTGGGGGCGATCATCGCGATTCTGTATTTCGGGCGGGTGTTTTTCATCACCTCGATCGTGGCGATGACGATCGCGTTTATCCTGGAGCCCTTCGTGGAGCTGTTGATGCGCATCCGGCTTCCGCGGAGCCTGGCGAGCTTTCTGGTGTGCGCCATCGCGCTGCTGTTGCTGTACGTGATCGGAATTGGGGCGGTCACGCAGCTTTCGGCGATCTACAACGATCTCCCGACATACGGGCAACGGATCGGCGACATCGTGGACGGGGTGCGGCTAAAAGTTCAGGGGATGGAAAACCGCACGTACCAGTTGATGCTTCCGGCGCGGCAGCGGCAGGAGGAGCAGGACCGTTTGCGCGCCCAGCGTGAGGCGGAACAGGCGAGGAAGAAGAGCAAGAAGCAGGACGCGGCGCCGGCGCCGGCCGCTCCCGGCCCCACGGGCGCGATTCAGGAAGTCCGCATTCACGAAGAGAGCCCGCTGGCGGACTATATTTATGCGCGCCTGAATTCGTTCTACCAGCTCTTCCTGATGGTTTCGTTCATACCGTTCCTGGTGTACTTCATGCTGAGCTGGCGCGACCACATCAATCGGAGCTTCCTGCAATTCTTTCACGGCGAGGACCGCCTGGTGGCCACGCGGAGCCTGCAGGGCATTGCGGACATGGTGCGGGCATTCGTGGTGGGAAACTTCCTGCTGGGGCTGTTGCTGGCGCTGATCAGCTCGGTTTTTTTCTGGTGGATGCGCCTGCCATATCCCATGCTGGTAGGGCCGCTGAGCGGCTTCATGAGCCTTCTGCCGTATGTGGGTTTGCCGCTGGCGATGGTTCCACCGCTGTTTGCGGCGCTGGGCGTGAATACCGTGCCGACGTACGTGTTGGTGGTGGTGTCGGTGTCGGTGCTGCACCTGATTGCGCTGAACCTGCTGTATCCCAAGATTGTGGGATCGCGGGTGCATCTGAATCCGCTGGTGGTGACGTTTTCCCTGATGCTGTGGGGCTTCCTGTGGGACGCGCCGGGGCTGCTGCTGGCCATCCCACTGACCGCGGGTTTGAAGGCGGTATGCGACAACGTCAAGGGGCTGCGGCCGATCGGAAAGTTTCTGGGGGACTGAGAGAAGAGCTTTCAAGAAAGAACCAAATTCACCGCAGAGACGCGGAGGCGCCGAGAACGCGCGGAGAAAAACCAAGTCAAAACCTGAGAGCGCAGAGCTGGCGGAGAGCGCGGAGAAAC
>OMOG01000244.1:0-15432 GCA_900290305.1 Candidatus Sulfopaludibacter sp. SbA4
TCAAGCCCAGTATGCGCCAAGCCGGCGACTTTTGCAACGAATTTCTAACTCAGGACACTAGCGCTACGGTTCAGATCTATGCGGCGCCGGAGGTAACGGCGGTCACCAACCAGAACTATCTCACCACGATACACACCACCGACACACTGGTGGCTTTTGGGTACGGGTTTTCCTGGGTCTCGAACCAGGTCCAGCTCGTGAGCCAGGTGTACGGGACTGTAACTCTAAACAACGCAAACGGCATAACCTACAATAGCTACTCGCAGGTCAACGCCAGCCTGGCGGGGTGCTGTGCCCCAGGGAATTGGACGGTCCAGGTTTCCAACGAGTATTCCGGGTCGGCCAACTCGGCTGCGTACCCGATAACAATCGTACAGTGAGGACTAGCATGCGTCTCCGAACAATCACCATCTCGTGCATCTTGTTGGCGTTGGGCCAGTTGGCGTGGCCCCAGTCCAGCGTCACGATTACAGGCCGTGCCTACGATGCCGACACCAATGCGGCGTTAGCGGGCATTGAGATTGCGGTGGCACTCGTTCCCGTGCGCGGAACCAAGGTGCCGCCCGCCGCGCAAGCCTCATCGGCGAGCGACGGAACGTTCTCGGCGACTGTTGCACCGGGACTATATGTCGTCTGCATCGACGGCAGCCGCCGGTACCTGAACCCTTGTCAGTGGTTCCCCGGCACCACGAAAATTGATACATCGAAGACGCTAAGCGTGGACTTGGCGCTCAAAAAGGGCGTTTTGCTGGTTGCGCGCTTGCACGACCCTAATGGTCTGACTGTGGCCGCCCGTTCCGCAAATCCGCAGTTCTCGGGCATTATCGGTCCACCCCTTTCGGTGACTATAGCCGCCGGCTCAGGCGCGGCTCAGGCGCTACCCTTCTCGCGGAATGCGGCGGACGTCTGGGAGTTCTCATCGCTGGTTCCCGCCGCCACCAGCTTTACCGTGAGAGCCACGAGCCCGGCGTTGCTGCTGGGCGACGCTCTGGGCAATTCCCTGGCAGCGAACGCGTACCAGGCGATCATCACTACTAGCGGCGACTCGGACGTTGCGGCACCCTCCATACCGCTCTGGCGTTACGCTCCTCCGGCCATTCCCTCCACGGTGATTGAATTTGTTGCGAAGGGTCTGGTCTCTCCGTAAGGCGATTGAAAATGAGCCAACTCGTGCAAGCCGTGGTAGCAGCTTTGGCGGTCTCCGTGGCGCCCGCGTGCGCGCAAATTGGGAATATAGTCGTCACGTCCGCGGCCAGTTTTCAAAATGGGATGCCGGACCGCGGTTCGCTGGCAACGATCTTCTGCACGGGGCTGGCGGTGAACGGCGTCCTGAATGCCGGCCAACTGCCACTCCCGACGGCCCTCGCCGGAGTGACCGTGACCGCTGGCGGCGCGCCGGCGCCCCTGCTGGCCGTCGCCAACCTCGGAGCATACCAGCAGATCAACTTTCAAGTCCCGCAGGCGATGGTCGTGAGTCCGGACGGAACTATGCAGGTAGTGGTCAGTCAAAACGGCACGAGCGGCTCGGGGACCGCGACATTCGTGTACCATTCTCCCGGGGCCTTCTTCCAAGTTATTTCCAACGGCAGGCAACTGGGAGCGTTTCAGCACGCCATTGATTACTCGCTCGTGACCACCGACAACCCCGCGGTGGCAGGGGAGACTATCATCGGATATCTCACGGGACTGCCACCAGTGGTGCCCGCCGTTCCCGACGGCCAGCCTGCCCCCGCGTCGCCGTTGCCGGTCGAGCCTCAGCCGGATACACAAGCCAGGATAGTGCAGTTCTCGGTCTATGTCGGGGGCCCGTTCCCCGTCTACGACTTGGCGAACCAAGCGGCGAGCCCAATCAGCTACATCGGCCTGTCACCCGGGTCCGTGGGGCTGTATCAGGTGAACTTCGTGCTTTCGCAGCTGCCTTTTACGGGCCTTCAGGCGGTGCAGCTCGTGGAAACGTACTGCATCGCGATCTCTGGCGACTGCCGCCAGAGACCGTTAAGCCCTGAAATCGCACCACCGGTATTGATGCCAGTGCAGTAGGTCTTGGCACCCCGGGGGCCTTTTTGGGTGACTCAAGATCACGGAAGCGCCAGGCCGCGCCGGGGTACGACCAGTCGTACCTGATTGCGCCGCCGGCGGATGAAGAGGGCGCGGGCGAAAGCGAGGTGGCGTCGGGCGACCAGGATCCCATGTACGAGGAAGCCGTGCGCATGGTGCTGCAGATGGGGAAAGCGTCGACTTCCACGTTGCAGCGGCATTTGAGGCTGGGGTACGGACGCGCGGCGCGCATTCTGGATATGATGCAGCGCGATGGGATTATCGGTCCGCCGGATGGGAGCAAGCCGCGGGGTGTTGAAGCGGCCGGATTGGTTGAGGGAAGTGGAAGACCAGGTGCGGTAAGTAGCAGTTATCAAGTCACGATGCTCCTCAATTGAGTAACACTTGTAACATCGACATTTCGTAGGCGTCCGTCGTGTTTCCGGCGGGGTCTTTCCGAGGGACGGGGTTTCCGAATTGTACTGATTCAGACCGCTCGCTCCCGAGTTTCCCTAAATCCCGCGCTTCCGTGATGTTTCTGCTTGACAGGGCCCCCTTCCGGGTTCAGTATCAGATTTCAAGACCTTAAACTACTAGTATGTCAGGAGGTAGCGATGCTGAAACGCCTCTCGATGAGCTGGGCCGCCCTCTGAGCGTCAACGTTTGCCTTTAGGACCGCCGGAAGTGGGCAACTCCTGCCGCCGAGGATCCAAGACGAGTTCGGCTGACGCTGCGCACTATTCGGCTAAATCTGCTGAGGAAGCGTCTGTGTAGAGAAGGAGACACAGGAGGTGGTGACGTGATTTGGCCGCTTTGGCGCCCCGAAAAATCGCTTTTCCGCACCCTGCTAAGTGATGCCGGGCCTTACTCCTTACTCTTACTCCTTACTCTTACTCCTCTCTGCCCCGAGCCGAAGGCCGTCCCCGAGCTGGTTGGCAATTTCTAACTCTAGGGGATGGTGATTGCGCCGGGCGCTTAGTTCGCTTACTCGGCGCAATAACTGGATCACTCGCTGTTGTTGGATACAAACATCTACCGCTTTGGAAAGGAAAGCGAGCAATGAGGATATCTATGCGTTCTCTAATTTTGGTCCTTGCCGCAGCCTCGGGCGTCGCCCAGGGCCCTCACCGCGGGACCGCTTCTCTCCCTGCCGATCGGGTGCTGGAGGACACGCCAAACTACTCTGAGGCCGTCCTGAAACACCGCTCGCCGGAGCTGCTGTTGTCCGAACGAGAAACCACCCTAGCCCAAGCCACCTCCGACTTCCGTCGCTTGTTGATCCTCCCGGGTGTCGCGAAAGCTGCCCTCGAAGCTGGCGTCAATGACAAAGCGGAACAGTATGCCATAAAACCCCTGCAGCTTGCCGACAAGCACCAAGCACGCCTTACTACCGCCGAGGGGGGGCGCCCAATCAGTGATGTTGGTGACGCCGTGTTTTATGGACATCTGGTACTAGGTCGTCTCGCCGTTCTGCGAGGCGACACCGAGGCAGCCAAGAAGCATCTGCTGCTGGCCGGTCAGACCGGTGGCTCGCCCACTCTCGACACCTTCGGGCCGAATATGTCTCTTGCGCGCGAACTCCTGAAGATCGGCGAGCGGGAAACTGTACTGCAGTATCTGGAGCAGTGCAGGCGGTTTTGGAAGGACGACCACGGTAGACTCGACGTCTGGTCGGCCACGGTCAACAAGAGTGGCATCCCTGATTTTGGAGCCAATCTGTTTTATTGACTGAGTGCGGAGGAACGTCACAGATGAGAATCCCAGCCATCACTGTAGCAGGGCTCGCGATGCTATTCGCGGGAAGTACGCCTGCCATCTTCGCCCAAGATACGACCTGCGGTCAGTGTCTCCAAAATGCTAGCGATGCCCTTACGGCGGCGAATGAGAAAGCTATAAGCGACTATAACACCGCACTAGCTCAAGACGCACAAGCGAATGCGTCTTGCCTTACCAAGGATCTAATTAACTATAACGATTGTATACAAGGCGCGGCCGAAGCATGCGGTGGTCCTGCCGGGTGTGTGGACGCCTGCAATACCTCAAGTGATTCCAGCACTTTTTACAACTGCATCGCTGCCTGCGGACCCAACCTCAGTTGCGTAGCGTTTGGTGATGCGTACTATTGTACGCCGAACTCTGTAGACGATGAGGCAACATGTGCAACGGCCCTATCAAACTCGGATTCGCTGGCGGTAACAAATAAGACGAATGCCTTGAATGCCGCCAATTCAACGTACAACGACAGCAGGACCTTGTAGGGCCAACGAGCATTGGGAAGGCCTGGTGGAAGAGATCATCATGGTCGTGTCGCCGGCGGCGGAAATCCCCGTCACCGCTGCGGAACTTTAATTGGTGGTTGGACGGTGGGATCGCCACGTCGATTTCCAACCCGCACCACTTACTTGGATGCCTGCTCGTCCATCAAGCCCGGCGACTTTGACGCTCTGGGCAATTCTCTGGCACGAACGCGTACCAGGCCATCATCACTACTAGCGGCGCCTCGGACGTTGCCGCCCCCTCCACGCCGCCCTGGCGTTACGCTCCTCCGGCCGTTCGCTCCACGGTGATTGAATTCGTCGCGAAGGGTCTGGTCTCTCCGTGAGGTGATTGAAGATGGGCAAACTCGTCCAAGCGGTGGTAGCGACTGTGGCGGTCTCCGTGGCGCCTGCCTGCGCGCAAATTGGGAATATAGCCGTGACGTCCGCGGCCAGTTTTCAAAATGGGATGCCGGACCTTGGTTCGCTGGGAACAATATTCTGCACGGGGCTGGCGGTGAACGGTGTCGTGAATGCGAGCCAACTGCCCCTGCCGACGACCCTCGCCGGCGTAACCGTGACGGCCGGCGGCGCGCCCGCGCCCCTGCTGGCCGTCGCCAGTCTCGGAGCATACCAGCAGATCAACTTCCAGGTTCCGCAGGCGATGGCCGTGAGCCCGGACGGGACGACGCTGGTAGTGGTCAGTCAGAACGGCACGAGCGGCTCGGGGGCTGCGACCTTCGTCTTCAATTCTCCCGGGGCATTCTTTCAGGTTACTTCCAACGGCAGGCAACTGGGAGCATTTCAGCACGCCAGCGACTACTCACTTGTGACCACTGACAACCCCGCGGCGGCAGGGGAGACCATCATCGGGTATCTCACGGGCCTGCCACCTGTGGTGCCCACCGTTCCGGACGGCCAGCCTGCCCCGGCGTCGCCGTTGCCGGTCGAGCCTCAGCCTGACACACAAGCCAGCATAGTTGAGTTCTCGGTGTATGTCGGGGGGCCGTTCCCCGACGCCTTCGAGGGCCAGGCTGCCAGCCCGATCAGCTACATTGGTCTGTCGCCCGGGTCCGTAGGACTGTACCAGGTGAACTTCGTGCTTTCGCCGGTGGGTTTCTCCGGCCTTCAGGCCGTGCAGCTTGCCGAAACGTCTTGCTTTGCGATCTCAGGCGACTGCCGCGAGCGGCCAATAACAATAACAGACAACGAGATCGGACCTCCTGTATTGTTGCCAGTCCGCTGAAAGCCTGCCGCCTGCCCGCTGCGGCACCGCAGTCTTGAGGCTGAGTTGAGCAAACGGTCGCATGGCGCGGATTCGGTTCCGCCACGGCGCGTTCGTGAGAGACCGGAGTCAATCGCGTAGTGGATTTCTGGAAGCGGCAGGCGGCTCCGGAGTACGACCAGTCGTACCTGATTGCGCCGCCCAGCGATGAAGAGGGCGCGGGCGACGGCGAGGTGGCGTCGGGCGAGCAGGACCCCATGTACGAGGAGGCCGTACGCATGGTGCTGCGGATGGGGAAGGCGTCCACGTCTACTTTACAGCGGCATCTGCGGCTAGGGTATGGGCGCGCGGCGCGCATTCTGGATATGATGCAGCGCGATGGGATTATCGGTCCGCCGGATGGGAGCAAGCCGCGGGAGGTGTTGAAGCGGCCGGATTGGTTGAGGGAAGTGGAAGACCAGGTGCGGTAGGCGGGGCGCGGCCGCCGCGCAAGTCTCAGACAACGAGCAGTCTGTGGAAGCGGTTCTTTTGGCCGATCGTTTCCAGAACATCGAAAACCAGGTCACCGAATTCGTACGCAGACCGCATGTACTTCAGATGAGTCCTGGCATCCAAGAACCGTTCAATGAGAGTATTTTCGGCAGCTTCTGTGCTCTCCAGAAAGGCCTCGTAGCTCCGCAGAGGTTTCTCCAGCTTCTCATGGGCGTCCGTCAGGCGCGGCTGGCTCAGAAGCCATTCCAGGCGCTCAGTCGGAGTACGCGCGACCATTTCCGCAGCATCCGTAGGCGCGACCGTCCTGCGGGCGGAAAAGACGCCGAGAAGGTATAACAGGCCGGAGTAACACGTCAAGAGCCGGCTGTGCTTCAGCTTGTAATTCTTAATTCTTCGCTTGGCTCTCTTCTCTTCCGGCTCTCGCGCCGTTCTAGCCTCGTAATTAACGCAGAAGGTCCTCCAAAGCCGGAGGATGTCATTGGTCAGAAACGCCGGAATGAACTCGTTCTTGTGATCTTCGTAATCGAGCCAATAGGCCCCGAGGACTTCTTCAATAACATCCTGGTATACCGACTCCCCAAGAAGCGCGCGGCTTTCGAGCACCAAGAGCAGGCGCGCGGTAAACGTGTTGGTAGCGTCATCGTCGGGTTTGCCCAGCGTCTTAACCAGTTGCTGGACCGTATAATGAACCAGGTATTCTCCGTCGCCGGAGAACTCCGGAATTTTGTGCCGTTGTGTAACTTCGATAAGATCGGCCTTGACGCGAATCTCGTCGAGGCGCCGAAGTGACCTCTTGCCGTCCTTCATCTGACCGACGATGAACAAGTCCAGATCGCTGTGTTGGCTCGCTTCACCGCGTGCAAACGATCCGGTAGCATACACGCATGCGTTGCCCGCGCAGAGCCTTTCCGCCTCCTGGAGATCCTCTTGCAGCTTAGCGATGCGGGCCTTCGTCGCTTCGCGGCGACCATCAAGGAGTTCGCCCACGAACACCTTTCCACTCAAACAGGTTCGCAAAGATCTCAGCCTGCTCGATTGCGTCATCAACGGCGTTGTGCGTGTGCGCCCGGCGGGAGTTGAGGGAAGGAAGGATCTTGGAGCGTCCCGCCTCTGCAATCGGGATGGCGGCCTTGACGGCGAAGGCGGTCTTGATATCGAAGCACTGTGAGTGATTGAATGGTGAGCCCTTCGTCGAGAACCGGATGAAGTACCAATAGAGCCATGCCCAGTCGAAACTCAGTGGGTAGGCGACCAACACTGGCCGGCCGTTTCCGGCGACGGTATCGACCCATTCGGCGGCCTCCGTCATGGCTTGCGTAGGTTCTTCACCTTCGAGACACAGCCTCTCGCGGTCGAGGCCGTTCACGCCCAAGGCCTCGGGATCGAACATGTCGGAAATGGGTTTCAGTTCGCGGTAGAAGGTCCTTTCGTAAGCCCTTGGCCGCTCAAATTCGCGCCCATTGAAGGTGCCTGCGCAGACCAGGGCGAACGACAGCATCGAGAAAGGTCCAGGGATGGGGCCATCGGTTTCGACGTCCGCTGAAATGTAGAAGTCAACGCTGCTCTTGCGGGAGCCCGCCTGACTGTCCGGTAGCCTCGCACTCGGGTCTTTCCCGGTCTCCACGGCCGTCTTCATGATTCTAGTATGCTACCAGCAATTCCGCCGCGCTGGGTCGCGCAGGCCGATCCAGACCGAGTTGGCAGGCGTCCGTCACGCGGAGGAACGGTACCAAAGGCTCGGACGTTCGCGGGCAAGCCAAGGGATGCCCTACCCCAGCATCGCTTTGACCACATGCAAGGCTTGGGGAGCAAATTGCATGAGTATCCGCGGAGTCACCAGCAGCAGTGGCAGCGCCATGGCCCATCGTCTCTTGGGAATGGCCACAAGGGCGAGCAGGAGAAGCAGCGGCGTGAGGACCCGGCCGAAGGCGTAGGCATCGTCCCAGATCTCGTGCAGATTGAGAAAGGCAGCGACGGCCGCGAAGGCGAGAATCGGAATGGTTACCGCGCCGGCCTTCTTTCCGGGGACCAGAATTACCGCCCACACGATCGCCAGGCCGATGCCCGCCAAGGACGCGTAGTCCAGCAGATTGGCGGCGAAGGCGATTGGCGCGGCAAGGGGGTAGGGATAGGGATGCAGAATTCGCTGCGCGTAACCGGCTAGCGGCCACAGACTGGTCAGAGTCAACTGAGTGGGCGCGGTGCGCGTCGAGACCAGCCCCACCCAGACGATCGCCGGCAAGGCAGCGGTAGAGAACAGCGCGGCACGCCCGAAACGCCGCTCCAGAACGAGCGTGCCGACGTAGCCGGCTAACAGCACGAGCCCCGTATCGCGGACGAGCGGCGCGGCCAGCAGCACCACGTATAGAGGCCATCCGGGGGCGGTCTCCAGGAACAGGATGAAGCCCACGCACAAGCATGCCAGGACTGAGTCGACCGTGAGGCGGTCGATGGTCACGAGCACGGCGGGCACCAGCAAGAAGGCCAGCCCGAGCCACGGAGTGAGTCCGTGAAGGCCGGCATACCTGGCGATCCAGAAAGATCCCAGAAAGATGGAGAGCCACACCAGCGCGCGATAGGCCGCATCCACGTTGCGATCCTGTCCGGCGGCCAGCAGCCAGGCAAGCCCGGGGAGCAGGATGCGGTGATAGCGGACCCGCGGGTTATCGATGAACCGGTCGAAACCCCGCTTCTGCCAGGGGTCGTGAGCGATCAGGTGATACCACTGGCCATCGTATCCGTAGGTGTCCCTGAAGAGCCAGAGGCGCTCCGCGAGGTCTGGCGGCTGCGGGAAGCGGTCGCCGATGCAGTAGAGCCCGGTCCAGTTGCCGGCATAGTTGTAATGGACGGCAAGCGCCTGCCAGGCGAGCACGGCCAGGACGCTGAGGGCGGCCACGAGGAGCGATGTGCGCAGTTCTTCACGATAGCAAATCGGGCGAGCGGGGTTGGCAGGCGGGCCCAGAGGGTACCCCGCCTGCCCCACCGTGGTACTGTGTAGCATAGATGCGGACCCCACCGTGGTACTGTGTAGCATAGATGCGGACCCCACCGTGGTACTGTGTAGCATAGATGCGGACCATTTGGCTGCTGGCAATATGGGCGTGTGTCCCTATGGCGCAGATGCCGGCGCAGACGCCGCCGCCGCCGGCGCCGGCCCTGGTGCGCGGAGTCCTGCTGGAGCGCGACACGGAGAGCCCGTCGGGCGAATTCAGCGTGCGCGCGCCCGACAACCAGGTGTACCGCTACCAGTTCGACCGCAAGACCTACGTGGAGCGGGACGACCAGATGATCGACGTCAAGCGCCTGGAACCGGGTGAAAAGGTGGAAGTGGTTTCCGACATCGTCTCCGGATTGGTATTGCGTTACGCGCGGACCATCCATGTGCTGCCGGAGCCGAGGCCGGCGCGGCCCTCGTCGGCGGCTCGTCTGCGGCCCGCGCGGCCGGCCATCGATGGCACGCCCACGGGCAATCTCACGTTTTCGGGCGTGGTGTTCCGCGTGACCGGCGAGCGGATCGTGCTGCACACGCGCGAGGGCGGGGAGCAGTCGCTGCTGCTGCGCAAGGACACGCGCTACGTGGAGAACGGCGAAATCGTGGAAGCGGGGAATCTCAAGCTGAACATGCGGGTCTTCGTGCGGGCGGGCAAGGACCTGTACGACCAGTTGGAGGCGTACCAGGTGATTTGGGGCAGTATCCTGGAGCCGCGGTGAAGCCTGTCGGGTGCGCGACATGAATGTGGGTAGTCAGGTCACTCGGCGAGAAACCCAGGTCAGGCGCAAGTTGGGGCCGTGACCGGGATCGTCCGGCTGCGCACAGTGGCAGAAGGGCTTACCACAGCGCCACACGGCTCTCACGATGGAGCCGGGACTCCTTGCCCATTCATGTCCCACATTCATGTCGCGCAGCCGGCCAAAGTGCCTGTCCCACATAGGGATTGGGGTGATGGTACAATGGCCTAGGGCCGAGAGGTCCCATAATTCCTTTGGTTGCAGAAACATGCGATATTCGCATCCGGGCTGAGACCAAATGAATCCAAAAGGTGGTTATGGCACAAGTCCTCCCCATTCCGCATCTGGCGCGCACCGAGGCCGAACCGCTGCTCGCCACCATCGGCAACACGCCGCTGGTACGCCTGGAAACGATTTCCGCCGAGTATCCGGAGATCGAGATCTGTGCCAAGGCCGAGTACTTCAACCCCGGCGGGTCGGTGAAGGATCGGGCCGCCCTGAACATGGTGCTGGATGGCGAGCGCTCCGGCAAGCTGAATCACAACCGCATCATCCTCGACTCCACCAGCGGCAACACCGGAATCGCCTACGCGATGATCGGCGCGAATCGCGGATATAAAGTGAAACTCGTGCTGCCCGGCAACGCTTCACCCGAACGCAAGCGCATCCTCAAGGCCTACGGAGCGGAGATGCTGTTCAGCGATCCCAACGAAGGCTCGGATGGCGCCATCCGCATGGTCCGCCAGATTTACATGGCCGATCCGGACCTTTATTTCTATCCCGATCAGTACAACAATCCGGCTAACTGGAAGGCGCACTTCGAGCACACGGGCCCCGAGATCATCAAGCAGACCGGCGGGCGGATCACGCACTTCGTGTCGGCCATGGGCACCAGCGGCACGTTCACCGGCATTACCCGCCGGCTCAGGCGCGACCTGCCGGACGTGCGCTGCGTCTCGGCGCAACCATCGAGCGGGTTCCACGGTCTCGAGGGGCTGAAGCACATGCCGACCGCCATCCGGCCGGGCTTCTACGACGACCAGTTGGCCGACGACAATCTCTGGATCGAAACCGAAGACGCGTACCGCATGGTGCGGCGGCTGGCCAAGGAAGAGGGGCTGCTGGTGGGAATTTCCTCGGGGTGCAACGTGCACGCGGCCACGCTGCTGGCGAAGGATCTGGCGGCGCGCGGCGAATCCGCGATGATCGTGACCGTGCTTTGCGACAGCGCCGAAAAGTACCTGAGCGAACACTTCTGGGACGAGTAATGATCCGGATCGAACCCGAGGCCTGGGCGGGAATGGTGGCGCACGCCCGCGAGGTTTACCCCAACGAATGTTGCGGCGCGATGATCGGATCCATCGATGACGGGGCCAAGATGGTGCGGGTGGCGATGCGGCTCGAGAACGCCTTCGAAGGCGCACAGGCCGCGCGCTACGAGTTGCGTCCCCAGGATCTGCTGGCGGCGGACAAGGCCGCGCGCGAGCGCAGCATGGACCTCATCGGCATCTACCACTCGCATCCCGATTGCGACGCCTATTTTTCCGCGACCGATTTGCGGAATTCCTGTCCGTGGTATTCGTTCGTTGTGCTATCCATTCAAAAGGGCGATTTTCACCACGCCAACAGTTGGCTGCCGAACGCCGAACAGACCGAGGCGGCCAAAGAGGAGCTGATCTACTGATATGGCAAAAGTCATCATTCCCACACCCCTGCGGCAATTCACCGCGAAGCAGGATTCGGTAACGGTGCCCGGCACGACCGTCGGAGAGGTGCTCACCGCACTCACCGCCCAATATCCCGACCTGCGCAAGCAGATTTTCAACGACGAGGGCAAGGTCCGCAGCTTCGTCAACGTGTATCTGAATGACGAAGACATTCGTTACCTCACCAAGGACGCCACGCCGGCGGCGGAGGGCGACACCATCTCGCTGGTGCCTTCGATCGCCGGAGGGTCGGCGCTTTCCGTGACGGCGCCGCCGGAAGAAGTGACCCTCTCCAACGACGAGATCCTGCGCTACAGCCGGCACCTGATTATTCCCGAAGTGGGGATCGAAGGCCAGAAGAAGCTCAAGGCCGCCAAGGTGCTGCTGGTGGGCGCCGGCGGCCTCGGTGCGCCGCTGGGCCTGTACCTGGCGGCTGCGGGCATCGGGCGCATCGGGATCGTGGATTTCGACGTGGTCGATTTCACCAATTTGCAGCGCCAGGTGATCCATTCCACCGCGGACGTGGGCAAGAAGAAGCTGGATTCCGCCGCGGCCAAGATGCAGGGCATCAACCCGCACGTGGCCATCACCAAGCACGAGACGGCGCTCACGAGCGAGAACGCGCTCGAGATCCTGAAGGACTACGACATCGTGGTCGACGGCACCGACAACTTCCCCACGCGCTACCTGGTCAACGATGCCTGCGTGCTGCTGGGCAAGCCCAACGTCTACGGGTCGATCTTCCGGTTCGAAGGGCAGGCCACGGTGTTCGCCTACGAAGGCGGACCGTGCTACCGCTGCCTCTATCCCGAGCCGCCACCCCCGGGCCTGGTGCCGAGCTGCGCCGAGGGCGGCGTGCTGGGTATTCTGCCGGGCACCATCGGGCTGATCCAGGCGACCGAGACGGTGAAGCTGATTCTCGGAATCGGCGAGCCGCTGGTGGGGCGGCTGCTGCTTTACGACGCGCTGGGCATGCGGTTCCGCGAGCTGAAGCTGCGCAAGAATCCCGAGTGCCCGGTGTGCGGGGCGCATCCCACGGTCACGAAACTCATCGATTATCAGCAATTCTGCGGAGTGCCCAGCGCTCCGCCCGTTCAGGAGGCCAAAATGAACGAAGGCGAAATCGACGTCACCGAAGTGAAGCAGAAGATGGATCGCGGCGACAACTTCGTGCTGATCGACGTGCGCGAGCCGCACGAATACAAGATCTGCAATATTCCCGGCGCGAAGCTGATTCCGCTCGGAGAGTTTCCCAAGCACGTGGGCGAGTTCGATCCGGAGGCGGATATCGTGATCCACTGCCGCAGCGGCATGCGCAGCGCGAAGGCCTGCGGCGTGTTGCGCCAGGCGGGGTTCAAGCGCGTGCGGAACATGGTGGGCGGAATTCTGGCGTGGAGCGACAAGGTGGATCCGAGCGTGCCGAAGTATTGAGGCTGCGCGGCGGGTTTAGCATCAGCGAAAGATCGGCCGCAGCAAGTCCGGCAAGGTGGACGGACACAATGGCGGAAGTGTTCCCGATGGGTCGTCCAACGCCCGCCACAGCGTCCTGTGACGCTCGCCATTGGGCTCGGTCAGCTCGGGCGTTTTGCCCCGGCTCAGTCGGTGATCCGCTGGGTCTGCCAGGAAAATCCAGGCGCGCTCGCGAACCTCACGGCCCTTCCAGTGCCAGATGTGATCGATGGCACCCAGGCTGCGCACCTGTTTCAACACAATGCCCAGTTCTTCGTTCAACTCGCGCCTTACAGCCTGTTCCGGGCTCTCGCCTTCCTCAATGCCGCCGCCGGGCGGACGATGAAGACGAGCGCCGGTACACGGGTCGTTGATTTCCGCAACGAGGAACATGCCTTTGCGCTGGAAAATACACAGGGCCGCTTGTCTGGTTTGGATCACGGCTGCGCGAATTGGAAATCGTAGATCGGATGCAGTTCCCAGAGAGTGTTGGATTTCATGTCGCGCTTGCCGCGCGGCTCGGGGGTGCCGTCGCTCTTCAAATGGGCATCGTCGAAGAACAACTGGCCGGTCACCTGCACGTAGACGGCGTGCTGCATGATGTTGCCCGACGGGCCCGGTTCCTGGTTGGCCGTCAACTTGGTCTTGATGAGGTCTCTCACTGCCTGCGCGCGTTTCTGCAGTTCGGGGTCCTGGAAGCTGTCCGGGCGGGCCACCTCCACAATCACGCATAAGTCGCTGGGCGTGGGCTTGTCCGTGGTGGTCCGCGGCTGATCAGTAAGTTGTATGTGGTACTCGCAATCGTTGTCTTCGGTCGCCACCAGGTACAGATATCCGCGAACCGTGAGGAAATCGCCTTCCTTCACACCCAGGCTGTTCTCGAACGCCGGGATGCGCGCGCTCTGATAATTCTTGTCGTTGTTCTTGGCGCCGGGCGGATTTCCCAGCTTCGTGATATCGGCCAGGGTTACTGTCTTTGTTTGGGCGAAGTTCGGACTCGCCACGACACTGGTCTTGATGGGCCAACGCTCCTTGCCCGGCGAGGTGCATTCGGCGTGAAGCAGCCCGGCACTTAGTAGGCTGAGAAGGAACCAACGCATAAGATGCTCCTTGGTCTGTCGGATATAGCTTACCGCAGTTGAATGCCTAAAGCACCACTTACTCACTCGGCCCTCGCGGCGGCATTCTCGCGGAACGAACGCCAACCGCTCCTTTTTGAGCGGTCTTCCTTGTAAGTTGTTGATTCGAAAGAAAACTGACCGCTCATTTTGAGCGGTTTTTGCTTTTGTCAGAACTGCAGCTTCACGCCCAATTGTATGTTGCGCGGCGGGTAGGCCGACGAGATCGTGCCGAAACTGCTGCTGGAAATGTCGGTATTCGGATTCTCGAAATTCACGCAGTTCAACGCGTTGATGAAGTCCGCCCGGAACCGCAGCGTAATACTCCGGCGTTCGTTGACGGTGAAGAACTTCGTTAGCGAGAGGTCGTAGATCTGCATGCCGGGCCCCTCGATATTGCCCGCGCCCGACGTGCCCCACCGCCCCTGCGGCGCCTTGGCGAAAGCGGCCTTGTTGTACCAGCCGTTGGGTCCCGCGTTGGGCAGCAGCCAGTCGCCGCCCACGTAGTCGGCCATGCGGCCGGTAATGATCGCCGCCGCTCCGGTGACGGTCTGGTAGAAGCCCGTCTGCACGTGGATCACGCCGCTCAGTTGCCACTCGCCAAAGGGCCGGCGCAGGAACCGGCTCTGGCCCCTCAGCGCCGGCAGGTTCCAGATGAACGTTCCGACCAATACCTGCCGGATGTCGAAATCCGTCGGACCGTAGTAGCTGCGGACATTGAAGAAGTTGTAGTTGTTGCCGGTATCGCTGTTGGCATCGCCCAGGTTCTTGGAGAAGGTGTACGCCGCGGTGAACATCACCCGCCCCACGCGCCGCGTGAGCAGCGCCTGCACCGAGTGGTAGTTGTTGGTGGCCCGGCTCTCGAACTGCTGAATCGCCGAATACCCGACGTAGGGACGGATGCTGTTCTCCGACGTGGTCGACGGCACCGAAGCCATCAGGGCAAACGACGGCTGGTTGATATCGGGCTCGTCCAGCAGGTGCCGTCCCAGGCTGCCCACGTAACTCACCTCCGCAAACAGGCGCAGCGGCAATTCGCGTTGGATGGTCAGGCTGAACTGCTGCGAGTTGGGAATCTTGAGCCCGGGATCGATGGTCTGAATCGTGCCCCACGGCGGAATCACCCCGGCGCCGCCCGTAATGTTGGAGAGGTTGCCGTACTGATATTGGGCCGACCCCACATACGGAGGGTTGTTGAGCGTGTAGAACGTGGGGTTGCCCTGGATGCGGTCATAGAAGATGCCGTAGCCGCCGCGGATCGTGGTCTTCTGGCCCAGGGCGTAAGCGAAGCCCAGGCGCGGCGACCAGGTGCCCTGGCTGGGGTACATGCCGCGCGGCGCGCCCGAGGGAACGGCGTTCACGGCCGGATCGTTGGCGTTCGGCACCAGGTATGCCTGGCTGGGGTTGATTCCGTTGGCCAC
>OMOG01000244.1:15442-20326 GCA_900290305.1 Candidatus Sulfopaludibacter sp. SbA4
TCGATCCTCACCGCCTGCGCGGGGTTGTAGAGCGACGGCACGAACTCCGCGAGATTATTCACCGTGGAGTACATGGCCATCATGTATTCGTAGCGGAGTCCGAAATTGAGGGTGAGCCTGCGGGTGGCCTTCCAGGACTCGTCGATGAAAGCGGCCGGTTCGGTGTAGCGGTACTTCCCCATGGGATCGTACGCGGCTTCGGTGTAGCTGTAGAAATTGCCGAGGAGCGAATCGGCCATGGCGTATCCGGTGGTGTTGGGATTGCCGCTGTTGTTGAAGCTGATGTTCCCGTCGTAGGCCGACCGGCCGTTCTGGTCCTTGCGGTTGCGAATGACCATCACACCCGCGCGGATGGTGTGCTGGCCATGGACAATCGTCGCCGAGTCGGCCATCTCGATCTGCGTGGTGGGAGAAGTGAGGGTGTGTTCCGGGCCGCTCCAGCCGGTGAAGCTGGTGATGGACATGTCGGGAATGCCGTTGGCATAGGCTCCCGCCGAATTGAAGACGCGTTGGAACACAAAGCCGTTGGTGCTGCGCTCCCACGTATCGCCCTGGTTCAGGTAGTGCTGCGAGTCCCAACTGGCGCCGCCCCGGGCCTGGTTGACGATGGTCGGAGACACCACCCAGGTTTCGGAAATCTGTGCGCTCCGCGCGGGGCGGTCCCGGATTTCGGGACTGACGGGCAGCGACCCGCCGGCGCCGGTCGCGGTGTAGATGGAATTGTTGTCGTCCACCCAGCGGAAGAACATCGAGTGCCGGTCGTTGACGCGGTAGTCGATGCGGGCGATGTCTTCGCGGTAGTCGAGCGGGTTGGGATTCTGGAAGGTGGCGTCGTTGGAATTGCCGGTATTGGCAAAGACCGCGGCCAGCGGGATCAGGCCCGTGTAAACGTGCGCGATGGCCATGCCGTCCGGCGTGATCATGGACTGCGGGATGGTGTTGCTCGGGAACGGCGTCTTGGTGCCCGGATAATCGATGACGTGATTGCTGGGAAAGATGCCTTGCAATTCGCCGGTGCTGGGCAGGGTCACGCGCGTGCCCGCGGTTTGCTGGCGCAGACGCTTCCATTCCTCGCCGGCGAAGAAAAACAGCTTGTTGCGCTTGATGGGGCCGCCCAGGCTGTAGCCGAAATCGTTGAAGCGCAGTTCCTGAAGGTCTGGCGAGAAGAAGTTGCGCGCATCCAGCACGTCGTTGCGGAAGTACTCGAACAGGCTGCCGTGGAAGCTGTTGGTGCCGTTCTTGGTCAGCAGGCCGAAGGACACGCCGGCGGACCGGCCGTAGTCCGCCGAGAAATTCGAGGTCTGAATCTTGACCTCCTGCATGAAGTCCGGGCTGATGTTGTTGATCAGGCTGCCATTGGAGCCGTTGTCCAGGTTGCCCAATCCGTCCACCGTCATGTTGTTCTGGTTGCTGCGGTGCCCGTTCACCACCTGCTGGGTGGCGCTGAGGCTGGTATTGATGCTGAACTCGTCCGGGTTGGTCATGATGGCGCCGGGGACCAGGGTCAGCAGTTCCATGTAGTTCCGGCCGTTCAGTGCCAGGTTATCGACCTGCTCCTTGTCGATGACGTGGGCGACTTCGCCGGAGACGGTATTGAGCGAGTCGGTGCTGGTGGCGACCACATCCACGCTTTGCGAGGTGTCGCCGACCTGAAGCTTGAAATCGGCGGTGATGTGTCCATCGGCCTCCAGTTGGAGGCCGTTTTGGCTGGCCCGCTTAAACCCGGGCTGATCGACCTCCACTACATAAGGACCGATGGCGAGGTCATCGGCGACGTAGAAGCCGTTAGCATCCGTGGTCACGGCGCGGGCGGCTTGGGTGTCGACGTCCCGCAGCACGACTTTGGCGCCGGGCACCGCGGCCCCGCTCGAATCCAGCACGGTGCCGGAGATGCGTCCGAAGGCCGTCTGGGCAGCGGCGGGGATGGGCGCCCAGGCGAAGAGAGTGAGCATCAGGCAGAAAGCGATGTTACAGCGGCGAAGCATTTCTTGAACTCCCAGGAAATCTACTTTAACGTTAAGAGGTTTCGTGCGAAATCGCAACAGAAGTTCCGCATCTCAAACGGGATACAATCGAGCAGTGGAGACCGTGACGAGACGCAGCCGGAATTGGCCCTTATGGGTAGGCTTCGCCACCGCCCTGCTGGCCGCCTTCAGCTACGTTCCGTTTTTCGTCAAGTTCCCGGTCACACGCGATTTTCCATGGGCCAACCTGGTGCTCTTTCTGGCGGCCGGGTGCTTGCTGGCGATCGGCCTGTACCGGGCATTCGCCCAGCCGGAAAGATATCGCGGCAAGATCAGCGGCGTCATTTTCGGCGTGTTGAGTCTCGCGGTCTTCGGGCTGTTCTGCTTCGGTGTTTTCTGGTTAGCCCGGAACATCCCGAGGGCGGAGACCGCGCCGCGGGTGGGTCAGCGCGCGCCGGAGTTCACGCTCACGGGGCTCGATGGCAATTCGGTGACGCTCTCTCAATTGCGCCAGGGGAATCGTTTCGTAGTGCTGATTTTCTACCGCGGTTATTGGTGACCGCTGTGCAACTCCGAGTTGCGGAGTTTCGAGCGTCGGCTGGCGGAGTTTCGCGCGCGCGACACCGAAATCGTCGGCATCAGCGTCGATTCCGGTGAAGAGTCGCGGAAGCTGTGTCAAAGCCAGGGCTACACCTTCACGTTCCTGTCCGATCCGCGGGCCGAGACGATTCGAGCCTATGGTGTGCTTCATGAACACGGGGGCGAGCGTGGGCAGGACATCGCACGCCCGGCCGAATTCCTGGTGGATCGGGAGGGCACTGTCCGCTGGGTGAACCTGACGGAGAGCATACTGGCCCGCTTGCGGCCGGACATGATCCTGCGAGCGATGGACGGGCTCGACGCGGAGCCGCGGAGCCGCTGAGACAAGCGCGGAGAGGCAAAGTCAAAACCTGAGATCGCTGAGGAAGCGGAGGCAAAAGGGACTGTCAACTTCGTGAGGCGGGCGCACACCGGCGCAGTTGCGGCAGCGGGACGAGGGCGTCCCGCGCGGTCCAGGGGGACCGCCCCACGATCTAATTCCGATTCAGCGTCGCCACGCGCCACATGGGCTTGTCCTTTTCGGCCGGGTACTGGAGAAACTCCTGGGCGGTCTTGGACGGGTCGTAGTCGCGCCAGAGCCAGGTCAGGGATTCGGGCAACTCGGCGGCGCCCTGGTTCTGGTTGTGATTGCCGGAGCCGAAGGACAAGTGATAGTCGTAGCCCTTGAGCTTGAGTGAGTTGGCCAGATGAATGTTGGCCAGCGGCCAGCTTCCGGCGCGCGGGTTCTCCTGGTCCTCCGCGCCATCCTGCAGCCAGACCCGGATATTGCGCTTGGCCTCGCGGCGAGCCATGATCGGGTACTCGGCGCCGCCCGCCGGATGCGCGGGTGAAACCTGCAGCGCGGCAAAGCTGCCGATCCAGCTCAGCACGCGGGAAAACTCGCCGGGCTTGAGAAACGCCGCGTTGAAGGCGCAGATGCCGCCCGAGCTTTCGCCCACCATGGCGCGGCTGTAGCCGTCCGTGCGCAGCTTGACGTTTTTCCCGATCTCCGGCAGGATCTCCTCCAGGAGATAGCGCGCGTAGGCGTCGTCCACCGTGTCGTACTCGATGGAGCGCATTTGCGGCTTGCCGGCGGCGGTTCCCGGTTGGATGAAGATGTTGACCATGAGGGGAATGCGTTTCTGCCGGGTGAGGTTGTCGAGCGCGTCCAGCACGCGGAGATTTCCGGGCCGTTGCACGTACATCTGGCCATCGCCCCAGATCTCGACGGGGAGCGGGGTGGCGCCGTCCCACTGCGCCGGAACGTAGTACCAGACGTTGGCTTTCATGTCGGGGTAGATTTTGCTCTCAAGAACCAGCGGGCCGGTGAGTTTGCCCTCGGGCGATCCGGGCTGCGGATAGCTGTCCGGAGCGAACGCGGGAATGTTGAGGGCGCCGCCGAAGGGTTGCGCATCCAGGATCCAGTTGAAGCGGTGCGAGGTTCCGGCGCGGAGCGCGGTTTGGTACAACCACAGGCCGCCGTTCTTCGTTGCGGCCACCGGCGGGAGCTGGTCGATCTGGATGAGCGGCCGGCCGGTGGCGGAGATGGCGGCCAGGAAGGTCCACGGCGAATGCCGTGCCTTTCTGCAGGGCATCTTCGCCCAAGGTGTCGCGCAGTGCCTGTTCGAGGCGCGGCGCTTTCTGTTTCGCCATCTCGACCAGGGTTTCCTTGGGGACTTTCTGGGCGCTCGCCAGGGCGGCGAACAGCAAAAGCGTGACGATTCGCGTCATTGTCTTCTTGAGGCCTCCTCTTCCGGATGAAAACAATTGTCTCAAATGCTGTACAATTTCAGGAATATACGATGGGGAACCCGNNCCCGCCGATGGAAATCGAGTTCCTTTTGAACGGCCGGACTGTTCGTGCAAAGGACTTTACCGCGCAAACTACTCTCCTGGATTTCGTGCGCGCCCGCGGGCTCACGGGGGCCAAGGAGGGATGCGCGGAGGGCGAATGCGGCGCGTGCACGGTGGTGATGGTGAAGGATCACGGGTACCTGCCGGTGAATAGCTGCCTGCTGTTTCTGCCCATGGTGGCGGGGCAGGAAATCTACACGGTGGAAGCGCTGGCGAGTGGCACCGGCATTCGTGCCGGTGTTCTGACGGAAGTGCAGCAGGCGATGGTGGAGTGCGGCGGGTCGCAGTGCGGGTACTGCACCCCTGGCTTCGTGATGAGCCTGTTCGCGGAGCAGTATCGGCCGGGGCGCGAAGGGGCTTGCGACGTTCACGCGATGAGCGGGAATCTGTGCCGGTGCACGGGGTACCGGCCCATTCACGATGCGGCACGAATGCTGGGCGCGGCGGGCGACGATGCGTTTCGCGAGCGCCTCGCGCGGCCCGCGCC
>OMOG01000244.1:20336-21353 GCA_900290305.1 Candidatus Sulfopaludibacter sp. SbA4
CGTTTCGCGAGCGCCTCGCGCGGCCCGCGCCGAGGGTCGAGCCGATGGAGTGCGATGGGTTTGCGCGCCCCGGGACGCTGGCGGATTGCCGGCGGCTGATGGGCGAGCATCCCGAGGCGCGGCTGATCGCGGGCGGAACGGATCTGGCGGTGGAAGCGAACCTGCGGTTGAAGCGGTACCCGTATTTGATTAGTTTGGAGGGGATCGAGGAGTTGAGAGGATTTCGCGAGTCGGAAAACGAAGTCGAAATCGGGGCTGGATTGACGCTGTCGGAGGTGGGACAGGCCTGGAGGCCTGTCCCACTTTTGGACGAATGGCTGCCTTTGTTTGCCTCGCCGCTGATTCGCAATCGGGCGACGCTGGGCGGGAATCTGGCGACCGCATCGCCCATCGGGGACGCAGCGCCGCTGCTGCTGGCACTGGATGCGCACGTGCGGATTGCGGGGATCGATGGCGAACGCACGCTGCCGCTGGATCGGTTTTTCCTGGGGTACCGGAAGACGGCGCTGGAGGCGGGCGAGTTGCTGGTGTCGATCGTTATCCCGAAGCCGCTGCCTGCGATGGCGCGGTTCTACAAGGCTGCCAAGCGGAGAATGGACGACATCAGCACGATGGCTGCGTGCTTTGCGCTGGATCTCGATGCGGGCGGGCGCGTACGGCGCGTGCGGATGGCCTACGGCGGAGTGGCGCCGGTTCCTTTGCGCGCGACGGCTGCGGAGGAGGCGATCCTTGGGGCGCGGTGGAACCAGGCCGCGGTCGAGCGGGCGCAGCAGGTGCTGGCGAAGTCGCTCCACCCCATCAGCGACCATCGTGGCTCGGCGGCGTACCGGCTGGCGCTGGCGCAGAGCCTGCTGGAGAAGTTCTGGTGGGAGCAGCGCGAGGAGGCGGCGGCGTGAAGATCGCGGGGCAGAGCGTTCCGCACGAAAGCGCGCGCGGGCACGTCACCGGCGAGGCCCTGTACACCGACGACCTGGTGGGACGCTTCCCGCAATTGCTGCATGCGTGGCCGGTGATGGC
>OMOG01000263.1 GCA_900290305.1 Candidatus Sulfopaludibacter sp. SbA4
TGCCCAATCTCGGCGGGACGGGGAACGTGATGATCATCTCGGGACCGGCGGGAGCGCGATCAACGCGGGCGCGGATTATTTGGGGGACGAGCAGGCTTTGGCGGAGTTGCGCCGCAGGTTGCCGGCGGGGAGGCGTTTCCGCATTTCGAGGCGTCGATCAAGGTAAAGGGCCGAAGTACGGTGCCGCGGGACGCGACGGTGGAACTGTGTAGAGTGCCAGCGGGCACGGGCGATTGTTCCGCATTCGGGACGGGCGGCGACGCGGCCTGTTCCATCGATCGCCGGATTACGGTATGGTTTGCGACTCGACCAGGGTGCGCGGGATCAAGTGGTGGTTAGCCAGATGGCTTTTGATGGCGACCTCCGAGATTCCGAAGTGCTCCGCCGCGTCTTCGAACGCTTCTGGAAGGAACTCGTCGCCCAGATAGTTGCGGAGGGACTCAATCGGACACAGAAACTCGGCGGCAAATGCACGTTGCAGCTTCTGTCGTGCCGTCGCTGCATCAGTAAGCGGAAGCCAGCGCTCGCGTGGGTCAGCGCAAAGATAATCGGCGATGAACCTGGCAGCCTCGAACCTGCGCGCCGGCCGATTCCTTTTGCGAAACACCAGCCTCAACTCCTCATCGTTTCCGGTCCTGACAGCGAGTCCCATCGGGGCGCCAGGCAGTGACTCTACCGGCCCATTGAGATGATCGGAGCGGATTTGCAAGAGCTGGGCTAGCGACTCATCGTCCAGCGGTTGATCACCTAAACCAAGCGATTCACGAACAGCTTTTGCGATTCGGCGCGCCCGTTGCCACGGCGGCATTGTTCCGTCCTTGACACCTGCCTCGCCCGGCACTGAGACTCTTCCCCGAACACCGGGCCGCGAAGCGAGGTTGATAACTTCGTTGAGGGTTTCGATTGGACGGCTGCCTGCGCAGACCGGGGCGATCTCGTCAGTTGCACCAGGACCTGCCTCAGACGCGAGCTCGAGCAGGCGCTCCAGTAACATCAGTGGAGCCTCATCCGGCTCGTACCCGAGGCGTGCCTCGATCCGTCTTGCATCCGACTGTCTGGGGTCCGCGCGTTCATCGAGGACTTCCCGCCAAAGGATGTGCAATTCCGTTTGTCCCAAGCTGTCGAGCCTGCGGAGCACGAGGTCCATGAAGTTATCCGTCTCCCGTTCAAACTCTGGCGCCGGCACGAACGCCTCGAATTCCGACAGGTAGCGAACGGGTTCACGGGACAAGGCCGGGGAGGGCCGACAACTCACCCAGATCGCCTCTCCGTCGCTGGCGAACTCCAGTTTGGGCCAAATGAAGCCGTAACCGGCCGCCGGAAGCTCGTGGCTCATGCGCCAACTGGCATCAGCGGGGATTCCATCCGGCGTCAGCCGGATCCGTGAAGGCAGGGGCTCCCAGCGGATTCGCCACCAGGACGACGCCAGCCAAAGAGCCAGCGGATATGCGGAGACTCGAACGCCATGTTGAACGGACTCAGACCAATCGTCGTCGAAACGCGTCGCATTCTCGGACCCGAAACGGATCTCGATTATGGCCGAAGTCCGTCCAACTTCCGGCGGTCCGTGAAACGGAGGAAGCCACTTGAGTTCGATGGCCATATTGGAAGTCATGAATGCGTCCACCGCTCGAGGACCTTCTCCCGAAATGGATCGGCCGCCGGCATCGGGTACCCGTGGTAGACGCCATGGCCTTCGAGTTGCGCCTCGACAGGCTCCCCGGTTTCGGTCACCGCCCACACGTTCTGCGGCCAACCGTCGCGCTCCTGCGCGCTGAAGGTACCTCTCTTCAGCCCTGCTCGTAAGAGCTCGAGAGCTTCGGCCCGACTATAGATCTCTACTTGATCACACAGTGTCTTGCCGGCGCGCGGCGCGCTCGGAGGGTTCAGACCGAAATCGCCCGGGTTCCGCTTGTGCTCAGGATTTCCACTGTACCGGAGGCGCACCATCAGCGCCGACAAGGCCTCTTGCCGGGCATGAAGTGCATCAGCCGGGCAAAGGCGTCGCTTTGGGCTGAGTGTGCGTCTTCGACGTATCATATGACAGGCCCGTAAGCAGGGCCAGTTCCTTACAATGCCAGAATACCGCAGTGCCCGCATCCCACCGGACCGCGACGTTGCCATTCGATGCCGCCACCTTTTTATTGGCGGACACATGGGTTAAGCCCAAGCATTTCCTCTCTGCCCGGATCATTGGGATTTGTTCGGGCTCGATGAAGGTCCGGCGATTGGCGAAGACCATGCCGACGCAATTGCAGGTCGAGCGCAACGAGCGAAGCTGACGCGAGCCTTTGGTGTGAAGCAGTTTCGCCGCGTGTATGGATTGCGGTGAGCGCTCATGCATTCTCTGGCTCGGAATGCGACGGTTTTTCGAGGCAGAAAGCGCGATGCTCGCCTTATCGCTCAAGCCGCCCTCGCCGATGATCGTCTCCATAGCGCAACCATGTATCGTAAGGCAGTTGCTCCGTTGAGTATCGACGCATCTTGACACAATGTGCCACACGCTGGTAGTCCTCAAGTATGGCCGATCGCTACTCTACCGGCCCAATTTTTCCCGTTGGAGCCCTTGCGCTTCTACATATGCCTGGTGTATATGTAGAAGTGCGAGGTGTACGCATGACTTCTCCGAAATCCGATCTTCCGCAGGGCACGCTCGATATGCTGATTCTCCAGGTGGTCGCTTGCGGCCCGATCCACGGGTACGCCATTGCCCAGAGAATCCAGCAGATCTCGCGCGACGTATTGCAGGTGCAGCAGGGGTCGCTCTATCCGGCGCTGCATCGCCTGGAAAACCGCGGGCTGCTGGGCGCCGACTGGAAGGAATCGGACACCGGCCGCGAGGCCAAGTTCTATAAGCTTACGGCCAAGGGACGCGCGCAGCTCAAGACGGAAACCGCCAACTGGGCGCGGCTCTCGGAGGCCATCGGGCTGATCCTCCAATCCGCGGAGGGAGGTGCGCTATGAACTGGTGGCAAAGGCTGGTGCGGCCCGCCTACATGGAAGACCGGCTGGACGCCGAGTTGCGCGACCACTTTGAACGCCAGGTGGCCGCCAACGTGAGCCGGGGGATGGCGCCCGAAGAGGCGCGGCGCGCGGCTCGCCTGGAGTTCGGCGGGCTCGAACAGGTGAAGGAAGACTGCCGCGATGCTCGCGGCACCCTGTGGGTGGAGACGGCCTGGCAGGACATCCGCTTTGCCGCGCGCACTTTGCGCAAGAGCCCGGGCTTCACGGCGGCCGCTGTTGCCACGCTGGCGCTGGGGATCGGCGCCAACACCGCGATCTTCAGCGTGGTGTATGCGGTGCTGCTCAAGCCGCTGCCTTATGCCGCGCCCGACCGGCTGGTGACCATGACGACTTACATCCCGCAAGTGCGCGACCGGTTTCCCAGCCTTCCCGTGCGCGCCATCGACTTTGTGGAATTCCGCAAATCGAATTCCGTGTTCTCCGGGATGGCGGCGATGGAAGCGTTCGACTTCAGCTTGACGGGAGCCGGTGAGCCGGAGCGATTGTACGGCGCCCGCGTCTCTGCGAGTCTGTTCTCGCTGCTGGGTGTGCAGCCCGAGCGCGGCCGGGGATTTCTTCCGGAAGAAGACGAGCCCGGCCGCGACCGCGTGGCCGTGATCAGCCACGAGCTGTGGATGCACCGCTGGGGCGGCGATCCGGGCATCCTGAATCGCACGGTTTCCCTGAATGGGCAGCTTTACCTGGTGGTGGGGATCATGCCCGCGGGATTCCTGTTCCCCACCGGCAAGCAGCTTCATCCGCTGGTGGCCTTCGGGCCGCGCGTCGACGTCTGGAAGCCCATGGCGTTCGACCAGAACGATCTGACCTCCGAGGGCAGTTGGAACTTTGGCGTGATCGCGCGCCTGAAGCCTGGCGTGCCGGCCGCGACGGCGGAGCAGCAGTTGAATGCCATCGCGCAAGGGATCGTCCAACAGGTGAAGAAACAGATTCCGGACCTGGCGTTTGACCTGCGCGCGCAACTGGTGCCGCTGCGCGAAGTCTTTTCCGGCAACGTGCGGCAGGGGCTGATGGTTCTGCTGGCCACGGTCGGACTTCTGCTTGCGATCGGCTGCATCAACCTGGCGAATCTTCTGCTGGCGCGCATGAGCAGCCGCGAGCGCGAGCTGGCCACGCGCGTGGCGCTGGGTGCTCCGCGCCTGCGGCTGGTCCGCCAACTGCTCACCGAGAGCCTGGTGATCGCGGCCCTGGGCGGCACCGCCGGGCTGCTGGTCGCCAACTGGGGGACGCGGCTCCTGGTCGCGCTGGCGGCGGCCGATCTGCCCGCGGTGCAGTTGTTGCATCTCAACGCACCAGTCCTGCTGTTCACAATGGCGGCGGCGTTGATTACCGGCCTGGCGTTCGGCCTCGCGCCGGCGTGGCGGACGGCTCGCGGCGATCTGCACGAGCATTTGAAAGAGGCCCGCGGCGCCAGTTCTGGTGCGCGGGCGGGCCGCAGCCGGCGAATCCTGGTAGCGGTGGAGGTGGCGCTTTCTACGGGCCTGCTGGCGGTGGCCGGTTTGCTGCTGCACAGCTTTGTCCGCGTGATGAAAGTGGATAAGGGATTCGGCGTGGAACGAATCCTCTCGGCCGACCTGGCGCTTCCCGAAGAGCGGTACGACGACCGCCAGGCAGTTGCGTTCTACACACAGCTCGTGGAGTCGGTTCGCGGCCTGCCTGGGGTCGCGTCCGCGGGGGCGGTGAGCGGCCTTCCGCTGGTGAACGAAACCAACACCAGGATGATCTACCTGGAGAGCGACCACGAGTATCTCCTCGACCGGCCGGTGGCCATTTTCCGCGCGGTAACACCAGGGTATTTCAGCACCATGGGGATCACCCTCCTGGCGGGCCGGTTCTTCGACGATCCGGAGACCTTGCGGGCAGCGGTGATCGGAGCCGCCCTGGCGAGGAAGTTGTGGCCCGCGGAGCCGGTCACACATGCGGTTGGAAAGCGCATCCGCACCGGCGACGTTAAGTCCGACCCTTTGCTGACGATTGTGGGAGTGACTGGCGATGTAGCCACCGGCGGGCTGGAACGCGAACCCATGCCGCTCTTCTACCGGCCCTACGCGCAGGCCCCGCTCTATCGCATGACGCTGGTAGTGCGCACGGTGGAAGAGCCGCAGGCGCTCGCGCCGGCGATCCGCGCGGCAACGTGGAAGCTCGACAAGGACCTCCCGATTGCGGCCATGAAAACGATGCGCGCGATCGTCTCGGACTCGGTGGCCCCGCGGCGTTTTCAGATGGTGCTGGTGGTGCTGTTCGCCGCGCTCTCGCTGGCCCTGGCGCTGGTGGGAATCTACGGCGTAGCCAGTTACGCGGTGGCGCGGCAGACCCAGGAGATCGGATTGCGCATGGCACTCGGAGCGCAGAAGGGCGACGTGATGCGGTCGGTGCTGGCGCAGGGGCTGCGCCCGGTGGTGGCGGGGCTTGCGGTGGGGCTGATCGGCGCCCGGCTCGCCGCAGTCCTGGTGCGGAGTCTGCTGTTCGGCGTAGACCCGCTCGATCCCGTGGCGTTGGTTGGGGTGACGTGCGTGCTGCTGATCGCCGCGGCCCTGGCATGTTATCTCCCCGCGCGGCGCGCGGCGAGGCTGGATCCCGTGATCGCGCTGCGATGCGAGTGAGGGATAATAAGGAACGTGGATAATCTCGAACGCCTGATCATGGATGTCAAAGCGAGCTTGGAGCGGGAGATCCGCGACGTGAACCACGGCCTGCTCAGCCTCCAAAGCGAAATGCGCGAGGGCTTCGCACAGATCAACACCCGCTTCGACACGCAAGCAGCGCGCCTGGACCGGCACGCCGGTTTATGGCAGACCGGGAGCCGCTGGAGTTCCCGGATGGACGCCTGGGCCGAGAAGGTCGATGGAGCGCTCGAAGCCCAGGACCGCGAGATCGCCGAGTTGCGCGAGCGCCTGATCAGGCTCGAACGCAAGTCTGCGTAGTTGCCTTTCGGATCCCGCTGCGCGATTCAATCGAGACTCTTTACAACAACCCGCGGGGTTCCTCCGGGCGGTTGCCGCAATCCGCGGAGCGCGTATTGGAAATCCCGCAGAATCCGGCGGCGGATGCCTCCGCGAATTCGGGGTGGCAGGCATTGGGCACGTGGGGCGTGCCCACCACTGCAACCTTCCCAGCGGCCGTCGGCGTGTCTCCGGGCCATGCCGCCAACTCGAGCCAGACGTTCACCTTCACTTTCTCCGACACGAAGGGCGTCCAAGGATCTTGGCGTCGTCAATACCCTGATCGACAATTTCCTGGACGGCCGCCAGGCGTGCTGCCTGGCGTATAGCCGGCCGTTCAACGTGATTTACTTTGCGAGCGACGCCGGCGGCGGTCTGTCGGCAGGACTTGAGCCGGGAGGTTCGGGCTCCGCGAGCAACAGCCAGTGCACGGTGAACGCATCATCGTCTTCCGTCAGCGCGAGCGGAAATACTCATACGCTGGGCATGAATCTCAGCTTCACCGCCGCATTCAAGGGAAATCTCGTCGTCTATCTGGCGGCGGGCGACTCGACCGGCGC
Source organism: Candidatus Sulfopaludibacter sp. SbA4 (assembly GCA_900290305.1). Classification (GTDB taxonomy): domain Bacteria; phylum Acidobacteriota; class Terriglobia; order Bryobacterales; family Bryobacteraceae; genus OMOG01. Next base: position 6,524 of record OMOG01000263.1, read on the forward strand.
CACCTCCGGTTGGCAGGCGTTGGGAACGATGACCCTGCAATGGTGCTGACCTCAATCCAGCGGGGCGCTCGGCGAATTCACCAGGCAGATAGCCACGGGCCCGTTCCCGCCACTTCTGGGGGCGCCGGGTTCCAGAAACGCCGCATGTCCGGCCACAATCGCTCCTGACACAAACGTCAGGGATGCTGATACCAGCGAAGGTGTATTGGTCCCTGGCCAGAGTCGGCAAATATTAGCTCTTCGCCATCGGCGCCAACCAGGTACCCGCTGGGGGCGGATTGCACCGGCAACCAGGTAGAGGATGCCGGTCGAGCGTTATGAGGACATGAGTCTTCGTGTCGAGGTCAAAATGATGAACGAAAACGTGGCCGTCCGAGGTTAACGCCACTCTCATTTCGTAAAAGAACGGGTCGAGCCTCCAACGGCCGGTCACGTTTCCGTTGAGGTCGAGTTCCACCCATTCCGTCTTCGTACCGCTCATGCCGGAGTTGACCCAAAGCCCGATACCATTGTGAGAAACGGTGATGCAGTTCGACCGTTGCCACGATTCCTCGGCCGGTTCGAGACCTTTCGGGAATAGGGAGCGGGGGAGATAGGCGCCGCCCTGCTGGCCATTGGGCAGAAACTTGCGCACGGTCATATAGTCGGACTTGTCCGGCATAGGCCGGCCGCCGGCGTCGAGTTGCCAGCCCAAGCTCCAGAGGGAATGGTCTCCGGCGAACGAGAGGTGAGTGGGCAGGTAGCGGCCGGTCTGAATGGTTCTCACTGATGCGCCTGAAGGGTCGTGCAGATCGATCCCACCGCTTGTTTGAGTCGTCCAGGCGACCGCCAGCGTGCCGTCGGTATCGGCCGCAATCGCCTGCGCCGTTCCGTTAGGCATTGCGATGTATGGCGCCGGGTGGCCATCCGGCGTGTAGATCCTTAACGGCTCCCGTCCGGCCCAGTAGATGTAGCCCTTGTAAAACGCGGGGATCAGCATGCCCGAGACGCTCGCTGCCTCCGAGGTGACCTCGCGAATTGGAGCATTCGCGGCCGCGGCAACGCAGGTGAAAAACGCTGCAAACGCAAACGATTTGAGCACAGACACCTCCTCGCTAAAATCACCACCAGATTTGACGTGGATCTTGCCCAATCCGTGCAACAGGATCACAAATGTCAGGCCGCTGCTCAGAATTACCTGTTTTGAGCAGGAGTTCCTCACAGAGGCCACATTTGGCGTTGCATTTCAGGAAGCCTCTTGGCGGGGCTTCGTCTTTCATGAAATGGCCAGGAGGAGACGCTCGCCATACCCCGCCGGATCAGCTCGGAGGTCATTGGTCAAAAAGTGGGTTTCTGGAGACCGGCAGGGCCGGATCTACGTCCAGCACATGGCCGGCCACCAGCCAATCGAACAACATCCGCAGCGCGGCCAGGTGCTGCCTCAACCGCCGTCCCCCACCCCAAGAAAACCCCAAAATCCACCACTCCCAAAAACCCGGTGACAAAATTTTCCGGAATATTTTCTCAATCATTTCAACAATTTCGGTATCCAAACCCGCGGAGAGCCGATGTCGTCGTACTAGCTTGAAATTAGAGAGGATTTCATGCAACCCAACCCTTTTGCCAAAATTCCGCGCCATCGTCGAACCCACCCACCCCTTCACCGCCGAAGACGGACAGGCGCGCCTCCGCATCCGCCTCGATTGCGGTGGCTACTTAACCCTCGCCGATCACGGTATCGAATTGAAATTCCGGCGCTTACCAGGAGGGAACCGCATCATCGACCTGCGCGAGGAGGTTTGTGACGGCGATTCGGGAAATGACCCCTAATCGCCGTCACAAAATCTTGGGGCCGCTCCGGAACCTACAGAAACAGAAGAGGTTAAAGCGTCATAAATGCAATTCGACATTTCCGGAAATCGCCGTCACAAGGGCCCTCCCCTGGGCCCCGGCCCCGGGCCTTGGCCCCTGGCCCCCGCCCCTGGCCCCTGTTATACTATCTGCATCCGAAATCGAACATCGAAAACGAATCTCGACTACAATGCCGACCGCGATCTCTACTCGGGGCTGATCCGTCTGCACGTGCTGCACCACGCCGTGGAAGAGCCCATTTTTGGACTGGGCATGATCGAGGAGCTGGCTCGCCATGGGTATCGCATCAGTCCCGGCAGCCTGTATCCCTTGCTCCACGGCCTGGAGAAGAAGGGATACCTGCGCGCTTCCGAGGTGCGCAACGGCAAGTCCCTGCGCAAAGTCTATCGGGCGACGGCCCTGGGCCGCAAAGCGCTGGCGGCGTCCAAGCACAAGGTGCGCGAGTTATTTCACGAGCTGATCGAGGCCGGCTCATCGAGAAAGGTGAATCGTTGAAGAACCCGGGAGTGCTGTTGCTGGCGGCCGCCAGTTCGTTGATGGCCCAGCCCGCGGCGTTGACCCTCGCGCAAGCCGTCGATAGTGCGCTCAAGAACTATCCCTCCATCCGCGTTTCCCAGGAGCAGATCAATGCGGCCGCCGCCGGGATTCAACTCGCCCGGACCGCCTATCTGCCCAGGATCGATGCCCTGGCGCAAGCCAATCGCGCTACTCGAAACAACGTCTTCGGATTGTTGCTGCCGCAGAGCGTCATTCCCTCCATGTCGGGACCGGTGATTGGCTCGAACAACCTGGGATCCGCCTGGGGCAGCGCCATCGGCACGCTGGTGACGTGGGAGCCTTTCGACTTCGGACTGCGCGCCGGCAATGTGTCGCTGGCCACCGCCGCGCGCGCCCAGTCGGAAGCGGCACTGCAGCGGACCAGGTACGAGGTCACGGTGGCAACCGTGGATGCATACCTGACGATGGCTGCGGCCCAGGAGACGGTACGCGCGGCCCAGGCCGGAGTGGAGCGTGCCGAGATCGTGGCGCGGACCATCGACGCTCTCGTGAATGCGCAGTTGCGCCCGGGCGCCGACGCTTCGCGCGCCCAGGCCGAGCTTGCCGCGGCGCGGACCGAGCTCATCCAGGCGCAGCAGGCCGTCGACGTGGCGCGCGCCACCATCGCGCAGTTCGTGGGCGGCGATCCCGCCCGGATTGCCATCTCCGCTCCGGCGCTGCTGCAGTTGCCCCCCGAACGGACGGCCGAACCTTTGAACGTGGCGGCCAATCCCATCGCCATCGAGCAGAATGCCGTGGTGGCGCAGGCCGAGGCACAGCTTCACGTCCTCGAGCGATCCTATTTCCCGCGCTTTTATTTGCAGGGTTCGGCGTACGCCCGCGGCACCAGCGCCGAGACCAATGGCAATTTGCTCGGCGGGTTAAATGGCCTCGCTCCCAGTGTTCAAGACTATGCTCTCGGGTTCACCGTGATGTTTCCCCTATCCGAGTTGCCGTCGCTGCGGGCGCGCGAATCCGCGCAGGCCTCGACCATCCGCGCGCAGACGGCGCGGGCCGAGCAGATCGCCGCGGATTTGCGGGCGCGCTGGAACGTAGCGGCGGCCACCGTGCAGGGAGGGCGCGCGCCGGATCGCCGCCAATACGCCGATTCAGGTGGCAGCGGCGCGCACGGCCGCGCAGCAAGCCACCGCACGCTATCAGTCCGGTCTCGGAAACATCGATGAAGTGGCCGAGGCACAGCGCCTGCTCACCCAAGCCGAAATCGATGACGCCCTGGCGCGCCTGGGCGTGTGGCGCGGCTTGCTGGGCATCGCCGCCGCCGCCGGCGACCTCGAACCCTTCATCGCGGAGGCCGGCAAATGACCACCCCTGTACTAGCTCGCATTCAGGCCGCTGTGGCGCACGCACTCGTGCCTGCCGCGCCGGCACTCATCCTCGACACTGTGGCACGACCGGGAAGAGGCGTCGAGACGAGTCTCGACGCGGCAGGCACGAGTGCCTGCGCCACTTCACCTCTTCCAAACACCTGTGAGAAATGGCCGCGAGCGCAGGCACGACCGGGAAGAGGCGTCGAGACGAGTCTCGACGCGGCAGGCACGGGCCCAGAGGGCACCCCCTGCGCCACGTCACCTCATCCGAACACCTGTGAGAAATGGCCGCGAGCGCAGCGAGCCACCTACCCCCAACCCCTAACCCCCAACCCCCAACCCCCGAGTTTCACATGCGTCTAGTCCTCGCCGCTCTCTCCCGCCCCCTCACCGTGGTCGTAGCCCTCATCGCCATCGCCCTCTGCGCCGTGCTCGCCGTCCAGCGCATGCCGGCCGACATTTTTCCGCAAGTCGGCGATCCCGCCATCTACGTCGCGCAACCCTACGGCGGCATGGACCCGGCCCAGATGGAAGGCTACCTGACTTACTACTACGAGTATCACTTCCTCTACATCACCGGCATCGACCACGTGGAGAGCAAGAGCATCCAGGGCGCGGCCCTCATGAAGCTCGTCTTCCACGAAGGCGCCAACATGAGCCAGGCGATGTCGGAAACCGTGGGCTACGTGAACCGCGCCCGCGCCTTCATGCCGCCCGGCACGGTGCCGCCGTTTATCACGCGCTTCGATGCCGGCAGCGTGGCCGTGGGCCTGCTGGTCTTCAGCAGCCCCATCCGCACGCAAGGCGAGATGCAGGATTTCGCCATCAACCGCGTGCGGCCTTTGTTCGCGACCCTGCCGGGCGTCTCCGCCCCGCCGCCCTTCGGCGGAAATCAGCGGACCATCGTCGTCACGCTCGACCCCGACAAGCTCCAGCAATACCGCATCTCGCCCGATGAAGCCATCGCCGCGGTCAGCCAGGCCAGTCTCGTAATGCCCTCGGGCAATATGTGGACCGGCAAAATCGAACGCATCGCCCGCACCAACGCCGCGCTCGGCGGCAACCTCGCGGAACTGCTCTCGACGCCCATCCGCCCGGTCTCCGGCACTAGCGTCTACCTGCGGGACATCGGCACCATCGAGAATGGCACCGATCTCGTCACCGCCTATGCCCACGTCAACGGACGCCGCACCGTCTACATCCCGGTGACCAAGCGCTCCGATGCCTCGACGCTGGCGGTCATCAACGCAGTGAAGGCCGCGCTGCCCGATTTCAAAAAAGCCGTTCCCGAAGATGTGGACGTGCGGCTGGAATTCGATCAGTCGCCTTACGTCACGAACTCGATCCGCGGCCTCGTCCTGGAAGGGCTGGCGGGCGCCGCGCTCACCGGCCTGATGGTATTAATCTTCCTGCGCGACTGGCGCAGCGCCTTCATCGTGGTCCTGAACATCCCGTTCGCGCTGCTCAGCGCCGTGGTCCTGCTGTGGCTCACCGGCCAGACCATTAACATCATGACTCTCGGCGGCCTGGCGCTCGCGGTCGGGGTCCTGGTGGACGAGGCCACCGTGGAAATCGAAAACATCCACACCCGCATGCTGCCCGGCGTTTCGCGCGCACGGGCGGTGTTGGAAGCCTGCAGCCGGACGGCCATGGCCCGCCTGCTCTCGATGTTCTGCGTGCTGGCGGTTTTTGTCCCGTCCTTCTTTATGGTGGGTGTCGGCCGGCAGTTGTTCGTTCCGCTCTCGCTGGCGGTGGCGTTCTCCATGATCGCGTCGTACCTGCTCTCCAGCAGCCTGGTGCCGGTCTTCTCCACTTGGATCATGAGGGAGGCTCACCGCGGCGAAGAGCGCGAGGGACTCTTCGGCGTCTTACGCCGGTCTTACGAAGGCTACCTGCGGTTGGTTCTGAAATTCCGCTGGCCCCTGGTGCTCGTATACCTCGCCGCTTCCGTCGGCCTGGTCTACGTGCTGCTGCCGCGTATGGGAACCGAGATCTTCCCCGATGCTAACGCTCCACTCATGCGCATCCGGCTGCGCGCGCCCACGGGGACGCGGCTCGAGGAAACGGAACGCATCGTCCTGCACGCGCTCGATGTGATTCACCGCGAAGCGGGCGAGAACAACATCGCCATCACCAGCGACTTCGTGGGCCTCATTCCATCCAGCTACCCGGTAGACCTGATTCACCTGTTCACCAGCGGGCCGCAGGAGGCCGTGATTCAAGTCGCCCTCAAGCCCGATGCCCCGCGCGGCGAAGCCCTGCGCGAGAAGCTGCGGGAAGCCTTGAAACGCGAGTTGCCCGGCTCGGAGGTTTCCTTCGAAGCCGGCGACATCGTCACCCAGGTGATGAGCTTCGGATCGCCCACTCCGATCGAGATCGCGGTGCAGGGAGTCAGCCTGCAGGACGACTACGTCTACGCCCAGAAAATCCGCGACCAATTGGCCAAACTCTCTTTCCTCCGCGATCTGCAATTCGCCCAGGAGATGAACTACCCCACGCTCGATATCAACGTGGACCGCGACCGCGCCGGCCAGTTCGGCCTGACGATGTCCGACGTGGTGCACTCGGTGGTGCCGGCCACTTCGTCGTCGCGCTTCACCCAGCCCAACTACTGGCGCGATCCGGGCTCCGGCAATGCCTTCCAGATCCAGGTGCAGTTGCCGCAGAACCGGCTTCAGAGCGAAGAAGACATAGGCGAGATTCCGCTCTCGAAGGGCCAACTGCGCGACTTCGCCACCCTGAAACCAGGCACGATCCCCGGACTGATCGAGCGCTACAACGGTCAGCATGTGGTGAGCCTCACGGCCAACATTCACGGGCTCACATTGGGAGAAGCATCGCAGAAGCTGAACCAGGCGTTGGCCGGCGCCGGCGCCCCGCCGAGGGGAGTGAGCGTAAAGATGCGCGGCGAGATCCCGGCACTGGAGCAGACGCTCGACGGGCTGCGCATCGGCCTGCTGCTGGCGGTGCTGGTGATCTTCCTTCTGTTGTGTGCGAATTTTCAGTCGGTGCGGCTGGCGCTTGCGATCGTTCTCACCATTCCGGCAGTGCTCTGCGGCGTGCTGCTCATGTTGCGCTTCACCGGCACCACTCTCAACGTGCAATCCTTCATGGGGGCCATCATGGCGATCGGGATCGCAGTCGCCAACTCGATCCTTCTGGTGACGTTCGCCGAGCGCGCGCGTCACGAAGGGCGGGCGCCTCTCGATGCCGCGCAGGAGGGAGCGGCCAGCCGCCTGCGTGCGGTCCTCATGACCGCGGCAGCGATGATCTTCGGCATGGTCCCCATGGCCATCGGTCTCGGAGAAAGCGGAGCGCAGGCCGCCCCGCTCGGTCGCGCCGTGATCGGCGGCCTCATCGTCTCCACCTTCACCACGCTCACGGTTCTGCCCTCGATTTACGCAATCCTCCAGCGTCGTGCATCAACCAGTTCGCCCTCACTCAATCCTCTAGACCCAGCGAGCCGATACTATGAAGCGACCTAACGTACCAGCACTGCCGTATTACCAGCAGGGCTGCTCCCAATGGCTGTGGGGCGGGCAATCTTGCCCAATGCCGCATAGTTTTCCCACCGCTGGGAATGCTGCACAAATTGTGGGGCGGACCCCCTGGTCCGCGCGGGTCCCCCTGGACCCGCTGTTTGCACAACCAAATCAGCCCGATGCGACCCGCGATAGGCCGACGAGGGCGTCGGCCGCGGACCGGGGGGTCCGCCCCACAATTAACGCAGAACGTCCGATTGCGGGAAAACTATGTGGCATTAGGCAATCTTGCCCGCAGCCGCCTTTCAGGCGGCTCTTTCACGCCAGGCATGAATCCTCGCGCTCGGCACTTCGCCGGCTGAGAGCCGGCGGCAGCCAGGATTGGCTGCCCCACTTGGCCCTCGCCTTCCTCCTCGCACTTCCCGCCGCCGCGCAGACCACCGACCTCGCCCCAGTAGTCTCCAAACCCGTCTCGCGCACTATCGAGCTTCCGGCCGAACTTCAGCCATTCCTCACCGTATCCCTCCACGCCAAAGTCCCCGGCTACGTCGAGCGCGTCCTTGTGGACCGCGGCAGTGAAGTCAAACAGGGCGACCTCCTCGCCGAGCTGACCGCGCCCGAGATGAAAGCGCAGATCGCCGAGGCCCAATCCCGAATCCAAGCTGCCGAGTCCGACCGCCTGCAGGCCGAGGCGCAGCTCGCCGCCGCGCAGGCCACCGCCGACCGTTTGAAGAAAGCCTCCGAGACGCCCGGTGCGGTGGCCGGCAACGAGCTGATCCAGGCGGAAAAGCAGGTGGAGGCGGCGCAGGCCCTGGTCCACTCCCGCCAGCAGGCCATTCAGGCGGCGCAATCTGTCGCCAAAGCTCACGAAGATCTGGAGGCGTATCTGCGGATTACCGCGCCGTTCGATGGCGTAGTCACCGAGCGACTGGTGCATCCGGGAGCCCTGGTCGGTCCTGGTGCCGACCCCGTCCTGCTCACTATCCAGCAGGTCTCGCATCTGAGACTTGTGGTTGCCGTGCCCGAAGAAGTGGTCGCCGGCATCGTGGCTGGAGCCAAGGTGGACTTCCGCGTCCCGGCCAACCCGGAGCGTGCCTACTCGGGAACGGTCGCGCGCATCTCGCACGCGCTCGATCCCAAGACGCGCACCATGCCCGTGGAGCTGGATGTATCCAACCGCGACGGTTCGCTGGCGCCGGGCATGTATCCCACGGTGAAGTGGCCGGTGCGGCGGACACATCCCGCGCTCTTCGTTCCCAGAACCGCGGTGGTGACCACCACCGAGCGGACCTTCGTGGTGCGCGATCGCAACGGTCATGCGGAGTGGGTGGATGTCAAAAAGGGCGCCGCCACGGACGGCGACCTAATCGAGGTTCTCGGCAGCCTGCAGGCTGGAGACATGGTGGTGCGGCGCGCGACGGACGAGATACGGGAGGGCGCTCCGTTAGGGGTGGGCCATTCCAGCCAGTGATTGCAGCAAGTCGCGGAACCGCCGCCGGCTTACGTCGAGCCGCTGGCCGTTGCGCAGCACCACTTCTCCGGAGCCGCCGGTCACCGGGACCACCTCCGTCACCGCGTTCAGATTGATCAGCGCGGCGCGGGAGATGCGGAAGAAGCGCGCCGGGTCCAGCCGCTGCTCCAGGTCGTTGAGCGTGGGGTCCATCCAGTACTGCCCGTTGTCCGCCACCAGGCGCGTGAGACTTCCTTCGGTGCCGAAGTACAGCACGCGAGCTTCGCCGATCACCAGGTAGTTGGTGCCGCTGCGTACCAGGAACCGCGCGGCGGACCGCTGCCGGCGCAGCGCCTGGTCGAGCGCTGCCTCACGCGCTACGGGAGCACCCAGCGTACGCACCCGGTCGAGCGCCTGAGCCAGGCGGGCGCGGACCACGGGCTTCAGCAGATAGTCCACCGCGTACAGCTCAAACGCTTCGACGGCATATTGATCGAAGGCCGTGCAGAAGATGACGTGCGGGCGGGGCTGCGGCAGGCAGGCGGCCACGTCGATGCCACTCGATCCGGGCATCTGGATGTCCAGCAGGATCACGTCGGGGTGCAGGTCGGCGTTCATCTGAATGGCCTCGACTCCCGACCCGGCCTCGCCGATCACTTCGATGTCCTGGTGGGCAGCCAGCATCTGGCGCAGACGCAAGCGCGTCGGCTCTTCGTCGTCAACGATCAAAACGCGTATCCCCATTGTCTCCCCCGGTCGAACCGGAGCCACTCGATGGCGGCAGCGTCAGCACCACCCGCGTGCCGCTCTGCCCGCTTTCCCAGGATAACCGTGCGGAGTCGCCATAGTAGCCGCGCAGCCTCTCGGCCACGTTCCTCAGTCCGTGGCCATCGCCGCGCTCTTCGAGAGAGAAGCCGGTCGGAAAGCCTGGGCCGTTGTCCATTACCTCCACCGAGAGCAAGCCGTCTTCGAGCGCGGCTCGCAGCGTCACCGTGCCGCAGCCTTCCACGGCCGAAACGCCGTGCTTGATGGCGTTCTCGATGAGCGGCTGAATCGACATGGCGGGAATGAGAAGCCGCGCCGCCGCGGGGTCCACATCGCAGTGGAACTGGAGCCGCTCCCCAAACCGCGCCTTCTCGATGCGCAGGTAGGAGGAGACGAAGTCCACCTCTTCGGCGAGGGGCGCCCATTCGTTCTCCGATTTGCGAAGCGTGTAGCGGAACACCTGGGCGAGCTGCTCGATGGTTTCGTCGGCCAGCTCGGGCTGGTAGTGCACCAGCCCGGCGATGACGCTGAGGGCATTGAACAGGAAGTGCGGATTGATCTGGGCGCGCAGCGCCTTCAGCTCGGCGCGGCTGGCCAGCCAGCGCAGGCGCTGCTCCCGTTCGCGGAAACGGACGTTCTCGCGCACCACCCCGAGCGCCCCTGCCAGCGATTGCAGCAGCCTCCGGTCGTCGCTCAGAAACGGGATGCCGTCAGGCCGCGGCGCCAGGCGGATGGAACCCTCTGCCAGGCCGTCGTCCGCGGCAACGGCGGATGCATCGAATGCAACTTCCGCGGCCGTCTGAAAGATGCCGCCCAGGCTGGCGGCCGCGGTCGATCGCAGCTCATCTTCTGTGGTGGCGCTTTGGATGTCGCGGATGAACTGACGCTCGGCGTCTTGTGCGGAATAGGGGCGGCGCAGCCACGCACGGTCGACGGCGCGCTCCACGAAGGCGTACACCCACGGCGCCACGAACCAGAGCGCCAACGTCACGGTCGCGTAAGACCAAGGCAGACGAACGACCGCCGCCAAGCCGACCGCGAAGAAGACGCCGCGCTTGACCAGCAGGTCGAAGAAGACCAGGCGCTCGCGATAGTACAGGGTCACGCAGAAGAAGGTCAGCAGCAGATAGTCCGGCAGCGGACCGGCCAACGCGCCGAAGCCGGCCAGGTTGGCTGCCGCGCAGACCAGCATCAATGCCAGGAGGGCGCCGATCCAGCGGCGATGGGCGCGTTCACCGGCCTTCAATGGCCGCCGCGCAAATGCCTGCAGCAGAAGCCCCGTGGTACTGGCCGCGGCCAGCATCACGGCGGGAGCGAGATCGAGCAGGTCGTTCTCGAACAGGCCTCTCGCCAACGCCGAAGCGATGCCGGCGCCGTACATCGCGATGAGCGTCCATCGCCACCGTCGGCCACCCTCGAAGACCAGGTGAAGCATCAGCGGAGGCAAAAGGCCGCTGGTCAAATCGTCGACGATGGCGGCATGAAAGAACAGACTGTTCACGAAGGCGGCGGCGCAGACCAGGGTGAACTCGGGGAAGACGGTGGGCTTGCGGGGCGTCTTCCGGCGGAGACGCTCGCCCCAATAGAACACCGTGAGGATAGAGAAGGCGACCGCGCCGAAGGCGAAGACCACCAGCGATGCCACGTCGAGCAGCTTATCCATCACGGCGAAGTCTCAACCGTCTTGCCGGTCAGCTCCTTGAGGACCGCGAGAATGCGCCGGGTGAAGAGACTCTCGAGGAGCATGGCGGCGGGCTTGCCATCGTCCGTCCGATAGACGATGCCGATGAACCCGCGATCCTTGAGCAGGCCGAAGAGCGCCGGGGTTTTGGCCGGAAGCTGGGCGCCTTTCACCTCGCCGACGCGCCGCCAGGCAGCCTCGTCGACACTGAGCGACGTCACCTGCGAGGGCTTGATGCGCACGGTCTGCTGTGGCGTAAAGACCACCGCGGGCGCAATGACCACGACAATCGAATCCGGGTTCGCAGTCAATTCAGTGTTCCAATCGTAGCGGCTGGCCTTCGCTGGAATCGTGCCGCCGACATAGCGGAGCTTGCTCCACGATCTGCGCTCCGCGGCCATCAAGGGAGTGCAGAGTGCGGCCACCACGATGTATGTTAGCGCCCGGCGCATGATGAAGCGACTTCAGTATAAGAGGCGCTTCCGGCCCAAGACAACGCTTTTCCGCCGAGCGGCGGAGACTTCATCTGGGCGGCGCAAAGCAGTTCTGGACGGCCTGCACCGCTCAGCGGGAAATCCGGCCATTCAACGGATTTCGGTGGTACGCCGCGCCGCATCCATCTAACATGCTGGTGAGGAAGAAACATGATCAAGACCTTGCCGCTCGGGTTCCTGCTTCTGGCGCTCCTTCCGGGCGGCGCGTGGGCGCAACTAATCCAGAACTCGGACTTCTTCTTCTTGTTCGGCCCACGCAGCATCCCATCCCAGGTGGTCCCCGGTACGAATGCAACCGTGTATGGCGCCACGCTCCTCGGTGATTCGGTCGGCTATGGCTACCAGGTGGCGCGGAGATCGGCCGCCAGCCTGTGGCTCGAGTATGTGCCGGCGTTTGCCGTCCATGGAATCTCGACCGCCAGCATCCCCGGTTCCGTCGACAACTCTTTCAACGCCTTCACGCTCGGCGTTCGGATCATGATCCCGGTGCAATCGCGCATCTCCGTGTATGGGGCTCTGGGCGGCGGCGGCGGGTGGTTCCATTATGCTGTCGTAGCGTCGGACCCCAGCCCTAACGTGACATCCAACTCCACCGCTCACGGTGTTTTCGATTTCGGCGGTGGCGTGGATTTTCGATTGTCGCGGCACTGGAGCATTCGCGGCGAGGTCCGCGATTTTGTCTCCGGCGCGGGCCTGAGCGGCTCTACCGGAGTGCACCACCTGTTGCCGGTAGCAGGCGTGGCCTTACACTTCTGATCTCTCAGGCGCCCACCAGAAACCGCAAGATCCACCGGGCCGGCCGGCCGTACGGCGGGCGCAGGAGCCGCAGCGGTGTCACGCGCCCCTGCAGGAACACGCCCTTCTTTTTCGAGAATGTCTCGAATCCGTCGAAGCCATGATACTGGCCCATGCCGCTGGGACCGATGCCTCCAAACGGAAGGTTGGCCTGGCCCACATGGAAGATGCAGTCGTTCACTGTGACCCCGCCGGCGGTGGTTCGGTTCAGCACTTCGCGGATGCGCCTGCCGCTGTGGTCGAAATAATAGAGTGCCAGCGGGCGCGGACGGGCGTTCACGTAGGCGATCGCTTCGTCGATATCGTGGTAAGGCACCAGCGGCAGCACGGGGCCGAAGATCTCCTCCTGCATGACCTGCATGTCGTCGCTGACGTTTAAGAGCAGAGTGAGCGGGAACACGCGGTTCGCCGGGTTGCACTCCTCCTGTGCCGGATTCAATTCCAATACTTCGGCGCCCTTGCGCCGCGCATCTTCGACCAGGCCCGCAAGCCGCTGATACTGCCGCGCGCTCAGGATGCGCGTGTAATCGCGGTTCGCGGCCAGCTTGGGATACAGCTTCGCCACCGCGGCGCGCACCTCGGACAGGAGTTCGTCCTTCTTCTCCCGCGGCAAAAGCACGAAGTCCGGCGCCACGCAGGTCTGCCCGGCGTTATACAGCTTGCCCATCACGATCTTGGCCGCGGCATCGCGGACTGAGTAAGAGGCATGCACGATCGCCGGGCTCTTGCCGCCCAGTTCCAGGGTCACTGGCGTGAGGTTCTCGCCGGCCGCCTTCATGACCAGCTTGCCGACGCGCGCGGAGCCGGTGAACAGCAGATGATCGAAGGGGAGCGCGGCAAACCCGGCGGCTACCTCGGACTCGCCCGGTATCACCGCGACATGCTCGGGCGCGTACAGCTCCGTCACCATCGATTGCATCAAGTGCGCGGTCACCGGCGCCAGCTCCGACGGCTTCAGCATCACGTGGTTCCCGGCCGCCAGCGCGCCCACCATTGGCCCGAGGCTGAGAAATACCGGATAGTTCCACGGCGAGATGATTCCGACCACACCGAGAGGCTGATAGATCACCCGCGCGCGCCCCGGCCAGAACTGCCACGCGACCGGCGCCCGCCGCGGCTCCATCCAGCGCTTCAGGTGGCCGAGCGCGTGGCGGATCTCGTTCAACACGGGGAACAGCTCGAGTGTGAGCGTCTCCTCGGCCGGCCGGCCGCCGAAGTCCTGCGAGATCGCGGCGATGATGTCGTCCTTGTGTTTGAGCAGCGCCTGCTCGAGCCGCCTGAGCGCATCCGCGCGCTCCCGGCGGCCCGGAGGATTTTTGCGAAACGCCGTTCGCTGTGCCTCCAAGCGCTCTCGCAACTCAATTGCGATGTCCGCCTGACCAGCTTCCATGTTCCGATTGTAATGTGGCACGATATCAAGATGGACAGCACCTATGGCCGCGCAGTGAGCCTGGCGGTTCCGGTCTTCCTGGCGCTCATCGCGCTCGAGTTCATCGTCGATCGGGTCCGCGGCACGCGCTACTACCGCCTGGCGGATGCCCTTAACAGCCTGAGCTGCGGCATCCTGAGCACCGGCATGCGCGTCTTCTTCGGGTTCCTCGGCATCTACGCGTACCAGTTGGTGCTCACCCATTGGGCCCCGATCCACCTGCCCAATCACTGGGGCACGTGGGTCTTCGCCTTCGTGCTCTACGACCTCTGTTATTACTGGCAGCACCGCCTGGGCCACACCGTGGGACTGTTCTGGGCCTCGCACGTGGTGCACCATCAGAGCGAGGAGTTCAATCTCACCACCGCGCTGCGGCAGCCCGGCACCGGCTCCTTCACCAACTGGATCTTCTACCTGCCGATGGCGCTCTGCGGCGTGCCCTTCGCCGTCTTCCTGCTAGTGGGGGTGGCGCAGCTCTTCTACCAGTTCTGGCCGCACACGCGGCTCATCGGACGGCTAGGCTTTCTCGACCGCTGGATCCAGACGCCCTCCAACCACCGCGTGCACCACGCGCAGAACGACATCTACCTCGACAAGAATTACGTCGGCGTGTTCCTGCTCTGGGACCATCTCTTCGGCAGCTTCCAGGAGGAACTGGACGAGGAGCCCTGCATCTACGGCATCCGCGGCCAACTGCGGAGTTGGAACCCGGTGTGGGCCAACCTGCACTACTACTGGGCGATGGTGAAGGACTCGTGGTACGCGCGGAGCTGGCGCGACAAACTGTACGTCTGGATCGCGCCTCCCGGTTGGCGTCCCGCGGATGTAGCGGCGCGTTTCCCCAAGCACGAGTACGACCCGCACCGCGACTTCGTGCGCTTCGATCCGCCGCGCAGCCTCGCGCTCAACGTCTACGCGCTGGTGCAGCTCGCGGTGCTGATCGGCGCCAACAGCCACTTCCTCGCCCTGCTGCCAAAACAGGCGACCTGGCTGAGCGTGGTGTACTTCGTCTTCATCCTGGTGAGCCTGGCGACACTGGGCGGCGTGCTGGAAAATCGCCGCGAGTTTCTGATTTTCGAGGGCGCGCGGGTCGCGGCGTCGGGAATTGCGGTGCTGGCGCTGGGCGCCTGGTTCGGCGGCGACCACGACCCGCGGATCGTGCTGTCGATAGTCGGGTTCGCGCTGGTCTCGCTGGGGGGATTGTC
>OMOG01000511.1 GCA_900290305.1 Candidatus Sulfopaludibacter sp. SbA4
GGCGGCCACCACCGGCGAAATGCGCTGGGAGTTTCCGATGCATTCCGCGCCGTGGGCGGGAGTGCTGGCCACGGCGGGCGGGCTGGTGTTCTCGGGCTCGGACGAGGGCAATTTCTTCGCGCTGGATGCCAAGACCGGCAAGCCGCTCTGGGATTTTCAGACCGGTGGACCGATCGCGGCGAACCCCGTGTCATTCAACGTGGACGGCCGGCAGTGTGTGGCCATTGCAGCGGATCGTGTGCTGTATGTGTTCGGGCTGTAGGGCAAGAAGGCGGCTTGGGGCTGGGGGTTGGGGAGGGTGGCTCGCTTCGCTCGCGTCTTTTGTAGACTGAATTCATGGGTTCTGTCTGGCGGGATTTGAAATATGCATTGCGGACGCTCACCCGGAGCGCCGGATTCACGGCGGTCGCGGTCCTCTCCCTGGCGCTCGGAATCGGCGCGAACACGGCCATCTTCACCTTGACCAACGCGGTGTTCCTGAATCCGCTGCCGGTGGCGGACGCGGCGCGCGTGATCGAGGTCTTCACGGTGGACCACGCAACCAAGACCACGACTGCCAACTTCTCGCGCACGCCGATGTCGTTCCTCAACTACAAGGATTTCCGCGACCAGAACAACGTGTTCTCCGGCCTGGCGGCGTATGCGTTCACGGGCGTGACCTTGACGGGACGCGGCGAGCCTAAGCCGCAGTTCGCCATGCTGGTGTCGGC
Source organism: Candidatus Sulfopaludibacter sp. SbA4 (assembly GCA_900290305.1). Taxonomy (GTDB): domain Bacteria; phylum Acidobacteriota; class Terriglobia; order Bryobacterales; family Bryobacteraceae; genus OMOG01. Next base: position 711 of record OMOG01000511.1, read on the forward strand.
GAACTACTTCGATGTTCTCGGCGTGAAGCCGGTGATGGGCCGGACCTTTCTGGCGGACGAGGATCGCAGCGACGGCGGCAACACGGTCGCGGTACTGAGCTACGACATGTGGGTACAGTTGTTCGGCGCCGCCCCCGCGGCCATCGGCAAGACCGTCGAGTTCAACTCCGTGCCGTACACCATCGTGGGCGTTGCGCCGCCGAATTTCAAGGGCACCCAGACGGTGGCCAGCCCCAACCTGGCGTGGATTCCCATCAGCATGCACGCGCAGGCGCTGCCCGGACCGCTGGAACAGGTCATCAACGAACGGCGCATGCGCATGATCAACGTGTTCGGCCGCCTGAAGCCCAGCGTGGGGCAATCGCAGGCGCTGGCCGCGTTGCAGGCCATCGCGGCAGGGCTCGAACGCGAATATCCCCGGGCCAACAACGGCCGGAGCGTGGAGCTTTCGTCGCTGGCGGAAGCGGCTCTCGGGTTCCTGCCGCGCGACCAGATGGTCCAGGGCGGCATCGCGTTGAGCGCCGTGGTGGGGCTGGTGCTGCTGATCGCCTGCGCGAACCTGGCCAATCTCCTGCTGGCACGATCGGCCAAGCGGATGCGCGAAATGGGAATCCGTACAGCCTTGGGGGCCGCGCGCGCCCGCCTGGTGCGCCAATTGCTCACCGAAAGCGTTCTGATATCGATCGGCGGCGGTGTGGGAGGATTGATCCTCGGGACTCTGGGCTCGGAGCTGCTGTGGTCGTTCCGGCCCACGTTTTTACAGGCAAACACCTTGCCGGTGAAAATGGACTGGCGCGTGTTTGCGTTCACCGCGGCGGTTACCTTGATCACCGGTTTGCTGTTCGGGCTGCTGCCGGCGCTGCGTACGTCGGTGGGCAATTTGAGCGAGGTACTGAAGAGCGGCGGGCGGGGAGGCACGGAGGCGTTTGGGCGCAGCCGTCTGCGCAGCGTGCTGGTGGTGGGCGAGATCACACTGGCGCTGGTGGCGCTGGCGGGCGCCGGCCTGCTCATCCGCAGCATGGATCGCGTGCAGAAGATCAACCCCGGCATCGAGACGCAGAACCTCTTCGTCTTCGATTTCGATATCGGATCGCAGTATTACAACCCCGAGCGCGGCCGCCAGTTTCAGCGCGCGGTGCTCGACAAGGCCACCGGCGTACCGGGCGTGCATTCCGTGGCGCTGGCCACGAATCGGCCGTTGAACGGCGGACTATTGGGGACCATTGTGGCCGAAGGTCGGGAGTCCGACCCCAACGACCGGGGCACTCTGACCTTGCTGGACACGGTATCGCCGGGATACTTCGAAACCATGCGGATTCTGCTCATCGCGGGCCGCGTGTTCACCGATGCCGACCGCGAGGGATCGCGGCAGGTGTCCGTAATCACCGAGGCGATGGCCCGGCATTTCTGGCCCGGACAGAGCGCCATCGGCAAGCGATATCGTGTGTCGATCGGAAACGGCCCCTGGGAAGTGGTGGGCGTGGTCGCCAATTCGGTGACCATAGCGATCGGCGAGCAGCCGCAGCCCATCGCGTATCGGCCTCTGGACCAGAGCTATCAATCGGCGGTCTCGCTGGTGGTGCGCACCAACGGCAGTCCGGCGCCGGTGCTGCCGGCCGTGCTGCGGCAGGTGCAGTCGCTCAATTCGAACATGGCGTTGACGAATCCCGCGACCATCCAGGAACTGATCGCGCAAGGCCTTTGGGCGCCGCGCATGGCAGCGGCCCTGTTCGCGATCTTCGGCTTGCTGGGGATGGTGCTGGCAGCCGTGGGGATCTACGGCGTGATGGCGTACATGGTGGCCCAGCGGACCAACGAGATCGGCCTGCGCATGGCGCTGGGCGCTCGTCCGCGGGACGTGCTGCGGCTCGTGGTCGGGCAAGGGATGCGGCTGGCGCTTGCCGGGATCGCGATGGGAATCGTGTGCGGACTGGCCGTCACGCGGCTGATGGGCAACCTGCTGTTCGACATTCCCACGTACGATCCGCTGACGTTCGGCGCCGTGAGCCTGTTGGTCACGTGCGTGGCCTTCATCGCGGGATACCTTCCGGCGCGGCGCGCGGCTCGCACCGACCCGATGCTGGCCCTGCGGCAGGAATAGCGGCCGCCGGTGACGATACTACCCTCCGCGGTCGAAGCCATCGGTGAGACTCCGCTGGTGGAGTTGTCGCGGATCGCGAAGGGACTCGGCGGGCGCCTGCTCGCGAAGCTCGAGTATCTGAATCCCGGCCATTCGAAGAAGGACCGCATCGCACGCCAGATCGTCGAAGACGCCGAAGAGGATGGCAACCTGCGGCCGGGCCAGACCGTGGTCGAACTGACCAGCGGCAATACGGGCACGGGTCTCGCGATTGTCTGCGCGGTGAAGCACTACCCGTTTGTGGCGGTGATGTCGAAGGGCAATTCGCCGGAACGCGCGCGCATGATGCGGGCGTTGGGGGCCGAAGTGGTGCTGGTGGATCAGTTGCCGGATTCCGAGCCGGGGCAGGTTTCGGGCGGCGACCTGGAACTGGTGGAGCAGACGGCGCAGCAGATTGCGCGGGAGCGCGGAGCGTTTCGCGCGGACCAGTTCCGCCACCGCGGGAATTTCCGCGCCCACTATTTGCACACGGGGCCGGAGATCCTCAGGCAGGCCGGGGGCCGCATCGACGCATTCTGCGATTTCGCGGGAACGGGCGGCACGTTTGCCGGATGCGCCGCGGCATTCAAGGAAAACAATCCGGCGATCCAATGTTTTATCGTGGAGCCGGCCGGCCCGCGGCACCGCATTCAGGGCGGCGGCTATTCCATGGCGGAACTGCCGCTGGTCAATCGCGATCACGTGGATGGATCGATCACCATCGGCGATGAGGAGGCGATTCTCGCGGCCCGACGCCTGGCGCGCGAAGAAGGCATCTTCGCGGGCTTCTCTTCGGGTGCGAACGTGGCGGCGTCGTTGCGGCTGCTGCCCGGCAGGACGGTGGTCACGCTGATCAACGATTCAGGGATGAAGTATCTCAGCACGGATCTGTGGGAGTGAGTTCGGCACGCGGCGTGCACTGTATCTGTCAGGAGGCGCAAGACCATGAGAAAGCGTCTATTGTCGGCTGTTCTATCGGCCGGACTGCTTTTCGGTACGGCATCGCCCAGTCTCGCACTCGTGCGTCATCGTACGCACTACAGGACCACCGCGCAATATATCCGCCACAAACGTCACATGCGGACTGCCAGGCGAATCGGGATCGGCGCGGCCGGTGGAGCAGCTATCGGAGCGCTGGCGGCAGGCGGCAAAGGCGCGGGAATCGGCGCCATCGCGGGCGCCGGGGCCGGCGCTCTTTACGACCGGTACAAGAGGCACCAGCACCGCCGCTACCGCTACCACTACTGAGCGCGGTCCCGCGGTTGGCTGGCCAACAGGATCAACGTCTCGAGCGTGCGTTCCTTTTGCTCTTCTCCGAGGATAAGATATCGATGGCGCCCCGAGGGATCGGCGGAGAAATGCGTCTGCCCTTTTTCGTCCACCGTCACGTGGCCCGCAGGTGAAACCGAAAAATAATTGCGGCCCGGGCGGACGGCGTAGAGCACGGCTGTGAGGTCCCACGAAGGCCGGTCGTACGGCATGCGCATATAGTTCCGGTACGCCTCGGCCACCGGATGATCGCGCACCCAGGAGAAATCCTCTTCAATCCGCGCGGCGGGGAACAGGAGCGCCTGGCCAATCTCGAAACCGCTGAACACGATGGGAGTGGGCCACTCGTGAAATACCTTCTGCGCCGCCGGAATGTCGGTTTTCACGTTGAATTCCGGAGCACCCAGCGGAAAATGGCCGGCCATGGCGCTCAGCAGCCGCACCTTGCGCGCCACCAGTTGCGGGTCGGCAGCCAACAGCGCCGCCAGGTTCGTGCTGAATCCCACCTGCACGATCACCACGCTGCCATCGTTTGCCGCCGCCAGCACCCGGCGCAGAACCGCGACGGCGTCCGGCGCGTTCGAGCCATCCATCAATCGGCGCGGGTAGACGTAGGACCCATCGGGATTCTTGCGCTCCACGGGAATGCGGATCATGTTGTTGGGCTCGGGCGTCTTCCCGTTGCGGACCACTCCGATGGGAACGTCGCCGCGTCCGTAGAAGGTGTTCACCAGGTCGACGTAGGGTGCGGCGTAGCGGTTGTCCTTGGTGATGGTGACCGCCAGCAGCTTCACTTCCCCGCGCGATTCGAGGGCGTGGATCACGGCCAGGGCGAGCGCGTCATCCACGTCGTTCCCCATGTCGGTATCGAAGATCAGCGGCACGGGCACGGCGGCAGGCTCAGCGGCTGCGGCAAGGGCGGCACAGATCAGGAGCGCGGCAACATTCATGCGATGAGCAGTATAGCAGGCCTGAATTTGCGTTACTCTTTTCCTGGGAGGAACAAGCAGCAATGAAACGTACGCTATTGGTTGCCGCGCTCGCCGCGGTCTTGGCAGCGATCTGGTTGATGGCCCAGACGCAGCCGGTGGGCGATCCGTTGATGGAGGGATTCCGCGGTGTCGAGGTGGCCTCGGTGTCCGACGCCATGGAGCAACTCTACGGGCAGAAGGCCTACATGTCCCACGAGATGCGCGCCCTGAACGTCGCCAAGTTCGCCGGCCCCGCGGTCACGGTTCAGTTGAAGAAAGAGGAGCACAAAGAGGGATCCGCGGCCTCGCAAGGCATGCTGGACGCCATCGACGCGGCCGCCCCGGGAACGGTCTACGTAATGGCCATGGATGGCGCCGGCGCCGACTATGCGGGCATCGGAGGCCTGATGGCCACCGCCATGAAATACCGCGGCCTGACGGGAGCGGTGATCGACGGATCGGTGCGCGACACCCCCCAGATTCGCAAGCTGCAGTTCCCCGTGTTCAGCCGCGGAGTGGTGCCTTCCACCACCATCAACCATTTCCGGGTCACGGGAACCAACGTTCCGGTCACCTGCGCGGGCGTGCGCGTGAACCCCAACGACATTATCGTGGCCGATGAAGACGGCGTGGCCGTGGTGCCCCGCGCGCGCGCGGCGGATGTCCTCAAGAAGGCCCAGGATCTCGATAACACGGAGCACACCATGATCCCCTTCATCGAGAAGTTCAAGTCGATCAAGGAAGCCGTGGCGAAGTTCGGCAGGATCTAGATCGAGACGCGGGCCTAGCCGTATTTCAGCCCCCGATTTCGCACCAGGGATTCGCAACCTGCCAGAGCCTTTGTTTACGGGCCCTTGCGGCAATGATGCAAAACTTACCCGTTGTGAAACAGTTGAGCCCGAGCCGGGAGGACCAAAGACGCACACATGTGGGCGCCGTGTACGTCGATAGAGTAAACTGACGGCCAGAAAGGATCACCTTCTTGCAACCGAATCCAGTCGCTGAATTTCGCTTGGGAGAAACCGTGAACATTGATGTTCCTGAAAACGTGGTCTTGGTCTTGGAAAAGGAAGCGGACCACTCGTTTTTCAACCCCGGAGGTGCCGCTATTGTCCATATGCTCGAACGCGTTGGGCGAAGCGGTGAAGTCTTGGAGATTATCGGCCCTAAGGATATTCCCTATCGGGAAGGCGGCAAATTCCGGATACGTACCGGTTTTGAATATCGGGTGAGGTTCCGCGGGTTGGACCTCGAAGGGCTGACATGTACACTTCTAACCACGTTCCGCGATAACCACCTAAGGAAGGTACGATAGCAGAACGCGATAAAGCCGGCAAAGGACCGTTTGTGCAACGGAAAGTTAGTTGGGGTTCCGCGGCGTCAGCACGTGGCGGACAGCATCAACAAATTTGCGCGCCCCTTCGACCGCTGCGGCGGCGCGGTGCGGGGCGATGTCGGAGTCCGGTCCCGTCTCATAGTCGGCAACGGCCTTAAGGTTGTAGGTGCGCTGCAAAAAGGCGGGTAGGCTGTCGTCAAGTTGCGGTTCTTCCTTGACCAATCGGGCAAACAGGGTGTGGACGCCCTTGTGGGTTTTTGCGACCTTGCCCGTTCGTTCGAAAATGAGGGCTTGGGCGGCATGGAAGGCGGCTAGATAGGCGCCGCGTCCAGCGTCATTGGTCAAATTGACGTTAAGACTCGTTTGAGCGTTGGCCACGCATTTTTGAGCCTTGTCCAGGCAACGGGCAGCTTCCGGCGTCAAAGGTCTAACCCCTCGCGCCGAATCTCGTGCATCAACAGGCTCCGCTCGTTGTATTGCGCGGTGCGGTAAGGCATGGCGTGAATGAATGCGCCGGTTTCAGTGAGGACGCGCAACGCAAGATCGGCAATTTTGTCCGCCTCGGCCCAACGGTCGGCATAGTCTTTCAGGAACACGGCCACGTCGTAATCGGAGTCCGGTTGTGCATCGCCGCGCGCCCGTGAACCGTACAGGACGACGCGTTCAATCCGCTCGCCGTACATCGCATCAAGGTCGCCGCGGAATTTTGCGAGGATAGGACTCTCGTGCGGGGATGTCGTTCCGCCGATCATGCTGCCTCGTTTTTAGCATGGGCCGCGACACTTCGCAAGTATCGGTAAAATGGTGTCAAGGCAAAGTAGAAATGTCCCCATCCCGGCAAAGTAGAAACGTCCCCTTTCGGCTG
>OMOG01000488.1 GCA_900290305.1 Candidatus Sulfopaludibacter sp. SbA4
GCTCGCGACAAGCTGGTGTTCAGCCTGGAAGAGCGCACGGGGAATGTCTGGATGTTGCGGGAGTGAACACCGGGGGTTGGGGGTTAGGGGTTGGGGGTTGGGGGTTGGGGGTTGGGGGTTGGGCTCGCCAAACACGAGTGGATTGGGGGTGGTGGCTCGCTTCGCTCGCATCCTTTTCTGGAACATTTCGGAACATTTCGGAATTGTCTTCTGCGGTACGTTTCTGATATGCTAGGCGGCCGGTCGAAGGGAAGTGAAGGAGACGGAATGGCGAACAGCGATACTGGCTCGCGTACAGACGGAATGAACCACGACTTTCTGGCGGCTTTTTTGGGCGGCGAGATTCAACGCAACTATCGGGGTGCGGTGCTGGAGGAGGATGGCCCACTGGAGATCGAGGCCAACGGCAAGTCCGATGACAGCAACCCTAATCCGAGCTGCTCGAATTGCTGCACGGATAAGGTCACGGTGGAGAACCCCTGCGTCACCGAAGCTCCGCAGTGTGACACCAAGGTCGAGTGCCATACGCACCATCCGCAGTGCAAGACGCACGAGCACCATTGCCATCAGAGGAAGACCTACGAGCCGCCGAAGCATGCGAGCTGGTTCGATCAGCCTAAGTGGTCCTGACGGCCGGCAGCCTGTTTCACTATCTCCGCGAGCGGGGTCTCGCCAGCGCCGAAACGGTGGTGGACGGCGACTTCCGCGTGGCCGACTTGTCGCGCCGCAACCAGGCTTTCCGGGTCAGTTTTCGGACGCGGCCGGGGTATGTGGTCAAGCAGGTAGGAGACTGGCGGCAATCGAACGTCCGCACGTTCGAAGCGGAAGCCCACTGGTATTGGCTGGCGCGCAATCATCCGGGCTTCGCCCCCCTGGCGCGTTTTCTGTCGACCTGCTCCGGGTACGACGCCGAGAACCAGATACTGATCCTGGACGTGCCGGATAAGTGCGAGGATCTTGACCGGTATCATCGCCGCATCGGCGGGTTCCCCGTGGAGACCGCGCAACTGCTGGGAGAGACCCTCGGCCGATTCCACACGGCGTTGCCGGAAAGCGCGCGGGAAGAACTGCGGCGAGACTATCGCGAGGCAACCCCGTGGGTGCTGGCGTGGCACGAGACCAGCGCGGAGACGCTCGACGATCCCAGCAAGGGAGCGATCGAGCTGCTGGAGATTGTCAAGGGAGACCCGGGGTTTGGGCAAAGCTTAGAGGAATTGCGCGGGCTGTGGCGGCGGGAGACGTTCATCAACGGCGACATGAAGCTGGCGCACTCGATTCTGAATGGCGCGACTCTCTACTTCATCGATTGGGAGATGGCCGATTTCGGCGATCCGTGCTGGGATGCGGGCGCGATATTTCAGGAGTATCTGAACGGGTGGCTGCGATCGATGCCGGCGGCGCCCGGCTTGCCGCTGGCGGAGGTGGTGCGCCAGGCACGGCGGCCGCTGGAGCAGATCCAACCGGCGATCCGCGCGTTCTGGCAGAGCTATGTGGCGCAGGCGGGCGGGGATGGCCCCGGGATGCTCGACCGCGCGGTGGGATACGCGGCGGCTTGGCTGATTCAGAGCGCGTACCAGAGCCTGCAAGATGCCGAGCGGATCTCGGCGCGCGCGGTCCGCATGGCGCAGCTCAGCCGGAACATTCTGGCGGACCGCGGGGCGGCTGCGCGGGGGCTGCTGGGGTGCTGACCGGCCAGGATCTGGCGGGCATCCTGGCGGCCGCCGGGGCGGCAACCCAGGACGATCTGACGGAGTTTGTCTACTGGAATTGCTACGTAAGGGATTTCTCGGAAGCTGCGCACGAGCCGGCTGAACGGGCAACACAGGCCTGGAGGCCTGTGCTACGTGAGGACCTCACGCCCCTGCTGCGCGCGGCGCACGCCGGCAACCCCTGCCGCGAGTTCGGATGGCGCGTGGAGCAGGTGCTGGAGGCCGGGCGGGTGGTTGCCCGGAAGGGTGGAGATGTGCGGCGCTTCGAGCCGGGACACTACCTCAATCTCGACTCACCGTTCAGCACCGGGAAAGATCAGCGCATCGCGATCTGCCTGCCGAAGGACTCCACCACGCTCCAAGCCGGCTACTATCACATCTTCGGCGAGGCGATCGGGGAAGACGACGAGAGTCCGCGCATACTCCGATTCTATTGGAACATCACGGCCGAGGGCGCGCCCCTGCTGGTCGGCCTGATTACGCGCGCGCTGGGGCGCTTTCAGATCCCGTACCAGATGAAACTCCCGCATGCGCGCACGGCATATTTCCGGCGCGACGCCGCGGTGGTGTATCTGAACCGGCGCTACTACCGGGTGGCCGCCATGATTCTCGCGGGCGTCCATCGGGAGATTGCCGCGCACCTGGCCGACGACACGCCGCTTTACACCAAGCGGCTGGCCCGCGGACTGGCGATGGCCGAGAACCCCGGCGAGAGTTTCGGCAAGACGCGCAGCCGCATGGTGGCGCAGGCGCTGTGGAAGGCTCGGGAACTGGGGCTCACGGGCGAGACCGGCCTGTTGGCGGCGCTGGACCGCGAGTTCCGCGAGTGCGGCATCGATCCGGATCGGCCCTACCTGAACCCCGGATCGCGCGACGAGTACGGGTGGCCATGAGCGCGAAATTTCTGGAGACCGCCGACCGCCTGGGCGCACGCATCTGCCGCGACGCCATATGGGCGGGCGGACGCTGCAATTGGATCGGCGGCTATACGGAAGGGGCCGCGACGATCGTGCACCGCGCCCTGACGCCCGACGTATACAGCGGCACCAGCGGGATCGCGTTGTTTCTGCTCCGACTATTCGAGGCGACCGGCGAGAAGGTCTTCCGGATGACGGCCGAGGGAGCGCTGCGGCAGGCTCTATCGCGGGAAGACGACTTGCGCGCGGGACGCCGCTTCGGGTTTTTCGACGGATTGGCGGGGATCGCTTGCGTGGCCGCGCAGGTGGATTCGCCGGCGGTGGCTCTGCGGCTGGCGCGCGAGATGCCTACGGACGAATCGCGGCTGGACATCATCAATGGAAGCGCGGGGGCGATCGGAGCGCTGCTGTTCCTGCACGGAAAGAGCGGCGAAGGATGGTTGCTGGAGCGGGCGGCGGATCATGCACGGTGGCTGGTGAAGTGCGCGGACCGCAGCGACGCAGGGTGGTCGTGGAAGACCATGGATGGAGGAACCATGGCTCTGACCGGCTTTGCGCACGGCGCGGCGGGGATCGGATGGGCCCTCTTGGAGGTTTTCGGAGTGACTGGGGAAGCGGAGTTTCGCGAGGCCGCGCTCGAAGCCTTCCGCTGGGAGAGCGGCCACTTCGACGCGGCGCAACAGAACTGGCCCGACTTTCGGAATCCGGCAAAGCCCGCGGGCGCGCTGATGTGGTGCCACGGCGCGCCGGGCATCGGACTCGCGCGGCTGCGCGCCTGGCAGATCCTGGGAGAGGACCGGTTGCGCGACGAAGCGGCGATCGCGTTCGGCGCCACGTCGCGCTGGCTGGACGCTACGCCGGAAGCCAATTACAGCCTGTGCCACGGGCAGGCGGGGAACGCCGGCCTGCTGCTTTGGGCCGGGAAGATTTTGGGGAATGCGGAGTATGTGGCCCAGGCCCGGCGCGTAGGCGAGCGAGGCATCGAGCGGTACGAAAGCGGGCGCATTCCGTGGCCGTGCGGGGTTCCCGGCGGGGACGAAACGCCGGACCTGATGCTGGGGCTGGCGGGGATCGGGTGGTTCTACCTGGAGTTGCACCGGTTTCAGTCCGGCGGCTGAAGGTCGCTAAAAAGGTCGGTTTGCGGCGTAACCAATTCCATGGATCGGAGTATTAGTGGAAGAGGAATTTCCAGATGAAAGTACTGTTGTTAACCTTGCTGCTGCTGGTCCCGGTGATGGCGAGCTCCGATTGGTACAACTGGGACGCGCGGATGGCGCGGGCGGAGGCTCGCCGCGACCGGATCGAAGCCCTGCGGGAGGGTCGCCGGGCGCGGATGGAGGATCGGCGGCAACGCCTGGAGGACATGCGCGAAGCGCGACGGGCGACGATGGAAGCGCGCCGCGAGAGCGTGCGGGAACGTGCCGAAGAGCGGCGGGAGCGCGCCGAGGCGCGGCGAGAGGCGCGGCGGTGGTGAGCGCGCAACCCAGGCAAGTGACACTCTCGAAAAACATCCGGCCTTAGGGTCGGCTCGAAGAAGCGCCGAGACGAGTCTCGGCGCGGCAGGCACGAGTGCCCGCGCCACGTTTTTCATCGGCTTTGGTCCGCTACCGGATGGAAACAGACGACAAAAAGCGATCGTCTGTCCTACCAATCTTTCTGCCAGACCCGCACAATGGGATAGCGGCCGCTGTCCGAAGGCTCGTACGGCGAGCGCTCGAACCACCATTGCAGGCGGGCGGTGCGGTCGGCGGCAAATTGCGGATCGGCGGCCAGCTTCTCCTCAAACTGCTTGCGCAGCTCGGGTGAATCGGCCATCATGCGGCGCGCGATCGGCTCCGACAGGTATTCGCCGACACCGCCGCCGCGGCCTCCGCCCTCGAACACCGGGTACATCAATCCCCAGCGCGCCAGCGAGTCGGGCGCCTGCGGTTCCAGCATGGAGAGAATCAGGCGCGCGCGCCGCTGCTTCATGGGGACCCAGTACGAACCGGCCGGAAGCGCGATCTTCTCTTTCACCGGTTTCACGTCGAAGGTGACCGCGATGTGGCCCTCCTGCGGAGCGTTCGCGCAGCCGACCTTCGAGAAGCGGTACGTTTCGAACTCGCGTTCGAGGGGCTTCGCGGTGCGCTCCATCTCGACCCCGTGGAGCGCCAGCAGATCGGCCACTTCCTTCCACGCCGCGGGAATCAGGTAGCCCAGAGGTATCTGGGCCTCGGTGGTGGTATCGATGCGGTCGTGGATTACGGTAGCGAGATCGTCCGGCTCGGGGAGGTAGCGGGTGACGGCGGCACCGGTGACCTCGCTGCGGACCGGCCCGGACTGCAGCGTGTGGTAGACGAGCGGACGGCTCTGGTCGCTGACCTTGCCGGCCAGGTAGACAGGCGCGGCCTCGCGGTCGCCGGCGCGCGAGGCCATTTCGCGGTCGGCTTCGCGCACGGCCTTGCGCAACGCTTCGGGGTCGAGCAGGATGGTCTCGATGGCGTGCCGCATGATGTCGTAATGCGCCCACGCGCGCGTCTTGGCGGCCTTCAGGCTGTGGCTTTCCACCAGCAGCGACGGGCGGTTCTGCACGGCGCAATAGAGGTGCGAGTAGCGGGGCGAAAAGACCTCCATGAAAAACTCGCGGCGGCCATTCACATTGCGCAGGGCTCCGTAGGGCGCCACCATGTGGCCGTCGGAGGCCATGCGCTTGTCAAGCTCGGGCACGAAGCGCTCGCGCACCCAGGCGCCGGCGGGCTCGGCGAGGTCCTGATTGCGTGCCATGTCCCAGGTGACGTCGTACTGGAAGTCGGCGCCGTCGGTGACGTGGTTGTCGATGTGGAAATCGGGCATCCAGGTATTGAAGACGCGGAGCCAGGCGCGCATCTCGGGAGTGTCCGCCTTGATGTAATCGCGATTCAGGTTGAGGCGCTGCGCATTGGCGCGGAGGCCGGTGGATTTCGGGCCATTCTGGCTGGGGCGGTGGAAGGGGCTGAAGTACTCGTGGCCATCCACGTTGAAGACCGGGACGATGACGAAGATCACGTGGTCCAGCCAGGCGGCGAAGCGCTTGCTGACCGTCATGTCGCGGACCAGCATGAGGACGGTGTCTTTGCCTTCGATCTCGCCGGCGTGGATGCCGCTCTGGATCATGACGATCACTTTGCCGGTTTTGGCGGCGGCCTCCGGGGTGAAGGCGCGATCCTTGGACACCACGAGGGCGATGAGAGTGCGGCCTTCGGGGGTGGCGCCGATGTCGAGCACCTTGACGAAGCGGGAGGCACGCTCCAGGCGGTGAGAGATTTCGACCGCCTCGGCGTAGGGGGCGGTTTCGTTCCAATCGGACTTCTCGCCGGTGGTGAGGAGGTCGCGCGGCGAGTCCTTGGTGCTGGCCGCCAGGGATGCGGCGGCTTTGGCGGCGGGCGGTTCGAAGGCGGAGTGCGGGGCGATGGGATCCTGGGCGAGCGACAGCGCGGCGAGAGACAACAGGGCGAGCAAGCGGATCATCTGTAGATGGTAGCGCGAGGGCGGGGG
>OMOG01000205.1 GCA_900290305.1 Candidatus Sulfopaludibacter sp. SbA4
GACTGAACGAAATACTCGTTCAGCCGATCGGCGATGCGGCCGCCGCGGTACGGATCCTGCCCGTTGTCCGTGGGGCGAATGCCCGGGCTGTTGATGCCCGTCGTGTTGCCGCCGTTGCCGATCGCAATCGGAATGCCCTTCTGGAAGGTGGCGATCCCGTTGATCTGCCAGCCGCCGAGCACGAAGTCGACGGGCTTGGGACTCGCCGTGAGAAACTTCCGTCCCCTTCCGAGAGGCAGTTCCCAGTTGGCGCTGGTGACGAAGCGCTGCGGCACGTCCTGCGAGGAGACTGACTTCTCGCATTTGCGGCAGTAGGTATCCTGCTTGGTGCCGGCCTGGCCGATGTAGTTGACTACCTGCGAGGCGTCGTCCAGCAGCTTCGCGGCGGTGTAACTGACCAGCGTCGACAGTCCGTGAGAAAAGCGGTGCTCCGCCGAGAGGATGAACGACTGGTAATTCGAATTGGCCATGGGCTTGCGGAACGCGCTCACGCCGGAGTACTGCGGGTACGCGTCCAACAGCAGGTTCGCGCTGACGGTCTTGTTTGCGTAAGTGGAAGTCGGGTCCTGAATGATCCCATAAAAGGGATTGGGGACTTGCGCGGTCAGGTTGCTGCCGAGCGCCAGGTACGATGCCGGCAACTGGTTGAACGTGATGCTGCTCTCGCCGTCCGGCAGGTGCTGGCCCTTGCTTCCCAGGTAGCCCGCCTGGATGATCCATTGGCCCTTGATCTCCTGCTGGATGTTGAAATTCCACTGCTGGATCATGGGATTGACGTAATCGATGAAATAGCTGTCCTGAATGCCGCCGCCGATGCTGGTCAGCGTGCCGCTGATCGGGCCATCCTTGGCGCCTTGCGGGCGGATGTAGCCGCTGGGGAAGGGGTTGCTCAGGCTGGCAACGAACGTCTGCCCGCTGTCGAAGCTGGTGTTCAGCGGGGTATTGCCGGTAAAGCCCTGGGTGCCCGAAGTTCCCGAGGTGCCCGCGGCCTGCAGCATGGAGGGCGCGTACAGTACCCCGTACGCTCCTCGAATCACGGTGTTGGAAAGCGCATGGTAGGCGAATCCGATGCGCGGGGCCCAGTTGTTGAGATCGGTGGGGGTCTGCTGACGGCCGTAGGCTGCGCCCGGCGTCCCTACGAAACGCATCGCTCCCTTGAGGTTGCCGCAGTTGGGGCAGACGGCGCTCGACTGCACCATTCCCTGAAGCGGCGATACCGCGTTGATGTCGAAGTAGCTCAGCCGGTTGTAGCGCTCGGTGCGCGGAGTATCCACGTCGTAGCGTACCCCCAGGTTGAGCGTCAGCTTGGAGCTGACTTTCCAGTCGTCCTGAAAATATGCCCCGGCATACATACTTGCCGTTGCGATGGAGTAGGTGAACTGCAGATCGCTGCCGTTATTGCTCGGGAGGCCGAGCAGAAACGTCGCAAAGCCGTTGCCTTGCGTGGTGGAGGTGCCGGCGGACGTGTTCTGCTGGGTATAGCCGCTGCCAAAGCTGTATTGGCCATCGGGGCTGCCGTACTGAGTGAAATTCACGAACAGCTTTTCCCATGTCGCTCCCATCTTGAACGTATGATTCCCGTGCACCTTGGTCAGGTCGGCTCGGACGATGTGCGAGTACGGAAAGTCCCTCAGCGTGGTAAATGAGGCTTGGCCAAGACTGTATCCCGCATTGTTGCCACTGACACTGACCTGCGGGAATTCGAAGTTGTCCACCACACTGTCCAGGCTCGCCGGGAAGCCGAGCGACGAAGGTTTCGTTCCCTGCGAGAACGCCGTGTGGACGGAGTAGTCGCGGGCGAAGCCATAGTTCAGATTCAGGATCGTGGTGGGGCTGAATGTATAAACCGCGTTGACCGTGACATTGCGGTTGTAATAGTTCACCGGGCCGGACCCGGTGGGAGTCCCGGCGTTGCCGAAGGCGTTGAAGTCGGTGCTGACACCGGTCTGGTTGGACCCCCGCGCGAACATGCGGAACTTCTCCGAGAAATTGTGGTCGAGCCGGGCGTCGATCTGGTCGTAGGGATTGTTGGCCACGCCCTGCGTCTTCCAGTTGTTGGTCTGCAGGGCCTGATTCGTAATGCAGCCCGGGCAGTTGGGCTCCGGCCAATAGCTCATGAGCTTCAGGGCCACGGGATCGATGCGGTTCTGCGGGATCGCATTGTTGGGGAACGGCGTCCGGAAGCAGTTCGGCTGGGCCGAAGGGCATGCCGTGTTGGGACCGGCCGTCATGGGATCGTAGATCGTCACCGGCGAACCCACGCCGCCGCCCGAGCCATTGGTCAAACCGGTGAAAATGCCCTGCCGCATCGCATCGGTCGGCACGCTGACCGTCGGCGACTGGGCGCCAGGCGTTCTCACACTCTGCTCGCTCACGAAGAAGAAGGTCTTGTTCTTGCCTTTATAAACGCCCGGAATCCAGACGGGGCCCCCCACCGTGCCGCCAAACTGGTTGTAGCGCACGATGCCCCGGGGAGTGCCGTTGCGGTTGTTGCCCCAACTGTTGGCGTTCAGAACGTTGTTCCGGAAGTACTCAAACAGGCCAAAGTGAATTTGATTCGTCCCCCCGCGCGTGGCAATGTTGATGGTGCCGCCGCCCGTCCGTCCATATTCGGGCGCCAGCGAATTGGTCACCACCGAGAACTCCTGCACGCTGTCTTCGTTGGGAAGGTACCCGATCTGCAGATGGCTGACGTTGTTCTCCGGCACGATTACGGACGTGCCGTCGATCGTCACATCGTTATAATCGTTGCGGCCGCCGCTGATCCACGGGCTGTTCGATCCCGTGCTGGGGATCACGCCGGGCACCAGCGTCACCAGCGACATGGGGCTGCGGTTTCCGCCCAGCGGCAGATCGAGCACCGCCTTGCTGTTTACAGTGGTTGCCACGGTCGAGGTTTCGGTCGACAACTGCGCGGCGCTGGCCTGAACTTCAACCGTCGTTGTGACGTCGCCCACCTTTAAAGGAATCGTCAGGGAAACGGTCTGCTCCACGTCCAGCAGGACGTCGCTCTGGACGAATTTCTGAAATCCGGTCTTCTCGACGGCGACGTTGTAGGAGCCGGGCTGGAGATACCGCTGGTAAAAACGGCCTTCCCCATTCGTCACCAGCGGCCAGTGGACGTTGGTAGCGGCGTTGGTGACAGTGACGTTGGCGCCGGGTACGGCGGCGCCCGAAGCGTCGGTGACGCGCCCGTCAATCGTGCCGGTGGCGTTTTGGGCATGCGCCCAACCCGCCAGGCCCAGAACGGCGATGACAACTCGCAGTAGCCGATTCATTTGTGCGTTTTCCCCCTCTTTCGAGTGCCCCTCGGGCCGTACGGCAAACTCCCCCCCGAAGTATGGAGTGACTATATGCTTCGCCAGCGCGCTACTCAACGGGTTACACGGTGTTTCACCTCGGGCAAGTTCATGCATTCAATGCGGAAACAGGGGCTTGCATTCGGCCCGCGGAAGTAGCAGAATCAGGTGAGTTGAGGGCGGGGGTACCGGTTTCCATGTCGAAAGTCGCTTCACGTGAGCGTGCATCGGGGGCTGTCGGCGAGCGCGCCACACCGACTCCGGAAGAGGTGCGCCGCCAACTTCAGAACATCCTGTCGAGCCCCGCCTTCCACGGCAGCAAACGTTGCCAGCAGTTCCTGGAGTATGTGTGCGAGAAGGCACTCTCCGGGCAGGCGGGATCCCTCAAGGAACGGACTATCGCCGTGGAGGTCTTCGGGCGCCAGCCGGAGTCCGACTTGGCCGAGGATACCATTGTCCGCGTCGGCGCGCGCGAGGTCCGCAAGCGGCTCGCGCAATATTACGTCACACCCGAAGGCGCGGCATGCGAGGTGCGCATCGACGTGCACCCGGGCGCGTACACACCGGAATTCCGGTATGCCGCGGCGAACCACGAAGTGGAGGTGACCCCGGTCGCGCTGGCAATCGCCGAGCCGGTCACCATGCCGCGGCGGCGCGGCTGGCTGCTGGCTTGCGGTCTGGGCGCGCTGGTATTGCTGGGCGTGGCCGTGGCTGTCAAGCTCCCCACCGCCAGTCCCAACGCCAAGGCCTTCCAGCTCTTTTGGGACCCCGTGCTGCGCTCCCCCGACCCCATGCTTCTGGCGGTGGCCAATCCTATCGTGTACCACGCGTCCTGGCGCGCCCTGCGGTTGGACGCCGAAGGCCGGCCTCCCGAGACTGTGCCCACGCAGCATCCCATCCAGGTGCCGGCCAAGGCCCTCGACGGCTCCGACATGATCCCCGTACAAAACCAGTATGTGGGCTTCGGGGACATGGTGGCGGCCAACGAAGTGTCGACCATGCTGGCGCGCAAATCCAAGGGAGTGCGCCTGCGCCTGGCCAGCAGCGTGGGCTTCGAAGACCTGCGCAAGACGCAGACGTTTCTCATCGGCGCCATCACCAATCGCTGGACCATCGAACTGCAGCAGGCCTGGCGCTTTCGCTTCACCCGCACCCCCGACTTCCGGCTGGTCATCGTGGATACGCAGGCCGGCGGCAAAGAATATTCGATCCTCGCCAAGGAAGATGGCTCTTCCCCCGAGGACTATATCCTGGTCTGCCGCATTCGCAACTCGTTCACCGGCGGCCTGCTATTGGTAGCCGCCGGCCTGAAGCAGTTCGGTACCGAGGCGGCCGGGCGGCTGCTGGCGGACCCCGACCAGCTCGGCATCATTCTCCAGAAGTTGCCGCCCGGATGGGAATCCAAGAACGTGCAGTTCGTGCTGCACGCGCGAGTGATCGGCAACGCGCCCGCCCTCCCTGAAGTCGTAGCCTCCCACGTCTGGTAGGACAGGCCTCCTGGCCTGTCCACCCTTGAAGTCGTCCCCACCCCGTGTTAACATCAACACAATTTTAAGGGGGTTCCATGAGAACCACGACGCTTCTCCTTCTGCTCCTGACGCCCGCATTCGCCCAATTGGATACCGCCACCATCTCCGGCACCATCACCGATTCCAGCGGCGCGGTTGTCCCCGGCGCCCAAGTCACGGTGGTAAACGCGGAAACCAACTTCGAGAGCCTCACCACCACCAACGCCGACGGATACTTCCGGGTGCCCTCACTCAGCCCCGGACAGTATCGCGTGACCGTCAAGGCCACCGGCTTCAAGACCTCCATTCGGTCCGGCCTCGACCTGCGCGTGGGCGACAACCTCGCGGTCAACACCGCGCTCGAAGTCGGTGCCCTCTCGGAGTCCGTGCAGGTCTCCGCCGAAGCCGCCCAACTCCAGACCGAAACCTCGTCCGGTGGCAACGTGCTGGAAGGCAGTTACCTCCAGGAGCTGCCGCTCTACCAGCGCAACGTGAAGGCCACCTTCTATCTGACCCCGGTGGTCGATATCGCCGGCTTCGGCTACTCCGGCAACCTGCAGGGCTTTCACATCGATGGCCTCAAAGACAATAACATCGGCTACTTCCAGGACGGCACTTACGCCGTCGGCAACAACAACGGCACCATCTACACTACCGATCCCATCCAGAGCACCGTCGAGGAAGTGAAGATCCTGAGCAGCACGCCCCCGGCCGAATACGGCCATTCGGCGGGTGGCGCCATGACTTCGGTGCAGCGCACCGGAACCAATACCCTGCACGGCGAGGTCTCGGAATTCGGCCGCGTCAGCGCCATGCAGCACCGCAAGTATTTCGACTTGTACCATTTCGGCCAGATCCAGCCCGGGCAGGTGGCCACTCCCTCGGAGCTGTTCCAGCAGCCCAACGCCACGCTGCACGGGCCGGTCTACATCCCCAAGCTCTACAACGGGAAGAACAAGACATTTTTCGTCTTCGCGGTGGAGCGCCTCATCGAAAAGCAGGCCAAACAGCAGGCCTACACGGTGCCCGATGCCTCCATGCTGGCCGGCAATTTCAGCTTCGCCGGCCACGGCGTCGCCGCCAACCCGCTCTACGACCCCCTGAGCACCACCCAGCTCGCCAACGGCGCCTGGACCCGCACCCCCATCCCCGGCAACCTCATTCCGCAATCGCGCATCGACCCCGTGGCCGTCAAGTTTCTCAACCTGACTCCGTGGGCCCTGCCCAATGCCCCAGGTACTTACAGCAATACCGGCCCGGCCAATAACTTCCAGGGCACTTACTTGAAGAAGGTATTCTGGGAGAACTACACCGGCCGCCTGGACAACCAGTTCGACCCGAGCTTCAAAATCTTCGCCAACTGGACTTATAACTCCCGCTACCAGCGCATTCCCAACCCGCAACTCGCCCAGCCGCTTTTCGATTCCAGCCTGGTGACGGAAAACGATTACCAGACTACCGCCACCCTGGGAGCCACCAAGATCATTACCCCTACCCTGATCAACGAAGCCAGGGTCGGCTACTACCGCTTCGAGCCGCGCATTTACTCGCCCGATTACAACCAGAACCTCGCCGGCCTCCTGGGCATTCCGAATGTGGCTCCCACCCTCCTGCCCGGCGGGTTGCCGCTCAGCGTCGGCGGGCCCACCACCAACATCATCGAGAACTTCACCCTGCGCGACGACTTCACCTGGGTCAAGGGACATCACAGCTTCAAGTTCGGCTACGACCTGCTGCACTCGCGCCAGAACAATTACAACCTGGGCAGCCCCAGCGGCAGCTTCTCCTTCGACGGCGCTGGCGGGCTGACCGGCTCCGGAACGCAGGGCATTCCCAATACCGGCGGCATCAGCCTGGCTTCTTTCATGCTCGGGTCGGTAAGCTCCGCCACGTTCTCCGTGCCCACCGCAAGCTGGCTGCCTCGCGATAACATACAGAGCGGTTACTTCCAGGACGATTGGAAAGTCAGTCCCACCCTCACTCTGAACCTGGGCGTGCGTTACATGAATGAGAGCCCCTGGCACACTAAGTACGGGCAGTTTTCGCAATTCGATCCCACCCTCCCCGATCCCCTCGTCCCCGGCGGCATGGGCCGCATCACCCACCCCGGCGGCAATATCACCGATCGCAACAACCTCAATTTCGAGCCGCGTGTGGGCCTCGCCTGGCACCCCGTGAACAAGCTGGTGGTGCGCAGCGGCTTCGCCCTGATGCACGTGGATCTCGGCCTGGCGCCCAGCCAGCTCGATGAATACAGCATCTCCACCACTCAGTCGCAGGTATCCGGCAATCCCACGCCGATTTACCAGATCAGCCACGGACCCAATCCCATCGTCTACCCGGCCCTGCAGTCCAACGGCACCCAGCCCTTCCAGGGATCCAATTACTCGTCCCGCAACACCACTATTACCGTCCGCGACTTGCGCAACCCGTACAACATGACATGGAGCATGAACCTGCAGTATCAGTTGGCCCGCGATTACCTGCTGCAAGGCTCCTATGACGGCTCGGCCAGCGTGGGCGATCTCGAAACCCCGCAGTACAACGCGCTTCCCTGGGACTACGACGCCAACAATCCTACGGCGTTGAACGCCTTCATCGGCAACAACCAGATCTATCGGCCCTTCCCGAACTACGGCACCATCAACTACCGCGCTAACATCAGTCACTCGACTTACCACGCCGGCACCATCCACCTCACCAAGCGCTACTCGCAGGGGCTGGTCCTCGACGCGTTCTACACCCTCTCGAAGAGCATCGATGGCAGCGGCGTCGGCAACGTGCTGGTGGCCTCCGACTTGTACAAGGGGCTTTCCTCCTGGGACCGCAAGCACCGCTTCGTGGGCAACTTCAATTACGACCTGCCTCTGGGCAAAGGCCGCAAGTTCATGGACCGCGGCGGCGTGCTCAACGTGCTGTTCGGCGGCTACACCGTGGTGTGGACCTACGACATCTACTCCGGCAACCCGGTCACCCTGGGATTCACCAACAGCCCGTACAATTACCTTCCGGGCTTCATCGGCATCGGCGGCCGGCCGGAGCTGTTGGGGTATGCGCAGCTTCGCAATAACTGGCAGGACCTGGGCGGCGACCGCTTCAACCAGGGCAATCAAAACTCCACTATCAACAGCCTCGCCGACTTCGCCTATCCGGCCGCGTACACCTTCGGCAACGCCGGCAAGGATACCTTCATCACCCAGCGCGGCATCGGCGCGAGTTTCTCGGCGCGCAAGGAATTTCCCCTCAAGGAGCGCCTGAAACTGCAACTGCGCTTCGACTTCCAGAACCCCTTCAAGTGGTACAACTGGGGCTACATGAACACCACCGTCGACCTGAAGAATGTGGTGCCCGGCACCACCACACCCACCTCCGCCAACCTCTTCGGCAAGGTGCCCTCCGGCAACGAAGCCACCACCGTCGCCGATGGCGGCGTCCCCATGATGAACGTGACCATCAAAATTCTTTGGTAGGACAGACCACCACTTTTCGTGGTCTGTCACTCTTCTGGTTTTTGGGTGACTCGTGAGGCAGTAGCCTAGAGCCCTCCCTGCAAATGGCCCCCCCAGTCCATCACTGGATCAAGGACCAGGACCACCGGCAATTCCAATCCGAGGGCTACATGGTGATCCGAAACGTGGTTCCCGCCAGCATCACTGACAATGCAGTTCGTGAGATTGCCGCATTCGTTGGCGCCGACCTGGCTGACTCCACGACATGGTATCGCGGCGCACCGCAGCTCGACGGCATTGTCCCGCTGCACCATGCCCAGTCGCTGTGGGACATCCGTCAGTCCCCCAATCTCTACCAGGTCTTCGCGGAGTTCTTTGAAACCCCGCGGCTCATGGTGGATATCAACCGGTGTATCTTTCGCCCCCCGGTCCATCCGGACTTCCCGGCGATCAGTCACGGAACGATTCACTGGGACACCGACCCGAGGGCGCCGGGACCGGGTTCGTTGCAGGCCGTCGTCTTGCTGACCGGCGTTGGCCGCGATGGCGGTGGCTTCCAGTGCCTGCCCGAGGTCTATCAAAACCTGGACGCGTGGCTGAAACGGTACGCGCCCCGGCATTTTGATTTCTTCAATCCAGGGTTGAATCACTGGAAGGCCACACAAATCGAGGGTAAGGCGGGCGACGTCATTTTGTGGTCCACCAAGCTGCCGCACGGCACTGCAACCAATCTGTCAGACCGCCCAAGAGTCGCGGCGTTCATTTCCATGGAGCCTGCCACCGATGACCCGCAAGTTCGAAAGTTGATGAAGAATTGGTGGCTGACCAAACGAGCCCCCGATTGCTGGCGGGGTCTGCCCGGACAACTTGATCCGGAGCCGGGAGCCCCTGCGGTGCTTTCGGAGCTGGGCCTGAAGCTGATCGGAGTATTGCCCTGGTAGCATGACCACTAAGTACACCGTTTCATAAATACAGCGTCGTATCCAACCGTGGCGCACGCTCTCAGCGTGCCGGGGTGCCCTCTGGGCCGGACACTCGTGTCGACGCTTGCTCGGCGCGCTACCATGCCTTCGCCGAATTGGCGGCGCCCCGCGTTGTAGAATGAGGCATGGCCGACTGGCAGGAGCACATCAGCATTAACCCGGCCGTCTGTCACGGAAAGGCGTGTATCCGGGGCACGCGCGTGATGGTTTCCGTGATTCTCGACAACCTCGCTGCGGGCGTGCCTCGCGAAGAAATCATGGGCAGCTACCCTTCGATTCAGGAGCCGGACATTCAGGCTGCTCTGGCCTATGCTGCCGAGCTCGCGCGCGAGGGCACGGCGGACCTTCCTCTGGAACATACGGTTTGAAGCTGAAAATTGATGAGAATCTTCCGAGTGAGTGCGCCGGGATCCTGCGCGGTGGAGGATTCGAGGCCGATACGGTTGCCGATGAACGCCTGACGGGAGCCGAGGATTCTGTGATTGCGGTCAGGTCTCGAGCCGAAGGCCGCGTCCTGATCACCCTGGACCTGGACTTCGCCAACATTCGGGCATACCCGCCGGCAGAGTACGCCGGGATTGTTGTTCTTCGGTTGAAGAGGCATGACAAACACGCCGTCCTCGCTCTCGTACGGAGGGCCGCCTTGGTCCTGGCCAACCGAGCGCCGGAAGGTGAACTCTGGATCGTGGAACCCGATCGCATACGATTCCGGATGGGATAGGGAGCCGGCGGGGCCAGATGTGACGCGGCGGGCGCCTACCAGGCCCTCCCGAACGGCCATGCGATCACTCTGTTCAGAGCACGCCGACCGTAACTCACGCTTGGCCGGCGAGGGAGCCGTCCCTACCACCGTCGCCGATGGCGGCGTCCCCATGATGAACCTGACCATCAAGATACTTTCGTAAGATCGGACAAACGCCTCTGACTCATTTGGTACTGTGGGGTGGTGCTGCCCGAGTTGAACGGCGAAGGAGAACTGCTCCTGGAGTGTATGCAGCGGATTGGCAAGAGTTTCAAGCTCGCTTCTGCGGTTCCTCGTCGAGACGCGTCTGGCTGTCAGGCTGCCTTCGGGCGCTCTCGGAGATCGCCGCCACAAACGGAAAGCTGCGTCGGGTCTTTATTTGGGGTAGTTTTGTCACGGCGAAATCGATGTCGGCCGCCAAAATAACGACCGTCATCTTCCCACCCTACGACAATCGGAATCGATTCTACCGTTATTATCTCCATCGGTCTCTCGTTTACAGCATAGTGCCGGCGACCATCCCAACGCTTCGCCGCTTCACCGTGCATTGTGGTGACCCCGAAGTCGTGCCTTCGCCCGGACTCCGCAATACCAGTCGCGTACCAACAGAACCACCCCCAAATCCACCCCTCCCAAAAACCCAGTCACACCGGAATTTTGACTATATTTCCAATCATTGCAACAAATCCGTCACT
>OMOG01000207.1:0-11057 GCA_900290305.1 Candidatus Sulfopaludibacter sp. SbA4
GAAGTACATCACCAGGTTCGAAAAGAACATGCCTGTGAGGACGTCGTTCCGGGAACGCCGCAGTTCCCGATTGGACGCGCCTTCACGCTGTTCAACGGTCGACTTGCCCAAGGAGATGTCCTCCTCCACTTCCTGCGCGGCCTGCCAAAAGAAGAGATAAGGCGAGATGGTAGTTCCCAGGATACCGACCAGCGTGGCCCAATACGTGGCGGACCACTCGACCCGTGGAATCAGGGTCGCCCGCAAAACGGCGTGCCAGTCCGGGTGCGCCAGGAAGGCGGCGCCGATGTAGGCGAACAGGGCGAGAGTCAGCCATTTGAAGATCCGGGCGATGAGGCGATAACTGGTCCAGAACAGCAGGCCTACCAGGAGTAGCCCGTACGCGGGTTTCCAAAAGAGCGACCGGACACCGGTCAGAAGCTGCGTGACGTCGGCCATGCCACCGAGATCTGCGGCGATGTTCACGACATTGGCGACGACCAGCAGCGCACAGGCGCTCCATAGGATCCACCGCGAATAGCGCACCCGAATCACGCCCGCCAGCCCGAGTCCGGTGACCATGCCGAGGCGGGCGCACATGATTTGTACGGCCGCCATCAAGGGGAATGAGAAGAGCGCGGTCCACAAGCAGGTGTAGCCGAACGCGGCGCCGGTGACCGAGTACGTCGAGATGCCGGATGGATCGTCATCCGCGGCGCCGGTAATCAATCCCGGGCCAAGATTCGAGAAAAATCTGCGGAAACGGCCCTGCAAGACAAAGGCGCGCCTGGCCGCCTTAGCCCCTGGAGAGTTCTGGCTCAATAGACCCCCGATCCATGCCCCCTGATTCTACAGCACCCCGGTTCCATGAGCCGGTCCAATTACCCGGCCGGTGAGCAAAATGGTACAGCCGCGCCCCGCAAATCGCGCCACGATGGTTCGTACCGATTCTCCTCCCTGGGGCGTGGGTATACGTGAGGTGTCCGATGCGAAAGCTTTACACAATCTATTTGACGTTGGCGCTGATCTGTACTGTGGCGTATGCAGCCAAGAAATACCCAATGACTGCAGCGTCTACCGTTCCCGGTGTCCGGGCCGAGGTTGCGATTGACAAGGACAAGAACGGCAACACGAGACTGAAGATGAGCGTTCAGCATCTCGCCAATCTTGAAAATCTGACGCCGCGCGCGTCGGCGTACGTCGTGTGGCTGCAGGAGCGGGGCGGAAGCCCCGAGAATCAGGGCCAACTGAAAATGGATAAGAACCTGAAGGCGACCTTTGAAACTGTCACTCCGTTGAAGAGCTTCGATGTGTTCGTTACGGCCGAGCAGGATTTTAGAGCAACGGGTTCAACCGGGCAGGAAGTCCTGAGGGCGACGATTCAACCGTAATGGCCTGACCCGCGGGCGGAACCGCACTGCGCGGGCTCGTGCCGCCCGACTCGAGACTGACTATGCCTTGCTTCCTCTTACTCGTCATCCTGCTGTTTCCGCGCGTCGCGCTGGTTTTGATGTGGGTCTTCTCGACCTACCTGCAGCAGGCATTCCACGGTGGCCTGGTGATGCCGGTAATCGGCTTCATTTTCCTGCCGCTCACCACGATCGTATACGCATGGGAACTGAACAGCGGCATGCCGACGGCGGGAATCAATCTTCTGTGGCTGCTGATCGCGGTGATCGTCGATTTGGGCGGTCTCGGCGGCGGCGCGCATCGCCAAACGCGGCGCTGAGCCGGAAGTGTATGCGACTAACTTATCGACTAGCGGTGGCTGCCTCGATTCTGGCTCTGACCGGCGCGGGAGCAGCCGGACCGGCGAAAAGGCCCGCTGCTCCGGTCCATAAGAGTCTTGCCGCGAACGAAATAGAGGACTCGACGAAGACCGGCGCGGTGGGGCCGGGAGCGACGGGGTCCAGGGTGGTGCGGGCGCAGATTCTTTTGGATCGCGCCAGGTTCTCACCGGGCGAAATCGACGGCGTCTACGGCGACGATTTCGGAATAGCGGTCAAGGGATACCAGGAAACCCACGGCTTGAAGCCGACCGGCACAATCGATGCCGGGATGTGGCGCCTGCTCGATCGTGACGCCGGCCCTCTTCTGTCGACCTACACGATTACCCAAGCCGATGAGAAGGGCCCGTTCCTACCGCTGCCGGCCGACGTGCAGGACAAGGCGAAGATGAAGTGGCTGGGCTTCGAAACGCCGGAAGAGGAACTGGGCGAGAGGTTCCACAGCTCGCCGAAGCTGCTGGCCGAGCTGAATCCCGGCAAGAAATTGGACACGGCCGGGGAGCGGATCACCGTGCCGAGTGTGCGGCGCGCCGCGGTGCGGGTGGCGTTGCGCGTGGTGGTGTCGAAGTCCAAACGCACGGTAATCGCGTACGGCGCCGGCGGCAAGGAGCTGGCCCAGTATCCGTCCACCATTGGTGACTCGCACAATCCTCTGCCGATCGGTCATTGGACCATCGTCGGCATTGTGCACTACCCGTGGTTCAACTGGGACCCGAAGCTCCTCTGGAATGTGGACCCGAATCTGGCGAAAGCGGAACTCGCGCCGGGTCCGAACAATCCCGTCGGCGTTGCATGGATTGGCCTCTCCAAACCGGACTATGGAATCCATGGGACACCGG
The DNA here is from genome assembly GCA_900290305.1 of Candidatus Sulfopaludibacter sp. SbA4. Classification (GTDB taxonomy): domain Bacteria; phylum Acidobacteriota; class Terriglobia; order Bryobacterales; family Bryobacteraceae; genus OMOG01. The sequence continues at coordinate 2,606 of OMOG01000207.1, forward strand.
AGCCGGGGAATATCGGGCACGGAGTGTCGGACGGGTGCATCCGGATGACCAACTGGGATGTGGACGACTTGTCGCACATGGTTCGACGGGGCACGCCGGTCGTCCTGGAGGAGTAGCTTTGAGGCTCTGCGTTTCGATTGCCGGGCTTCTCCCCGTGTTCCTGGCCGCCGCGAGCTATTCCATTCTCGAAATGACCCCGCCCATCGCCGGGCTCGCTCTCGCGAGCCTGCGGGATACCTTCGAAGAAGTTCACAGCGGGCACCGGCATGAGGCGATCGACATTCTAGCGCCGCGAGGGACGCCGGTGCGTGCCGTGGTGTCCGGGACCATCCGCAAACTGTTCCTCAGCAAACCGGGTGGCAACACCATCTACCAGTTCGACGAAATGGGAGTGTATTGCTACTACTACGCGCACTTGAACGGGTACGCGTCAGGGCTGCGCGAGGGAATGCGGGTCGAGCGCGGGGACATCGTCGGCTTTGTGGGATCGACGGGAAACGCGGATGCGCGCACGCCGCACTTGCATTTTGCGATCTTCGAGTTGGGGCCGGAAAAGCTGTGGTGGAAGGGGACGGCGGTTGACCCATACCCTTTCCTGGTGGCGGCGGTGAAGCGGGCGAAATAGCGTGCGATCTTCGAGACCTGCCAACCATTCCGCTCCCCGATTCGTCATAGACTGAAGAGGAGTCCGCATGAAGTCCCTACGGATCGCCGTCTGTCTCCTCGCCCTATCCAGCGCATTCGGTCAGGGAACGCCCGCCGTGCCCGCTCCGCCCAAGGGCATCATCGAAGGCCAGGTGTTCAACCTCGCGACCGGCGCCCCGTTGAAGAAGGCCACCGTTCGGCTGACCGGATTGGGCGCGCGCCCATCCGGCGGCATGCCCAACATGTATTCCAAGGAGACCGACGAGCAGGGGCGCTTCGCTTTCACCGGCCTGGAAGCCGGCCGATACGACCTGTCCGCCGAACGCCAGGGCTTCCTGCGCCAGAATTACGGCGGCCGCAAATACAACACATCCGGCACGCCCATCGGCTTGGCCCAGGACCAGCACGTCAAAGACATTCTCTTCAAACTCAGCCCGCAATCCGTCATCACTGGCAAGGTGCTGGACGAGGACGGCGACCCGGTCGCCAACGTCCAGGTACGCGCGCTCAAGTTCGTATACCGGGGCGGTAAGAAGCAATGGTCGCAAGTGGCCAACGGGCAGACTTCGGATATCGGCGAATACCGCATCCCGAATCTCGATCCGGGAAGCTACCTGGTGGGCACGAACTCGCGAAACCAGGCGGCCAACATGATGCAGACGCCTTCCAACGGCGCGCTTCCGGACGCGCCCGAAATGACTTACGCCCCCACTTATTACCCCAGCACGATGGACTCGTCGACTGCCGTGCCGGTGGATGTGACGGCGGCCGCGGAAACGCGCGGCATCGATATCCGGCTGCGGAAGACACAAGTCTTTCGCATTCGCGGCAAGGTGGTCAATGCGACCGGCGGCCGGGGGACCGTGATGGTGATGTTGACTCCCAAAGAAGGCGCCCAGGGCAACGTCGGCACGAGCCCCGCCCGGGCGCCCGACAACCGTTTCGAACTGCGGGGCGTGACACCCGGCTCCTACGTAGTGCACGCGCAACTGGGCAACGGCAGCCAGTCTTCCGTTGCGGTTCAGGAAGTGCACGTCAGCAACAGCCACGTGGATGGCCTGGTGCTGACCGTGGCGCCCGGAAGCGACGTGCAGGGCACCGTCAAAGTGGAGGATGCGACCGGGCCCGTGGACATTCCCAACCTCTCGGTGACTCTACGTCCCGCCCTGCCCGTCGCCATGGGTGGCGTGCCGCGGGTCAAGGTTGACTCCGATCTGAAGTTTACTTTAAAGAACGTGGCTCCGCTGAACTACACGGTTTCCGTAGTCGGGACACCGGACAACTGCTTCGTGAAGTCGATCCGCTTCGGCGGCCAGGAAGTTCCGGAGGACGGAATAGACGTCACTTCGGGCGGAGAGATGGTGATCGTGTTGAGCGCCACCGCGGGTGAGGTGGATGGAGCGGTGGTGGACAAAGAGGGCAAGGTGGTGGCCGGCGCGATTGGGGCCCTGATCCCCAAAGACGGCCCCTCCACGGCCATCCAGAGCCGCGTCGGGGACGAGTACGGCGCCGTGACGTTCAAGGGACTGAAGCCCGGGGAGTACCGTCTGATCGCCTGGGAGGACATCCCGCCCGGCGCATTCCTGGACCCCGAATTCCGGAAGCGGTTCGAAGGACGCGGCGAATCGGTGAAACTGGATGCCAGCGCGAAGCAGGCGATTCAGGTCAAAGTGATTCCGGCCGAAGAGACCGACAGGTAAGACGGGCAGTATCTCCCGGTCAACGGAGGTTTTCGATGAGAAACAGGTCGGAGTTGCGGGGGTTGTACCGTGTGAACAGGGCCCAACGGTCATCCCGGCTGACAGAAAGGGCCGGGCCGCCGCCCCCGAGCCGCCGGCCCTCCAGTTTGACCACTTCTGTCACATTGTGCGTCTGGAAACTATAGAACTTCAACGGGAGCGTGGTGGCGCCGCGAGCAGGGGAGAAGTCGGCGAAATAAATGCCGGTCGGGGAGATGTTCCAGTAGCTGAGCCGGGCCGATTCGAGCACCGTAAGCTCCTCTCCTCCATCCACCGGGACGCTGCGCAGCCCGAGCGCGTTTCTATCGTGGACGTAATACAGGAGCTTGCCATCGGGCGACTCTATCGGCTCCAGGCCGCCCTGCCTGGTCACCTGCACCGCAGTTCCTCCCTGCGAGGGCATCTTCCAGATCTGCCGGGTTCCCGTGCGGTCCGACATGAAGTAGATCCAGCGGCCATCGTTCGAGAAGCTTGGCCGGGACTCTTCCGAGGGCTCGGTGGTCATGCGGCGGGGCGATCCGCCCTGCGCCGCGATCACGTATATATCGCGATTGCCGGCGCTGACGCCGTCGAAGGCAATGCGCAGTCCGTCCGGCGACCAACGCGGCGATCCGGCATGGGCCGCGAACGAGGTCAACTGCACGGCATTGCCTCCCTCGGCGTCCGCAACCCAAATCTCGAAATAACCCGAGCGGTCCGACGAAAATACGATGTGCTTCGCGTCCGGCGAATATTGGGCACTGTTCTCCGAGCGTGTGGAAGCGATCAGGCGGGTGGGATGATCGCACTGGGGAAGCTCACACCTCCAGACGTCGGAATCGAAGGTGTAGCTGGCATAGACCAACCGGAAAAGGCCATTNNATCCAGCTTCGGCTCCGTGCCCTGCCGCGGGTTGGCGGGCAGCCGCCAGAGTGCCAGAGCGCCGGACCGATTAGACGAGAAGATCAGTTCTCTACCGTCTGGCGTCCATGCCAACGCGGTCATGTTATGGTTCTCCGACGTCAGCCGCGTGGCGCTGCCCCCGCCGGACGAGATCAGGAACATGTCCCCCGCGCTCTGATTCGTGTGCCGGACAAACGCCAGGGTCCGGCCATCGGGAGAAAACGCTGCGTAGAGGTCGCCGTAGGTCTGTGGCGGGGGCTCGGTCAAAAGGCGCTTCTCGCCGGTATCGACAGAAACCAGGAAGATTTTAATGGGGTCCGTGGTCGCGACTCGGTCCGCCACCGCCAGCGATTTCGAATCGGCACTCCAGGACAGGCCCCCCAAAGGACGGGTCAACTCGCAAATTTTTCGCTCGGGCCCGCCGAGAGGCGAGATCAGATAAATGCCGTTGCGTCCGAGGAACGCGATGTACCGGCCGTTGGGAGACCAGGCAGGGGCACGTTCCGATTCCGGGCTGGTTGTCAGGCGTAACGGCAGGCCGCTCTCCACCATCTTCACGTAGATGTCGTAGTTGTCCTGCTTCTCTCCATTCCAAGCGAACGCAATCTGAGAGCCGTCGGGCGAGAAGGTGGGGTAGGATTCGCTCCCGGGATAGGTGGTGAGCGGGATTAGTTTCAAGGGAGCATCCGGTTTGGCAGAAGGCAGGAGGATACGCCAGGTGACGCCAGCCGCCAGCAGGGCGAAGACGATTGCCGCGAGGAGAACGAGACTGAGCTTGCGGCGCTCCGGCGTGGCCGCGGCTGGGGTCAACTGGCCCGAGCCGGACTCTTCTTGCAATTCTTCCAGGGCCACCTTGAGATCGGCCATGGTCTGAAAGCGGCGTGCCGGGTCTTTGCGCAAGCACCTTGCCAGCACGCGGTCCAGTTCCTTGGGAAAGTTCTCCACGATCTCGGAGGCAGGTTTCGGCTCCTGGTTCAGGATGGCTGCCATGGTGGAGAGCTTACTGGGGCCGCCGAAGGCGCGCCGGCCAGTGAGCATCTCGTAGAGCACGGCGCCGAAAGCGAAGATATCCGAGCGCGCGTCGATCTTCTTCCCTTCGGCCTGTTCGGGCGACATGTAGGCGATGGTGCCCACGATCGTTCCCTCTTCGCTTTGGGGCGCCTGGAGGCTCACCGTGGCCTGCGATTCTCCGCGGGGAGACTCCGCCGCGGGCGGCAGTCCCCGCTCGCTCAGCTTGGCCAGCCCGAAGTCGAGTACTTTGACCGCGCCCTTTTCGGTGACCATGATGTTGGCGGGCTTGACATCGCGGTGGATGATACCGGCGGCATGGGCGGCGGCCAGCGCGTCGGCGATCTGGACGGCGTAGTGAAGCGCCTCGCCAATCCGCAGACCCTTCTGCGGGATCAGCCGATCGAGCGTGCGGCCGTCAATATATTCCATCGCGATGAACGCGATATCGCCGGCCGTGTCGATTTCGTACACCGTCACGATGTTCGGATGGTTCAGGGCCGAGGCGGATTTGGCCTCCTGAACAAAACGCAATTGGCGGTCCTGGTTGAAGACAGCGTTTGCCGACAGGACTTTAATGGCCGCCAGGCGGTCCAGGCGCTGATCGCGGGCTTTGTAGACGGCGCCCATGCCGCCCTCGCCCATCTTCTCCAGGATTTCGAAGTGCGAGACGATACTGCCAGGCGCGAACATGGTCTGGTACATAATACCAGCCCCGATGCGACAGAGTGAGCGCCGATGAAGCCCGCACAACCGCCTGGATCAGTAGCAGCCCGGATAGTAGTGGAAGTAGCCCCAGCGGTCATAATAGCCCGCGGGACTGCAGTAGCCGCGGCCGCTGTAATAATTCGGACCGTAGTAGTAGGGCGCGGTGTAGTATCCGGGCGCGCCGTAGTATCCGAAGCCGAATCCGCCGCCGTAGTATGGGCGTCCGCCGCGATAGTAGTTCCCGCCGCCGCGATAGTAATTCCCACCGCCACCGCGATAGTAATTCCCTCCGCCGCCGCGATAGGCATTCCCTCCGCCGCCATAGCTGCGTCCCGGGCCAAGGCTGTGCCCGCCGCCGCGACTGCCGTGACTTTGCGCCAACGCCATCGAAGGTGAGATCGCAAGCATCAGACCCATCAAGATTGCCGGCAAACCAAATTTACGAAGCATTTTAAGATACCGTCCTTCCTAATAGTTTGGATGCACGCCGCCTGCCCCGCGTTCAGCATGAACAGGAAATAATGTGGCGGCGCTGCTCGGTATGGAAGCGCACTGCCTCAGGGCTGAGGGTTGGCGGGCGGGGTATCCTTTGGGTCCGTCTGCCCCACCGTGAACTCGCGGATCAAGGGCGGGTTTTGATCGAAGTCGCTATAACGAATCCACGAGGGCCGCACCACAAAGTAGACGATCCCGGGCCAACTCATGCGCACGGGGCCGTCGGGCCAAGCCTGGAAGTATATCGCCTGGTACTTCTCCAGCTCCGGCGATTTGAGTTCTTCCGCCTGGCCTTCGTATTGGACGGTTTGCTCTCCAGTTCCCCATCCGCCGATGACGAAAGAACAGGCGGGCCGCGCAATGAGATTCGGATATTTGCGAGAACTCTTGACCGTATCGAAGACGATCTCGAGCTGCGGCGTGACCGCGATTCCCACCAGAGCCGACTGAGGGGCGCCGGCCGGTCCGATTGTCCCGAGAACGCCCAGCCGGTGCTTTGTCAGGAAAGCGAAAAGGTCAGCCTCGGTCATGGGAGAAATCCATGATATAGGACGTCACTCGTAGCGCAAAGCGATCATCGGGTCCACCTTCGAGGCGCGCCAGGCCGGCAGGTAACTGGCCGCCAACGCTACTGCCGCCAGCACCAGCGCCACCGCGGCCGACGTGGCGATGTCCGTGGGTCGTACCTCGAACAGCAGGCTCGCGAGGAACCGCGTCAGCGCCAGCGAGGCCGCGAATCCGGCGGCGAGCCCCAGGCCGATCAGCCCCAGCCCCTGACGCAACACCATCGCCAGCACGTCGCGCCGCTCCGCCCCCAGCGCCATCCGGATGCCCACCTCGCGCGTCCGCAAGGTCACCGCGTACGAGACCACGCCGTAGATCCCCACCGCCGCCAATGCCAGCGCCAATCCGCCGAAGAGCCCGAGCAGCGCCAGCGTGAACGTGCGCTCGGCCAGCGAGGCCGCGACATACGTCACCATGGGCTGCACATGGAACACGGGCTGCGTCTTGTCCACGCGCAGGAAGGCATCGCGGACTGCCCGCTCCAGCCGGCGAGGATCGATTCCCGTCCGCGCCACCAGCCGGTAGCCGAAGGTCAGGTCTTGCGCCTGCGCGATGTAGGCCTCCATATTCGACGGCCGGTCGAGCGCGTATTGGCGGATGTCTCCCACCACCCCGACGATGGTCAGCCACGGCTTGTCGTCGTGCCTGCCGCCCAACTGGATGTGCCTGCCAATGGGGTCCTGGCCGGGAAATTGGGCGCGCGCGCACGACTCGCTGATCAGCGCCACGGGCGGTGTGCCGGGGACGTCCTGTTCGGTGAAGAGGCGGCCGCGCTTCAGCGCGATCCGCATCACGCGGAAATAATCCGGCGAGACCGAATAGGTATCTGCCATCGGCGCATCGGATTCGTTCGCCAGCCGGCGGTCCTGGATCTGGAAGCCGCGGCGGTCGAAGCTCTCGAGCGGCAGAACGCTCGTCATGGCGACGCTGTCCACGCCGGCCGTGGCGCGCAGGCGCTCCATCACCTGGCGATAGTAGTTCAGCTCCGCTTCCGGCTTCTGGTAGCGCTGGCCGTAGACGTAGGTATTCAGCGCCAGCACGTTGTGCGGATCGTAGCCGGGATCCACGCTCATCAGGCGCAGGAAACTCTTCCCGAGAAGGCCCGCGCCCGCTACCAGCACGAATGCCAGCGCCAGCTCCGCGATCACCAGCAAGTTGCGCAGGCCGTGCCGCGAACGGCCTTCCGTAGACTTGCCCATGTCTTTGATGGCCGCCGTCAGATCGACGCGCGAGGCCCGCAGCGCGGGGAGCAGGCCGAACAGCACACCGGTGAGCAGGCTGGCCTCCAGGCCGAACAGCAGCACCGGCGCATCCATGCGGATCTCGTCCACGCGGGGAATCTCTCGGGGACCGAGCGACGCCAGCGCGGAAGTTCCCCACCAGGCGAGCATCGCACCGGCCACGCCTCCCGCCCCGGCAAGCAGCAGGCTCTCGGCCAGCAACTGACGCACAATCCTCCACCTGCCCGCACCCAACGCGGCGCGCAACGCGATCTCCTTCGCGCGGCCGGTGGCGCGTGCCAGCACCAGGTTGGCCACGTTGGCGCAGGCGATCAGCAGGACGAATCCAACCGCCCCCAGCAGCACCCACAGCGCGGTGCTCACCCGGCCCACCATCTGTTCGCGCAGCGGTTCCACCGCGACACCGGTATCGCGCGCGTAGTCCTTGGGATGCTCACGCACGATATCGCGCATGATGGTCGACAGCTCGGCGCGCGCGGTGTCCGCGGAAACTCCGGGCTTGAGGCGGCCGATCAACTGCAGGTGCTGGCATCCGCGGCAGGCCATGGGCAGTGAGAGGTCGTATCCGAGCGGAGTGAAGATTTCGGGCACATCGGAATCGCCCGGCAACTGGAGCGGGCGAAAGCTCGCGGGCAGCACTCCCACCACGGTGAACGGTGCGTCGCTCAGACGCAGGACGCGGCCCAGGATTTGCCGATCGCCGCCGAAGCGCCGCATCCACAGCCCGTGCGTGAGAATGACCTCGCGCCGCCGGTCGGGACGGTCTTCCTCGGGGAGGAACGCGCGCCCGAGTTGCACCTTCACGCCCAACGTCTCGAAGTAATCGTAGTTGATGCGCTTACCTTCGAGCAGCTCCGGCTGGCCGCCTTCGGCCATCGCGGCCTCGCCGTCGCGGTAGAGCGACAGGCTCTCAAAGGAGCGGCTGCGGGACCTCAGGTCGCTGGTGGTGGTGAAGTCGACCGTCACCGGGTGCGGTGTGTCCGGATCGGTTTCGGCCACCTTGACCAGCCGGTCCGGCTGGCGATAGGGCAGTTGATTGAGCAGCACCGCTTTCACCACGCTGAAGATGGCCGTATTGGCGCCCACCCCCAGCGCCAGCGTGATCATCGCGACGAGGCTGAAACCCAGGTTCTTGCGCAGGATTCGCGCGCCGAAAGACAAGTCGCCCAT
>OMOG01000207.1:11067-15324 GCA_900290305.1 Candidatus Sulfopaludibacter sp. SbA4
AACCAGTCGATCAGCAGATCGCGCATGAGACCCACGTCATTGGGAAACTTCAACCCGGTGGTCCGCAGATTTTCCTGCGTGTCCTGGTTGGCAGCCGTGAAGTCGCTCACCGCCAGCGTGTAGTCGCGGCCGGCCTCCACATGCCGGTCCCCCAGGACCACGGCCGGCAGATCGCGCCCCTTGAACGTGCCGGTCACCACCCTGTTGTCGAACGGCATGATGTTCCAGATGTGGCGGACCAGCAACTGGCCCTCGGGCAGCGTGTCGCGGACGCCTCCCAGGTTCATCCAGGAAAAATCCGCGCCCGTCTGGTCGCGCAGCGCCTGCTCGATCAAGCGCTTCACGTCGCGCTTCTCGAACTTCCTTTTGGAAACGGCCAGCGGCTGATCCACCCGCGTGGTCACTTCGGCCTCCCAGCGCTGCACTTCGCGCGCCACGTCGGCAGCCGGCTCGAGCTTTGTGGAGTCCACCGGAATGCGCTTCCAGGTCCAGGAGACCGGCGCCTTCTTCGCGGTATCCACCTTCAGTTCGAGGCGCCCGATCTCTTCGCCGTATCCCTTCACCCGCACCAGCACGCGGCCATCTTTCGACATCGCCTGTTCGAGGCCGCGGTGGATGTGGCCGCTGACGATAACCGGGATCTCCGGAACGGAATTCAGGAACCCGGTCTCCTCGATGTCCGTGATGTGCGCCACCAGGACGATCAGGTCGCTCTTGTCGCGCAGCTCGGCGGCGTACTTTCGTGCCGTCGCGATCACCGGCAGCGTGTGCCAGTCTTCCAGTACCTTGGGCGTAGTGAGGCTCACCAGGGTGTCCGTCATGGCGCCGAGCACCGCGACGCGCAGTCCGTTCACGGTGAGGATGACGAACGGTTTCGGCGTGAAGAGCTGCCCGGCGGAGTTCACCATGTTGGAAGTGACGATGGGGTACTTCGCGGTCTGGATAAACTTGCGCACCTGCATCCAGCCGTAATCGAACTCGTGGTTGCCGAGCGTGGCGGCGTCGAAGCCCAGCAGGTTGCCGATTTGGTAGACCGGCAGGCCGTGGAAGATGGTGGAGACGGGAGTGCCTTGCACCAGGTCGCCGGCATTCAGCAGGATGCAGTCGTGGCAGTTGGCGCGCTCCCGGCGGATCGCGGTGGCGATGTAGGCAAAGCCGCCGTTCCCATTGTCGAGAGGGCTGATGCGCGCGTGCAGGTCGTTGGTGTGCAGAATCGTCAGCGAGCGGACTTCCGCCGCGAGGTACGGGCAGACGAGCAGCGGCAATACCAGCAGGCGCCGGGTCCAAGGGTGCATCTTCACAATTGTACTCCCGGGTCTATTCTGCGAAAGTTCGGGTCTGCGACAATCCAGGTAGAAGATGCTCTTCAAGCGCCTGGCTTCGCAGCTTCCGTTTGCCGTCCGGCAGGCACTGCGTGCCGCGAAATACCGGATTGAATTCGCGGCCGGCCGTTTCCGTTCGGAGGAACCGGAATTTCAGCGGCTGCCGGAGCTGGTGCATCCCGGCGATTGGGTGCTGGACGTCGGGGCCAATGTGGGGCAGTACACCCTGCGATTCTCGGAACTGGTAGGTCCGCGGGGCCGTGTCATCGCCTTCGAGCCGATCGCCGAGACAGTGGAAATCCTGGCCGCCATGGCGCGCCGCGCGCCGCACCGTAACATCACGTTGCTCAACGTAGCGGTCTCCGATCGCGCCGGCGAGGTCCGCCTGCGTGTGCCCGCGAACCGGGACGGGCTGCCGGATTATTTCCAGTCGCAGGTATCGCCGGATGGCGACCGGCCGGCCCTCTCGGTGGCGCTCGACGATTTCCACTTCGCTCACCGGATCGCGCTGGTGAAGATCGACGTGGAACGGCACGAAGTGTCCGTGATCCGCGGCATGCTGAAGCTGATCGAGCGCGACCGGCCTACCCTGATCATCGAAGGCCACGAGGGCATCTATCCGGAGTTTCTCCAGGCCTTCGGGACCGGAGTTTCTCCAGGCCTTCGGGTACCGGTTTCTGCCGAAAGCGGCGGGGTCTCCGAACCTGGTGTTTCTGCCGCTGCGCTAGTCTAGGGTAGCGGAAACGCGTCGCCCACCCGGAAGGCCGAATCGGGACTGGCCAGGGGTGCAGCGCTTTCGTGCTCGCTGAATGCTACAACAGACCGGTATTTGCCGTCCTGCGGATCGCGATGCACCACCAGGCGGCGGCCGGAAACATCCAACACCCAATATTCGACAATGCCGGCCCGGGCATATAAGGCGGCCTTGACCGTGAGGTCAAACGTCAATGATGTGTCGGCCACCTCCACCACCAACTCCAAGTCTTCAGGCTGCGGCGAAGTGGATCGGAAACCTGAATAGCTGCGCTTCAGCACGATCATGTCGGGCACGGGCTCATTCGTGGGATTGTCTTCAGGCGCGACGTCAATCGGCGCTCCGAAATTGACAAAACGGCCCCCAAAGACCGGAATCAACCATCCCACCAGTGACGTGGCCGCATCCACATGCGGCCGTTTCTTGCCCATCCTGCTGATCAACTCCCCATCGATCAGCTCCAGGAGTTCTTGATCGAACAAACCCGTAGCCTCGATCACTGCGCACTCGGAGCGGGTCCACCGCTTTCGTGGAGGGTTTTGTGCGGCTGTTGGCATATCGCCCGTTTCCATCTTACCGGATACCGGCCGCTCACTGCTGTACCGTAACCAGCACCCCCGTCTGCGAGGAGACTCCGCCGATCGTCGCAACCACAGCGGCGTCGCCGCTAGGTAAATTGGGCACTGTCACATTGAACTGATAGAGTCCCGATTGCACCAGGCCGGAGAAGACCGCCAGGGCTGACTGGCCTCCGATAGTGACCTGAACGGCGTTCGCCAACGGGGCTGCCGTGGTGACCAGTTGCCCCGAGGGCTGCGCCGGATTCGTCGGACCGAATCCCACGCCGTACAGCAGGATGGTCTCCCCGGGTTTGGCCGGGGTGGTCACCGCTCCCGGCAGCAGGTTCGGCGCTCCCACCAGGCTGTAGTCCGCGTGGAGCGCGGCCACGTATTTGCCGTCAAGGGTCAGCATCGCCGGCGCAAACGCACCCTTCTGCACGGTCACCGTGTTGCTGGCCTGCTGCGCCGTGGTCACCAGCACCTGGACCGGGCCCACCGTGGCATCGTCTGGCGCCAGCGCGTTGATTTGCGTGGGGCTGATGTACTCGACGTACGCGGGCAGGCCGTTGATCGTGACCGACACGCCTTCGAGCGAGGTGGGCAGCGCTCCCTTTACAAAGTCACTGGGCTGCCAGGTATAGGTGCGCTGGGAGAGATTCGTGCCAAAGATAGAGATCCAGGCGCCCGACGCGATAGCGGGCTGGAAGCTTCCCCCATTCCCTACAGAAGTGATGGTGCCCGCCGTTTGCGTGCCTTGCACGGTGAGAGTCACTGCTAGGGAAACGGGACTGACTGTGACATCCGCGGGAGTAACCGAGACCGAGCCGGTGTAAGTGCCCGCCCCCAGGTTCGCCGGGTTCACCGAGATGGTAAGAGTGCCCGGAGCGCTCCCTGACGTAGCGGAAAGACCGATCCAAAAGGAATCCGCGGAGGCGGTCCAGGAAAGCGATCCCGAGCCGGCGTTGGCGATCGAGACGTTTTGCGCGGCAGGCGCGGCGCCTCCTGCGGTGTACTGGAACGAGAGCGTTTGAGGCGCGACGGCCAAGGCCGGCGGCGCCGCCGCAACCGTCAAAGTCACCCCGACCGATAGCGGGCTGTTGGACGCGCTGGTGGACGAGATCTGAACGGTGCCGTTGTAAGTGCCCGCGGCCAGACCCGCCGGCGAGACTGACACGGAAAGAGTCGATGGAGCCGTTCCGGATGCGGCTGACACAGTCAACCACGAGTCACTCGCCTTGGCAGTCCAGGACAGCGTGCCGGTGCCGCTATTGGTAATCTGGATCGACTGCGCCGCGGGAACCGTCCCTCCCGCCGTATAGGCGAATGCGAGACTCGCCGGAGCTGCGGTGATGGTGGAGGCGGCAACCGTCATGATCCCGATGGTATCGGTTGCTCCCCCTGACGCGATCACTTTGAGTGTGAGCAGGCCCGTCAGGCCGGCTGGAAGCTTTACCGAGATCGCCGTGGTAGTCCATGAGGCGACGGTCAGCGCCTGCGCCGTGCTGGAGCCCTGCGGATAAGCCTGAACCTGGCAGCCGCTGCATTGCGTACCGAGATTCCCGCCATTGAGGGTTACGGTGGCGCCGGCGGTCACAACCCGTCCGGTGGCGCCGGTCAGCGG
>OMOG01000767.1 GCA_900290305.1 Candidatus Sulfopaludibacter sp. SbA4
GATTGGCTGCCCCGCAGAGCAGCAGAGCCGCAACCAAACCGGAGGGCGAGGAGCCAGAACTCAGGAGCCGGAAGCCAGAGGGGGACGGGCGTAGCTGTTCAGCAAGCGGCGGCCCCAGGCGCTTAAAGAGAATCTTCTCAAGGAGGAAAGAAATGGAGCTACTGTAATACAAGCACCTCAGAAATCAGTGGCTTCTTCACAGGTTTCTGGATAGGAGACTGTATTTATCGTGCGGAGTACGAGCTAGTTGAACTTGTCTTAACGGAACCGCACCTTCACATCCGGCTTGTTCTCCAAATGCGTGGTGTCGATGAAGCGCACTCGCGCGGGCGCCGAGGTCATGACGATGGACTGCGTGTGCGTGCCGTCGCCGGTGAAGCGCACGCCCTGCAGCAGGTTGCCGTCGGTGACGCCGCAGGCGGCGAACACCAGGTTGCGGCCGGGCGCCAGCTCGGGAGTGGTGTAGATGCGGTTCACGTCGCGAATCCCCATGCTCTGCATGCGCTCCTTCTGCGCGTCGTCTTTGACCACCAGGCGGCCCAGGATCTCACCGTTGAGGCAGCGCAGCGCGGCGGCCGTCAGCACGCCTTCCGGAGCGCCGCCGGAACCCATCACCGCATGGACCCCGGTTCCGGCCACCGCCGCGGCGATGCCCGCCGAGAGATCGCCATCGGAGATCAGGCGGATACGCGCGCCGGCTTCGCGAATGTCGGCGATCAGCTTCTCGTGGCGCGGACGATCGAGCACCACCACCACCAGGTCGTCGACTCCCCGCTGCAACCGCCGCGCGATGGCTTTCAGGTTGTGCTTCACGGGCGCCTCCAGATCCACGGCCCCCTTGGCCGCGGGGCCGACCACGATCTTGTCCATGTAGCAATCCGGCGCGTGCAGCAGGCCGCCCTGTTCGGAGGCCGCCAGCACGGTGATGGCGCCGGCGCCGCCGGTGGCGCAGAGATTGGTGCCTTCCAGCGGATCGACCGCGATATCCACCGTGATGGGGGAGTTGTGGCCGCGAGCGCCCACGTGCTCGCCGATGTACAGCATGGGGGCCGCATCGCGCTCGCCCTCGCCGATCACGATGGTGCCGTCCAGCGCGATGGTGTCGAGGCATCGGCGCATGGATTCCACGGCGGCATGGTCGGCGGCCTGGGGATCTCCCATGCCCATGGTGCGGGCCGAGGCAATGGCCGCGTCTTCCACGACGCGAAGCATTTCCAGAGAGAGGTCGAACATGTGGTAGCTTTCTCCTCATGGACAATAACACAGTCGTGGTGCTGGCAAATCCGACGGAGCCCCAGCTTGCCATGTTGGAGCAACTGCCTCCCGAGACTTCTATTGCGGTGGGGAATTCCGCCGAGGCTTTTGCCAGGGCCGCGCCCGAGGCCAACGTGATCTTCAACTGGTCGCTCTCCGGCGGCCTGCTGCGCGAGGTGTTTCTGATGTGCCCGCGCGTCCAGTGGGTGCATTCGCGCGCCGCGGGCCTGGACGGCATGCTGTTTCCGGAGCTGATCGAAAGCCCCGTTCCGGTCACCAATGGCAGCGGCGTCTTCAGCCAGTCGCTCGGCGAATTCGCGCTGGCGGCGATTCTGTTTTTCGCCAAGGACCTGCGCCGCATGGTGAGCAACCAGATGGCCGGCGTTTGGGAGCAGTTCGACATCCTGGAAGTCACCGGCCAGACCGTGGGGATCGTGGGCTATGGCGACATCGGCCGCGCGGTGGCGACGCGCGTCCGGGCCATGGGGATGCACGTGCTGGCGGTGAGGCGGCACGGCGCGCCGGTGTACCACGTCGACCCGCTGGTGAACCGGGTCTACACGCCGGGGGAGCGGATCGAGATGATTTCACGCAGCGACTACATCGTGGTCTCGGCGCCGCTGACTCCCGAGACGCGCGGCATGATCGGCGAAGAGGAGTTCGCCGCCATGAAGCCCGAAGCGGTGGTGATCAACCTGGGCCGCGGCCCCACGATCGACGAAGGGGCGATGGTCCGGGCACTCTCCGGGAGGCGGATCAAAGGGGCGGCCCTGGATGTGTTCGACGAAGAGCCGCTGCCCGAGGGGCATCCATTTTACCGGCTCGAGAACGTGCTGCTCTCGCCGCACTGCGCGGACCACACGGCGGACTGGATGGAGCAGGCGATGCAGTTCTTTATCGATCAGTTCGCACGTTTCCGGAAGGGCGAGCCGCTGCTGAACGTGGTGAATAAGAAGTTGGGGTATTGACGGGCCGGGGGCCGGGGGTGCGACTTAGTGCACGGTTTCGCTTAGTACGTCGGTTCATAAGTTCGCCAACGTATTTTTCAGGCGGGGAGCAAGCGTCGACGCGAGTGTCGACGCGGCAGGCTGAGAGCCGGCTGAGAGCCTGCGCCACGGTTGGGCATGAGACAGTACCTATGAAATCGTGTACTTAGCAACTTATCGTAAGGCGCCGGCACCACATCGGTCTGGGCGTCGGACTCCGCGAGAAAGTGCGGGCAGGACCAGCGGTAACTAGGCTTAGCCCGTTTTCGGCTGTCGCGCAGCTAAGCGTATCGCTTCTGCAAACGGGTGCGCCGTCCGAGACGGCAAAACGCGCCGATGAAACCATCGAAGTGAAATCTGATACCCTATTCAAGTTCGGCCATCCTGCCGATTACCGACCATGAACCAGCTTTATTGCGGCGACAACCTGACCGTCCTTCGCGGCTGCATCAATGATGAAAGTGCCGATTTCATTTATCTAGATCCGCCGTTTAACAGCCAGGCAACGTACAACGTGCTTTTCAGAAGCACGGCTGGCGAGCAATCCCGTGCGCAAATCGAAGCGTTTGAGGATACTTGGATTTGGGGAGACGAGGCGGAACTTGCCTTTGATGGTGTAATGACCAGCGGAAACATCAATGCGGCTGAAATGCTCCGGTCTATGCGCGTATTTCTCAAGGAGACCGACATGATGGCGTATCTTTCCATGATGGCAGTTCGGCTCCTGGAACTGCGCCGGGTCTTGAAGCCGACTGGAAGTATCTACCTTCATTGCGACCCAACGGCAAGTCATTACCTGAAGATTCTCATGGATGCCATTTTCGGTGGAGACTGTTGCCTGAACGAGATCATCTGGAAGCGCACCCATAGCCATGGGAACGTGGCTCGCAACTACGGCTCAATCAATGACAACATTCTCTTCTACTGCAAATCCCAGAACCATGTCTGGAATCAGTTGTACACGCCGTTCACGGCCGGGTACATCGCTGAGAAGTTCACGGGTAAAGACCCTGACGGCCGCAGATATCAGAATGTCACGTTACGCAATCCCGGAGTTCGACCGAATCTCCGATACCCGTATACTGCAAGCAACGGAGTCACCTATCAACCCCATCCGAACGGATGGTCGTGTGACATCAAGAGGATGCAAAAGTACGACAACGAAAACAGACTCCACTATCCAGCAAAACCAGGTGGGCAGCTTCGCCTAAAGCTGTACCTCGATGAGCAACCGGGAATCAGGCTGCAAAATATCTGGGAAGATATACCAGCCTTGAACTCACAGGCTCAGGAGCGCCTCGGTTATCCAACACAAAAGCCGCTCGCGCTCATGGAACGCATACTCAGCGCAAGTTCAAACGAAGGCGATATCGTTCTAGATCCCTTCTGCGGCTGCGGAACAACGGTTCATGCAGCGCAGAAACTTCGCCGGGAATGGATCGGCATAGATATTACCCACCTGGCGATTTCGCTCATCGAGAAGCGGCTCAAGGACGCATTTCCCGGCATCAAATATGAGGTCCATGGAACGCCGAAAGACCTTGAGGGAGCGCGAGATCTTGCCTCCCGCGATAAGTACCAATTCCAGTGGTGGGCCGTGTCCCTGGTGAATGCGGTTCCTTTCGCCGGAAAAAAGAAGGGCGCGGATTCCGGCATTGATGGGCTAATTTATTTCAAACCGGAAGGGAAGACCACGGAGAAGGCCATCGTCTCAGTCAAGGGCGGTGAAAATGTAAATGTCGCCATGGTGCGCGACTTGGCCCACGTTGTTGACCGCGAGAAGGCCAAGATCGGCGTGTTTATCACGCTGGCGGATTCCACCGGGCCGATGCGAACGGAAGCCATCAAAGCCGGATACTACGAGACGCTGTATGGGAAGTATCCCAAGATCCAGATCCTCACGATTCAGGAACTGTTTGAAGGAAAGCAGCCCAATATCCCATTGGTGGATACGTCGGCCTTCAAGAAAGCGCCGAAGGAATCCAAGGGCGATCAGGATGCTCTGCCGTTCTCGTGAAACCTTCAAAGCAGAGCGTGCAGATGCGCTTATTCAGTGCAAGTCTAGCCAAGCAAGTACGTTGTTTTCATCAATTGTCCAAATTATTGTTTAACTTCCCTTAGCGTAAGGCGCCGAAGAGGTTGCTGTAATCGTCCGTCCACAGCCGCACCTTCTTGGCGGGAGCGGACGGTTGGCCGAAGGCCGACAGATCCTGGAGAACCTCGGTGCTGTCGGAGATCACCGCCCAATCCGCCATGGATACCTGCCGTTCCGGAGCCGCCTCGTTGTGGATCAGCAGGAGTTTCTTTCCGAGCCCCTCGGCGGCGGCCGCCACCACCGGAAACAGATCCAGATAGCGGTTGGTGATGTGCAGCGCCAGCACGCCGCCGGGACGCAAGTGGCCGAAGTACACACGGAATGCCTGGATGGTCAGCAGGTGGACCGGGATGGAATCGTCGGAGAACGCATCCAGAACGATGACATCGAAACTCCGCGGCGGCTCCCGCTCGAGGGTCAAGCGTCCATCGCCCGGCACCACATCGGTCTGGGCGCCGGACTCGGCGAGAAAACGGAAATACCGCGACGCCACCTGGATCACCGCCGGGTTGATCTCGAAGAATCGGAAATGGTCGCCGGGCCGGCCGTATGCGGCCAGCGTGCCGGCGCCGAGTCCGATGATTCCCACGCGGCGGCCCGGCGTGCGGAGCGATGCGAACACGCGGCCCGCGCCCGATTCCGGGCCAAAGTACGCGGTCGCCAGCCGGCTGCGCGCGGGCGAGAGGAATTGCACGCCGTGGCGCGTCCTGCCGTTGTAGAGGGCGCGGACGGCGGTTTCGCCGGAGCCGGTGTCGCTGACCTGGATGGCTCCGTAGAAGTTGCGGATGCGGACCACGTCCTGGCCGCCGGCGCTGAAGCGGGTAGCCACGGCGAAAGCCACGGCGGCCACCACGGCCACACGGAGCAGGCGCGCGCGCGAAGTGTATCCGTACAACAGGGCCAGGGCCAGGAGGACCGACGCGGTGATTCCGATGGGCAGCTCCAGGTAGGTATTGAAGAGGTTGGGCGCGACCACGTCCCACGAACACCGCGCCCAGGGCGCCGCCCAGCGCCACCATCAGGTAGAACCAGGCCAGCCCCTGCCTGGGTTCCGGTTTGCCGGCGGCCAATTCGCCGTGGCAGAACATGCAGCAGACGAAGAGCGCGGCGGACATCACGGGAATCTCCCATTCCAGGCCGCCGCTCAACCCCTGGCGGGCGATCCGGAAACAGACCGCGATCCAGGCGGCCGGGAGCAGCCAGCGGAAAATCGCGGGCCGGTACCAGCCGTGAGCTTCGAAGCACAGGATGAAGCTCAGGAGATACAGGCTCAAGGGAAGGATCCAGAGAAACGGAATGGCCGCCACTTCCTGGCTCAAGTGATTGGCGGTGGCCAGCCACAAGGTGGAGGCGCAGGCCGCCAGCGCGATCCACATGGCCGCTCCGGGGGTCTTGCCTCCGGCCTGCGGCGCCGCGTGCGCGCGGCTGGCCACCGCGGCCAACACCGCCAGCAGCACGAATACGAAATACGCGCCCGACCACCACAGCAGTTGCTGCTGTTGCGGCCAGAGCGGCTCGATGGCTACCGGATAGGACAGCAGGGCCACGAGCGATGCGGCATTCGACAAAGCGAACAGGCGATACGGGAAACGCGCCCCCGCGCCCGCATACCACGATTGCAGCAACGGGCTGGTGGTCGCGAGGACAAAGTACGGCAGGCCGACAGAGGTTGCCAACAGGAAGAGAATCGCCACCAGCGGATTGCCCGAGGCCGTCCATTCGATGCGCGGTTTCAACGGCAGTACCGCGAGGCTCCCTACCAGGAGCGCCAGGTGAACCGCGGTCTGCGCTTTGCCGTTGAGGTGGCGGGTAATCAGATAAGAGTAAAGGTACCCGATGAGGAGCACCACCTGGAAGAAGAGCATGCAGGTGACCCATACTCCCGCGGAGCCGCCGAAGCGCGGCAGGATGGCCTTGGCGATGATGGGCTGCACCAAAAACAGCAGGGTCGAGCTGCAGGCGATCGTCAGGGAATAGGGCAGGTGTCCGTGGTTGGGCTTCATGGCTCGACTGGCAAACCACCAGGATTACACACGGGAGGGGTACTTCTTCATTCGTTGACCGGATCGATATCGGTGGGAAGGCTCTTCAGCCCGTCGATGGCCCGCTGCATGGCGGGACGCACCACGCCCAGCGTGTCCAACATCTTTTTGGCGCCGGCGTAATCGCCTTGCGCCTCCAGCGTGAGCAGGTCGTGCGCCAGGTCGCGGACCGCCCCTTTGACCTTGCCGAAATCCACCGCGAAGGTGCCATCCGGATTGGCCACGAAGGCGCCTTTGTCGCTGAGATAGTTGAACTGCACCGCCATCCCCTTGCCGTGGGCGTCGGTCAATCCGAAACGCAGCGACCGGAACGCGGAGGCCAGGAACGTGGTGTAAAGCTCGTGCTCCGCCGCGGGCGGGTGCGCCAGGCCGTGATCGAACAGGTACTGCATCATGAACAGGCCGGTGACATCGGCCTTGGCCTCTTCGATGGCACTGTAGAGATCCTTCATCTCCTGGCGCGGCGTGGTGGCGCGGCCCCCCACCTCGATCTGGTGCGGTCCGATGCCGTGGCTCAATTCGTGGGCCAGGATGTGCATGAAGAAATAATCGAAGCTCAGGTCTTCGCGGGCCGCCTTGGGCAGGACGCGCGCGGCGATGGGAATGAGCGCGCTCTGAAATTTGGCCTCCTGGATATTCTTCAGCATGACGCGCTTGGAGCCCTTCTCGTGCACCACGCGCTCGTCGTTAGGCAGGTTGAAGGCAGCCGTGCGGACGCCGTGCGCGCCGTCTCCCGCGGCCATCACCTCGTTCACCACGCGAATGGGAGCGGCCGCGCCCAGCTTGGGATTGCGATAGCGCGCGTCGATGGGCAGGTTGTTTTCGACTTCCTGCAGCCGCGAGGCGAAGTCCGCCAGGCGGCCGGATTCCTGGTCATCGCGAATCGTGACGTAGGCTTCGAACGCGGCCTTGTAGCCGAACAGCTCGTCGTTGTAAGTTTCGTATGGTCCGATGGTGATATCGATGGGGGCGTCCAGATCCATCCACGCCAGGTCGCTCGCGTAGTAGTCGTTGGCGAGAAAGGCATCGGCGCGCAGCGTCAGAAACTTCTTCAACGATGCGTTTTCGGTGAGAGCGGCGGCTTCGCGGAGAAGGCGCGCGGCCTTGCCGAGATCCGCGGCGTACGCCTGGCTGTACGGCGTCATGGTGAGTTGGCGATTGGCGTTGCGCCGGATCACCGTGAAGAAGCCTTCGGCCTGCTCGCGCTCGGCCACGGGCAGTGACTTAGTCCAGGCTTCGAACTCTTCCCGCGTCATGTCCTCGGGGTAGAAGTTGGCCCCTGGCGGTTTGCGCTCCGGCACGCCGGGTAGGAAGGCCGCGTGGCCGTCCAGGTCGGACCAAGGACCTTTATTCAGCCAGTAGTAGTGCTGCCGCTCTTTGCCCAGCGGGCTGGTGTCCTGGCGGAGCTTCTCGTAGAGCGCGCGGTTGCCGCTCCAAAGCTGGTCCATGAAAACGTAGTTGAGGATGCCCGCGGCCTCCAGCAGTTTGGGGAGCGCCCGGCGGTCCCCGGCGGAGAGGCTGGACTCATCGTGCTTCAGTTTGGCGGGCGCGAATCGCGCACTCATTTGCTTGAGTTGGGTAAGGTCGGGCATAACGGCGGCAGCGGCCAGCAGCACCAGAATGTGCTTCATCCCTTCGATGGTAGCGCGTCTTCCAGTACCACCCGTACCTTTGCGTGGATGCCCCCGCGCCGCGCTTCCGATGCGATAAAAGACCGGCAATTCCGGTACGATTAGAGACATGGGCCGCTTCGCATGGCTGGTTATGGCGTTTGCCCCAGCTTCTCTGTTCGCACAGGCGCAAGTGGGCAACTGCTCCATATTCCCCTCGCGGAATATCTGGAATGTGCCCATCGACAAGCTGCCCGTCCACCCGGACTCCACACTCTTCATCGCCACCGAAGGCCCCGGCCTGCCGCTGCATCCCGACTTCGGCTCCAGCGGCACGATTCCGTTTTCCATCGTCCCGGGTACGCAGCCCAAGGTCGCGATCACCTTCACGGATGGCGAATCCGATCCGGGTCCGTATCCCATCCCGCCCGGGGCCCCGGTCGAACCGGGAGACCGGCACCTGATCGTGTTGAACCAGGACGAGTGCAAGCTGTATGAGGTGTTCAACGCACAGCCCAACGGCGATGGAACCTGGACCGGCGGTACGGGGGCGGTCTTCGACCTTGGCCAGAACGCGCTGCGCCTGGATGGCTGGACTTCGGCCGATGCGGCCGGCCTGCCGATTTTCCCCGGCCTGGTGCGCTACGACGAAGTTGCCTCCGGGCAGATCCGGCACGCGGTGCGCATGACCTTACCGAAGACGAACGATTCCTACGTGTGGCCCGGGCGGCACTACGCCTCACACCTGGATGGCGAGCAGTATCCGCCCATGGGGCAGCGGTTCCGGCTCAAGGCGAGCTACGACATCTCGAGCTTCGACCCGATGGTCCAGGTGATTCTGCAGGCGCTGAAGACCTACGGAATGATGTTGGCCGATAACGGCTCCGCGTGGTTTATTACCGGCGCTCCCGATCCCCGTTGGGACGACAACATTCTGAGCCAGCTCCAGCGGGTCACCGGCGCGGATCTGGAGGCGGTGGATGTTTCGTCGCTCGAGACCTCTCCGAACTCCGCCCTGGCTACCGATCCGAACGCATCCAATCGCGCCAGCGTGGCGTTCTCGGCGACCCCGGTGTTCGACCTTTCGGTGGCCCCCACCCAGAGCGTCACCTTGACCGGCGATGTCACCGCCTCCACCATCGCCAACCTGTCGGACGGCCAGACGGTGTCGTTCCTGATTTGCCAGGATTCGACCGGGGGCCACGCCTTCAACTGGCCGCCCAACGTGCGCGGAGGAATGCAGGTGGGCACGCTGGCGGGAACGTGCTCGGCGCAGACTTTCGTCAGCGACGGAAGCAAGCTTTACGCTACTACTCCGGGCGTGGCGAATATGTGAGTGGGACAGGCCTCCCGGCCGGTCAGCCCGCTACGAAGCGCGAGCGCGCCTGCTACGATTGCTAAAATCTGTACGTCGACCGGTCTCTCCGGCCTGTGGCTCTGCCTCGCCCTTCAAAAAACGGGCGGCAAGCTGACCACGTTCGAGTACGATGCCGGCCGGGCAGCCACGGCGCGAGGACATTTCCGGAAAGCCGGCGTCGACCAGATCGTGACTGTTGTCGAAGGTGACGCCCACCAGACGATTGGGCGCCTCAAGGAACCGATCGACGTTCGGTTCATCGACGCTGACAAAGAGGATTACGTCGACTATCTGGACAAGTTGCTCCCGCTTTGGTGCGGCCGGGCGGTTCTGGCCCACAACGCCCGGCATGGTTAATGTTCGGAGGGCCCGGAATCTGAGGAGGCGCGGCAAAGGAAATACCGGTCTGGAAGTTCCTTGACACATGTACCGATACACGGTACGGTAAAACTGATGATACGGGCGTTCCGTCATCGAGGCCTAAAGCGTTTGTTTGAGGACGGGGACGCCAGCAAGGTCCGCGGGGATCAGGTGGGCCGCATCGCCGATGTTTTAGCCCATCTCGATACGGCCCTGCGTCGGGCGGATGTAGACCTTCCCGGATATCGCCTGCACCCGCTCAAAGGCGACCGAAAAGGGTAGTGGAGCGTTAGAATCAGCGGTAACTGGCGTATCGTCTTCCGCTTCGAAGACAGTGATGTTTACGAAGTTGACCTGGTGGACTATCACTAGAAAGGAGTGAACTCATGCCCATGAAAAACCCCCCGCATCCGGGTCACTCGATCAAGGATGGCTGCCTTGATCCGCTGGGCCTGAACGTGACCGAGGGCGCCAAAGTGCTGGGTGTGGCCCGCCACACCCTCTCTCGCGTCCTGAACGGCCGTGCCGGCATATCGGCCGAAATGGCCATCCGGCTGGAGAAAGCCGGCTGGTCGAACGCCGGCCACTGGCTGCGCCTGCAAACGGCCTACGATCTCGCGCAGGCCCGCCAGCACCAGCACCAGATTAGGGTGAAGCGCTACGAACATCATCCGGCGCTCTAGTTCATAGCCAAGGATACTTGAAATCTTTGAGGACGGGAGCTTTCGGCGGTCAGCGACGCTTACAAAACCCTTCAACCGCCGTATGCGGCGGGCCTTACCCTTGAAGCGTGGCTTCAGCGACTCGCCGCCGAACAAGAACCTCCACCCAGCCGCCCGCACCGGGATATTGCCGATGTGCTCTGCGAAAAGATGCTGGACGTGCCGCCTGAAATCATGGCGCGCATGTCCCAGGACGGTGCCAGCCAGCACGGCCATTACATCTACGGTTGGCCCAAGAAAGAAGCATGGCCGCGCTTTTCGCCGACACCTTTTATTGGATTGCCCTAGCCGCTTTCAATGACAGCGCTCACCAGCGCGCTCCGGCGATTGTCGAGATGCCCAACCGCGGACCGCGCTTACGATTGACAGCGGCTGGCAAGGGGTGGCCGACACTGCGTATGCATTTATCCGGCGCTTGGTTTAGTCGAGGAAGGACAGACGGCACAAACCGATCCCGGCTTCGCACGGGCAAGCCGTCTGTCCCACGGGCTTACAAATTGGTCGACATGTGGATCAGATCCACCTGATTCCGGCAGCTTTCGAGGGCGATCACCAGTTTCAAACGTCCATCGTCATCCAGTTTCATGGCTTGCAGCCGCTGGAATTCCGCGATGGCGGATTTCACGGCCTTCTCGGCTTTGGCGAAGGCCTGTTCCACGGGGTCGACGGGGTCCGCGGGCGGGATGGAATCGCGGTGGAGCGCTTCCACGGCCTGCGTTAGTTTCGGCGCGTTTTCCGGCGCCAGGGGGATGACTTCGCCGCCGTAGGCCAGACCGTCTTCGGTTACCGCTCCGGCAATCAGGCGGTATTCCGCGGGCGTGATCCGGGTAAAGCAGCTCAATTTGGAATAATCGGGGCCGAGTTCCTTGGATTGCCGGATGATCCGGTCCACGTAGCTCCGGCTCAGGCCGACTCGTTTGACACAGAAATCCTCCCAGGTCTTTTCGATAGTCAGAAAGAGTTTCCTCTCCCGGATTTCGTACAGGACGTCGCCATCGGCGGCCGCACAGCGTCCCGCTACCAAGGCGAACGCCTGCCTGCGCCCCACCCATGTTCCGACATCGAAGGCATCATCAATCGTGCTTATCGGGTTCATTTAAATCCTCCCTAAAAAGAAAAACCGGTACTGAGTACCGGTCTCTTACCAAGAATCAATAACTTAGGGGGTGAAAACGGGAACTTTTGTTCCCGTTTGCCGGCGCCATCCAGGCGGACTGGCGCCGCGCCTTTCACTCTCAACTCTATTATAATTGGCCAACACCAAAAAACGGCCCTTTTGGAAGACCGAATAACGCAGTTAAGTCTATTAAAATAAAGGCGTAGAACTATATTTTCAACTTTGGTGACTGAGAAAAACAGCCGGCTACACGGGTTGCGCACGCCTGCCTTTAACATATTGGAAAATAGGCAATTAGCTGTTCTTTATGGCTTATTTGTCACTGGAGGGCGGCACGCTCACCGACGCCAACGCCGTATCGTAGGCCCGATTGCGGTAGGCAAAGGCGCCGCGCAAGGCGGACATCGAGATCACCCTCTGAAAAATGAAGATCCTGGTTTCCGCTGAAAGAGCCCGCCGCGAATCCGGTTTCGAGGGCACGCTGAGTTTGCAAGTACCAGCGGAATGAGTTACGGTGGGGCCATGAATGTGCGGACCATTAAGGAGGAAATTGAGCATCTCAGCGCCGCAGGGCGCCGCGAGCTGGCCGACTGGTTTGCTGAACTCGAAGCACAAGCCTGGGAAACGGAGATCGAGCCCGATTTTTCTCCTGGCGGCGCGGGTATGCCGTTTCTGGAGGAGATGAAGGCTGACTCGCGAGATGGCAAGTTCAAGCCGTTTAAAGAGGGCCGTCCCGTCCGACGTTAACCGGGATGCCCTTCAAGTCCGTCGCCTCGGAACGATTCTGGCGGCTCTACGCAGAACTGCCGGAAGAGATTCAAAAGCTGGCCGATAAGCAGTACGAACTGTTTGAACCTGGACGGCGCGGGTCGGGCTCTATTATCGTGTGGTGGGCTATCGCAAGGGTGGTCTTTTTCGGTGGGGCTGGATCGGCTCGCATGAAGCCCACAACCAGATCATCAAACGGATTAAGAGGAGAAGTTCTGTTCCCGTCGTAGGGGTTTTCCGTTGGGCTGTGGCACAATCGCTCCCGGCTCCTTTTTGCCTGTTCAAGCCCGCGCGGCGCGAGGTGCTCACCAATGACCAACACGTCGAGCGAGAAGGTTTTAGAGCGTTATTCCGAGATTCCCGATTCAAACCCAATTCCCTGCTTTCCCGCCGCGTTTCACAAAGGGTCCGTTTGCGCACAGTCGCAGAACCACCCAAGCCCCGTTCACCATGCGGGTTTCAGCATTGCCCCGGCCCTCCCCTTATGCTAGAAAATATCCATGGACGACACGCCGATCATACGCAAGTACACCGACTTCGACGAAATGAAGGCGGACGAGTACCGCTACTGGCAAAGTCGGCCCGCGCATGAGCGGTTGGACGCGGTCGAAGAAATGATCGAAACCGCCTATGCGCTCAAGGGATGGGAGATCGAGCCGGATGTACCAAGATTACAAAGACCTTTTGTCCGCCTTCCATGCCCATGGCGTTAAATACCTCGTTGTGGGTGGCTTCGCGGTTATCTATCACGCGCAGCCGCGCTTTACGAAGGACATGGACCTTTTCATCAAAGCGGACCTCGAAAACGCGAAGGCGACCTATGCCGCGCTCGCTGAATTTGGCGCACCGCTCCAAGGCATCCGCCCGGAAGATTTCACCGACCGCAATAACTTCTTTCGCTTTGGGCGCGACCCGAAGGGCTTCGATATCCTTCCGGCCATCCCCGGCGTTGATTTTGACGCCGCATGGGAACGGCGCGTTGAAACTGTGGTTGATACGACCACCGGCTTGAAGGCGAATTTCATTTCCGCAGACGACCTCATAGCCTCAAAACTCGCCTCAGGACGCGCGCGCGATCTTGCGGACGTTGAGGACATCCGCAAAGCGGCAGAGAGCCAACAACCGCGACCCGCCCAAAAAAAGCCGCCCGAACCGACACTGGGCGGCGCTCCTAGACAGTAACCCCGTTTCAAATACGGTAAGTTTTGCAACGTCCCCGGAAGGCCGCAAATCAAGGGGGCGAACGTTGCAAAATAGATGACATGACGGCCCACCCCCAGCATGCCCGGCACCAGCGTAATCACGAACAGCACCGGAACAATAAACACCACGATTGGGAACAGCATCCTGATTCCCGCCTTCCGCGCCGCAGCCTCTGCACGCAAACGCCGCCGAGTCCTCAGCGCATCCGCATAAACCTAGACGCCGCCCCCCCGGACCCCTTGCGTCCAATAATAGCTTCATCCCTTTAGTGAAGCCAATCACCAACTTCGTCCCAGCAAGCTGAAAGTTCTTGTCCAGCTAAAGTCCCGAGCACACTGACAACGGCTGCGTGGGCGTTTTGCATAGCCAATGAGCCTCCTCTTTTTTGTAGGACTCCGCCAATTGCGCGTGCTCGTGGGTGGTGATTGTATTTGAGCGGGCTATCCTTCTGAAAAAAACCAGAGAACGCCTTGTTTAGAGATTTCGCCACGCCGATATCACAGAGTTCAGTGACGAGGTCGGCATTGGTGACGCCAGAATTCAGGACTGAGACCCGGTGGTAGTTCCAAAGCAAAGTAGCGGCGGCGCCGAGCCCATGGTGTTGGATGGCACAGCCCAAAGCAGTCATGCCATCGGGCCAGTTTAACGCCAGCACGCTCGAGCGTGTGCTAGCTCGCAAGCTCGAATTGGTCCGGTTAGCTATAAGAAGTTCGAGGATCTCCATAGAGCCGCCTTTGGCGGCAAGCATCAGAGCTGTGCTGCCATCCTTCATTTGGTGATCGACATCGGCACCGTTGTTGATCAGAAATCTAACTACCTCAACGCGTCCGGTGAGTGTGGCTAAAAACAACGCCGTCCCCCCTTGGTTATCTTCCACTTCCAGCTTTGCGCCGCTATCGATAAGCAACCTACAAACATCTTCTTTGCCCTGGAAAGAAGCTCTCATTAAGGCAGTCTTCGAGCCCGCATCCTGCAAGTCCAAGGCGGCACCGTGAGCGACAAGGAAGGCAACCGTAGCGAGATGGCCATCACCGGAGGCAGCCATTAAAGCAGTAGAAGACCCATCTTCTCGAAAATCTATGTCGACCCCTTCTTGAAGCAAAGCGGCCAGCGTCTCTGTACGCCCAAAGCGAGCGTTATTAACAAACGTCCGGCCCTGCTCTTCTGTCGCTGGCATCCCGAAGGACTCCTTGTCGATGGTTGAGCGTGGCAACCCAGCCCTGTTTCGGGACGCTGCCATGCGCCTTCACAAAATTATATCGCACGATGAATCCGTGCGTGGCGGAAGAAGTCTCACAAACGGTAAGTCTTGCAACGTCGCCGGAAGGCCGCAAATCAAATGGATCGAAAGTTGCAAATGTCCGTTGCCAAAATGGATGACGTGACGGCCGGCGCCCCCCCTTTACCTCGGCCCGCCCAACATCTTCAAATCCTTCAGCACACTCAGCATCCCCGGCACCAGCGTAATCACGAACAGCACCGGAAGAATAAACACGACAATCGGAAACAGCATCTTGATTCCCGCCTTCGCCACCGCGGCCTCGGCACGCAACCTCCTCCGTGTCCGCAGCGCATCCGCATAGACTTTCAACGCCTGCGCCAAGCTCGTGCCGAACTTCTCACTCTGCACGATCATCGCCGCCAGTGACTTGATGTCTTCCACTCCCGTCCGCCGGACGAACTGCTGGAAGGCCGTGGTGCGCTCCTGTCCGGCGCGCACCTGCATCACCACCGTGGCGAATTCTCCGGCCAGCTCCGGGTAGATGTATTCCATCTCCTCGCTCACCCGCATCATCGCCTGGTCCAGCGCCAGGCCGGTGCCCAGCACGATGCCGAGCAGGTCCACCGTATCGGGCAGCGCCTCCTGCAGTTTACGGCGGTAGCGCTTCACCAGGCGCTGCAGTACCATCCTCGGCAGCATGAATCCCAAGAGACCGGCCGCCAGCAGACCGCCGATGAGCGACGTTGGCGGGTTGTTGCGCTGCAGCCAGACCATCCCGGCCGAAAGCGACAGCAGGAACAGCAGCGTGAGAATCACGTAGGCCGCCAGCGCCCGCCGCCGCCGTATGCCGGCACGGGCCAGCAGCTTTTCCGTTCCGCGCAGCCAGTCGTCGCCACCCGGAAACGCGCTCACCGGGATCAGAATGCGGTCCAGGCCGCGGCCGCTGGTCTTGCGGCGCGCGGTGCGCTGGGTGGCCACCAGCGCCTGCGATTGCAGCTCTTCCAGGCGGTCGCCCAGCGGGTCTTCGCGCGTTTGAGTGAGCTCGAACGCGCTCCAGAACAGGACGGTCAGCGTGGCGCCGGTGAACACGAAGAAGAGCAGGTTGGTCAGCATCGGGTCCTCATACGCGGATGTTCGCAATTTTGCGAATCACCAAAATTCCCACAATCTCGGAGATGATGGCGTAGGTGAAGAACTTGGTGCCCACCGGGTCGGTCCACAGCAGCCGCACATACTCCGGCTTCAGAATGTAGAAGCCCACCCCCACCACGATGGGCAGCACGCACAACAGGCCGGCCGAGAAACGCTGCTGCGCGGTGTGCGCCTTCAGCTTGGCCGCCATGTTCAGGCGCTCGCGGACCAGGGTCGAAAGGCCCTCGAGCACGCTCACCATGTTGGCTCCGGTCTGCCGCTGCAGAATCAGGCTGGTGACGAAAAACTTCAGGTCGATGAGCGGCACGCGCTTCCCGAGTCCGTGCAGCGCGGGCTCCAACTGCGATCCCAGCGCCAGCTCCTCCATGATCTTTTTGAACTCCATCTTCACGGGGTCGGCCGTTTCGGTGGCGATGGTCTCCAGGCCGCTGTGGATGTTGTGGCCGGCGCGCATGGTGCGGGTGAAGAGATCGATGGCGTCGGGCAACTGCTCTTCGAACTTGCGCAGCCTCTTCGCGCGCACGCGCACGATGTAAAAGATCGGCGCCATCCCGATGACCAGCGCGGCCAGCAGCCGCACGAAGAGCAGCCCCGCGCCTCCCGCGAATCCGAACACCACGAAGGTCGTAATCGCCAGCAGCACGCTGAACCCGAAAACGTCGGCCGCGCGATTCTTCAAATTCGCCTGGTCGATGGTTTCCTGCAAACGGCGCAGTATGCCAACCCACGTGACCAGATCGCCCAGGAAGGCGAACGAGCCGCGGCGCTCCTGACGTACCAGCTCCGATCCACCCTTCGACCGGCTTCGCGTGCTCGCGCGCACCTCGCGCAACCGCCCTCCCAGGATGTCCTCCGCCTGCTGTTGGGGCACAGTCCAGAGATAATAGCCGGCCGTGAACAGCGCCACCGAGAAGATCAGGAAGGAGGCCAGGAAGAAATACATCTACTTCTCCTTCACCTCGTGCATTTCCTCGAAGATGGAGGCGGAAAGGTGGATGCCGTACGACTTCAGCCGGTCCAGGCAAATGGGGCGCGCCCCGGTGGCGTGAAACTCGCCCAGCACCTTGCCCCGCGCGCTGATGCCGCTGCGCTCGAACTCGAAAATGTCCTGCATCTCCACCAGGTCGCCCTCCACCCCGATCACTTCGGCAATGCCGGTCACCTTGCGCGTGCCGTCGCTCAAGCGGGCGCAGTGCACCACGATATTGATGGCCGATGCGAGCTGCTGCCGGATGACTTTGTCGGGCACGTGCTGGCTGGCCATCATTACCATGGTTTCCAGGCGCGAGAAGGCATCGCGCGGCGCGTTGGCGTGCACCGTGGTCATGGAGCCATCGTGGCCGGTGTTCATGGCCTGCAGCATGTCGAGCGCCTCGGCCCCGCGCGATTCGCCCACGATGATGCGGTCGGGCCGCATACGCAGCGTATTGATCACCAGGTCGCGCTGCGTGATGGCGCCCGCGCCCTCGATGTTTGGCGGACGCGTTTCCAGGCGCACCGTGTGGTTCTGCTGTAATTGCAGTTCGGCCGTGTCCTCGATGGTGACGATGCGCTCCTCCTCCGGAATGAAGCGCGAAAGCGTGTTCAGCATCGTGGTCTTGCCCGAGCCGGAACCGCCCGAGATCACGATATTGAGGCGCGCCTCCACGCAGCCGCTCATGAAGTCCAGCATGCCGGTGGTGAAGGTCTCGTTCTTGAGCAGGTCTTCGGTGGAGAGAACTTTCTTGCCGTAGCGCCGGATGGACATCACCGGCCCGATCAGCGAGAGCGGCGGAATCACCGCGCACACGCGCGACCCATCGGCAAGGCGCGCGTCCACGATGGGGGAAGAGTCGTCGATGCGCCGGCCTACCGCCGACACGATGCGTTCGATGATCATGCGCACGTGCGCCTGGTCCTTGAAGCGAATATTGGTCTCGACCACCCGCCCCGCGCGCTCGATGTAGACGTTGTCGAAGCCGTTGACCATGATGTCGCTGATGGAGGGATCCTTGAGCAGCGGCTCCAGCGGACCCAGGCCGAAGACTTCGTCGAGGATCTCCTCGATCAGCTTCTCGCGCTCGCCCAGTGTGATGGGCAGCGCTTCATCGATGATGAGTTTTTCCACCACCATCCCGATTTGCCCGCGGACGCTCTCCTTGTTGAGGTCTTTGAGCTGCTCGACGGTCAGCGAGTTCAGCAGCTTGTGGTGCACCTGGCTCTTGATTTCGAACCAGCGTTCGGCGCCTGAGCCGGGCCGGGTTAAGGGGCGGGTGCTCATAGGTTAGGCCGCTGACCGTGATTCGATTGGGCGAGCGGCGGGTCCAGGGGGACCCGCGCGGACCACTCCGTTGCACGGAGCGAGGGGGTCCGCCCCACCGGATCCAGGTTAGGTGCAATACTGTTCACTTTGGGTCGCGATAGCACGGATGACATCAGCGGGCCGATTGAAAATCGGCCTGCAGCTTGGAAAGCTGCCCCACTTACGGCTGCAAAGTGAACAGTATTGAAATTAGGTGGCGTGGTGCTCATAGGTTATGCCGTTTTCGCCACGTTCTTCTTCCCGCCCGTGGCCTTGTCCACGAAGCCGCGGAATACGCGGTCCAGGTCCGCCGCCTGTTCGCGGTTGGCCACGAACGGGCGGGCCTTGTTGATCGCCGCGATCACCGCCGGCGACGGCGGAATCCCGTAGAAAACCGGCTGGTTCAACGTTGATTGGATCTGTTCCAGGGTCGCCATGGTGGCCGTGACCTTCTTAGTGTACCGGTTCACCACCACCTTGATCTGGTCCTGGTTGAAGCCCATGCGCATCAGGTACGTGATGTACCGCTGCGCGTTGCGGATGGACGGAAACTCCTGGTCGATCACCACGAACACCGCCGCCGAAACCTGCGCCGCCGCCATCACCACTTCGTTCGACACCGCGCGGCCGCCATCCACCACGATGGCGTCGTACTTATCCACGAGGAAAGTCGCGAACTCGCGGAACATGTGATCGCTGAAATGGCCGTGGTGTTCGAGCGCGTCGGGCGGACCCACCAGGAAAAATCCCAGCGGGTCGCGCGCCACGAACCCTTCGAACAGCGCCTGGTCCATGCGGTCCAGGTTCTCCGCCACTTCCATCAAGGTGTATTGCGGCGCCGCGCCCACCTGCATCGCGCAATCGTTGCCCACCCAATCGAGATCGATCAGCACCGTCGAGAGCTTGCGCTGCGCCAGCACCGACGCGAAGTTCACCGCCAGCGTCGTAGTGCCGACCCCGCCCTTGGTGCCGATGAAAGTGTAGAGCTTGCCGAGCTTGCTTTCGCCGGCGATCGCGTGCTTGGGCGCGCGCTCCAGCCGCCCCATGGCATCGCGGAATTCGGTCCGCTTGATGGGCTGCAGCAGAAATTCGTTGGCGCCCGCCCGCATGCACGCAATCACGGTCTCGCCATCGGCGTGAAAGTTGGAGACGATGACGAACAGGTCGGGCGCCGCCTGCTTGGCCTTCTCCACCGCCTTGATGGCGCCCTCCGGATCGCCCGACAGATCCACGATCAGCCCCGCGCCGGGATTCCGTTCCAGGTCCTGCAGCACCCGGATGTAGAGGTTCGGGGCCACCTCCTGGTACTCCGCAATCACCTTGGCGTTGGGAATGTTCAGCAGGTTGTCGCGGACCATCTCGCGAAAATGTTCGTCGCTCGATGCGACCATCAAAGTAGTATTAGGCACGGCTTTTCCTCATGGCACGCAGGTCCCCGACGCATCCTGAAACCCCGCGCTCTCCATCGGC
This sequence comes from Candidatus Sulfopaludibacter sp. SbA4, assembly GCA_900290305.1. Lineage (GTDB taxonomy): Bacteria > Acidobacteriota > Terriglobia > Bryobacterales > Bryobacteraceae > OMOG01. Next base: position 19,640 of record OMOG01000767.1, read on the forward strand.
ACGCTCGTCACGAACGGCGGGATGGTCACGGGAGGCAGCTTCATGAAGGCGGCGAACCGCAGAAACTGGTAGTTGGTGACGCTCACGCTCACCGTCGCGGGCACGCACAGGCCGGCGCAACTGTCGCCGTTGAAGGGCGTCACGCCGCCGTCCGAAAAATACTGAACGACGATTCCGGCGGTGCCGTTCTGAAACTCTTGCTGGTCGATCATGGCCGGAACGTTGCTGGTCATATATGCCAGCACGTTGCTCGAATCCGACGTCCAGCAGTGCGTGGAGGCGTACCTCGCACCGTCGCGCGTGAAGTCCGCCACGCTGTGCCAGATCCACAACATCTCCGCCACGAAGATGGTCATGAAGGTCAGCGGCAGAATGACCCCGGCGTAGAGCACGGCGAACTCGGTGAGCGCCTGGCCCGTGGCACAGGCATTCCTGCCTGTGTTGCGTTTGAGTCGCCTGCCCGCGGAAAAACCCACACAGGCTGGAAAGCCTGTGCTACGACGCCTCACGTGGTCCCCCCAAACGGCACCATCACCGACGGTCTCAACTGAATAGGCAGCAGCGTGATGAACGGAATCCGTGGCTGCACCTGGAAGCCGGTGGCCATATTGACCAGGATGTAATCGGGCCGCGCCGTGGCGGTCGGGCACGCGCTGGTATCGCACGGCCCGGGCACGCCCGATACCGCGTCGACGCACTCCGCCGTGGCCTGCAGCATGTCGATCGTGAAGTTGCCGATCAGCGGCGCTCCCGATCCATCCGCAGTCCCCGTCACCGCAAGCTGAAAAGCCGCCGCCACGTTCGGATCGTCCGCCAGATCGCAGAAATTGACTCCCTGCTGCACCGAGAGGTAGCGCGCCGCCGTATACACCGCCTTCTTGAGCGAATAGTACAGGTACGTGATCTTGCCCACCTGGATCATCCCTACGATCAGCAGCGTCATCACGGGGATCCACAGCGCCGCCTCCATCAGCATGTTGCCTCCGCGCTTGCGCCTCACTGGTGCAGGACCACCTTTCCGGGCCCGGCGGCCACCGAGCAGCCCAGCGCGAAGTGATCGTCGAAATATCCCTGCTTCACCGGCACCGGGTTGCCGATATACATCGCCACGAAGCGGCCGTTCTGGTCCCCGGGGTCCAGGAACGTGCCGTCCGCGTTCGGCTCCAGGAAGAACTGGCGGAAGCCCAGCACCGTCATGGTGCCGGTGACGGCGAGCTGCAGCGTATCCACCACCGCGACCGTGATCACGCGGCGGCCGTTGCCCAGGTAGCTGGTGTAGAGATCGGTCTGCCCCGTGGTCACGTCGGTGTCGGGCAGGTACGCGGCCGACAAGTCGGTGAAGTCCGTCACGTTGGTGCTGCACGCGCCTGGCGGGTTGGCGTTGTCGAACCGCGAATACAATCCGCAGAGCGCATCCACCACCGCCACGGGTGCCGCGGTGGTGCACAGGTTGGGGCTGCTGCTCGCCCAGATCACCTCGCTCGCATCGTTCTGGCCGACGCACCCCACCGGCACGGACGATCCCGTAGGATTCGGATCGGTCGACGCGAACAATCCCCCCGCGCCATCGCGATACAGTTGCTGGCTCTCGTCGAGCGTGGCGTTGGCGGCATCGTACCGGTTCAGAATGCCGTAGGAGAGCAGCGCGCCCGCCAGCGCCGTCGGCGGCGGAATGCCCGAGCACTCGAAGGCGAAGGTGTACAGGTTGCCCGCGGTCGGGTCGCCGAACCCGAAGTTGGTGGTGTCGCTCGAATCGATAGCGGCCACCGCGAACGGCTCCATGCCGCACGCCACGCACAGCGGCGCGCTGAGGCCGGCCAGCGCCTGCGCCGCGATCGAAGTCTTGCGCGATTGCCCCACCGACAAGATCCCCCAAAACAGCAGCGGCGCATCCGCGCTGATGTTGATCTGCACTTGATGCGCGGTGGTCCCATCGGCGCCTCCGCCGCTTCCTCCAGCCGAGGCATCCGCCACCGCTGCGAAGAACGAGGGCGTCGCGACCGTGCTCACCAAGTCACCAGTCGTCTGGTTGATCGGCAGAGACCCGAAATTGTACTTGTTCCCGATCCCGTTGGTATTGTCGATCGACTGGTTCGCCGCCGCCGTGGCATTGTCGAGCGAAGACGCCGTCCCGATCAACTGGGATGCTGCCGCGAGTGCCATGGCATTAGCCGCCTCGTTCAGCTCGCCGCGAATCAAATAGAGTCTCCCCAGGTCCAGCGCAAACCCCATCAACCCGAACAGCACCGGCACCAGGATGACCAGCAGTTGGATGGACATGGAACCAAGCAGCGAAAAAGGGGGTTGGGGGCCGAAAGAAGGGGGTTGGGGGTTAGGGGTTGGGGGTTGGGGTTGTGCGGCTCGCTGCGCTCGCTCGATCACTGGGCCTGGGGCATCGACAGGCAGG
>OMOG01000196.1 GCA_900290305.1 Candidatus Sulfopaludibacter sp. SbA4
ATCACGATGGGAAAGCGTTTGTCGATCATCGGATGAGGCTCGCGCTTCCCGCCGGTCTTGGCATGCAGGATGCGGAAGGGATTCGCGGCGTCGCTGCCCAGAGGGCCCCCAGCCACAGCGGTCTTCTGCCATTCGGGCCGCGGCCGCATCTTGTTCTTGAAAATGTATCCGGCCATTCCGGCCACCATACCAATGGGAAATTTCATAGAGTTGACTTTCCTCGGGCCTTCACGAACGAAGACAGCGCGAGTAGCGGGAAATAGTCCTTGTAGAGGTGGTAATTGAGATAGAAGACTTTGGGGAAACCCGTGCCGGTGGCCAACTCTTCGTCCCAGTATCCTTCGGGGCGCTGGGTTTCGAGCAGGTATTCGATGCCGTGCTGCACGCTGAGGCTCGCGGCATCGCCGCCGGCAATCAGCCCCAGGATCGCCCAGGCGGTCTGGGAAGGCGTGCTGGACGCCGGGACAAACGTGCCGTTGTCGTAGCTGGCGCAACTTTCGCCCCATCCGCCGTCGGCATTCTGAATGGAGCGCAGCCATTCTCCGCCGCGCAGGATGTGAGCCTCGCGGTCGTTTTCGCCCGACGCCGCGAGGCCGCGCAGCGCGAAACAGGTGCCGTAGATGTAGGCCACGCCCCAGCGGCCGTACCAGCTTCCATCGGGCTGCTGATTGCGCACCAGCCACTCGACGCCGCGCCGGACCGCGGGGTGTTCGCGTTTGACACCGTGGGCGGCCAGCGCTTCGAGCGCACGCCCGGTGATATCGGGGCAGGTGGGATCGAGCATGGCGTTGTGATCGGAGAAGGGAGTGTTGTTGAGAAACTCCCAGTTATTGTCGGCATCGAACGCGGCCCAGCCACCGTCGCTCGACTGCATGGCGAGCAGCCAGTCGAGCCCCCGCTTGTGGCAGGCCTTCTGCGCCGCGGGATTGGAGCCGGCGGCTCCGGCGAGCGCCAACATCACCATGGCGGTATCGTCGATGTCGGGATAAGACTCGTTGCGGTAGAAGAAGGCCCAGCCCGAGGGCTCGGTGTCAGGCCGCTTCACCGACCAATCGCCCTTGCGGCGGACTTCGTGGGCGAGCAGCCAATCGGCCGCCTGCCGGAGCGCCGGATGCTTGGGATCGCTCTGGGCCAGCGCGTAGGCGCCGATGCCCGTGTCCCAGACGGGCGAGAAGCAGGGCATGAAAAAGAAGCAGTCGCCATCATCCACGCAAAGCTCATTGAAGAGCCGCAGCGATTCGGCGCGCAGGGGATCGTCGGGTGCGTAGCCCAGCGCATCGAGCGCCATCACCGAGTACATCATGGGGGGATAGATTGCGCCCAGGCCATCGGAGTAGCGCATGCGCTCGATCATCCATTCCTTGGCCTTCTCGACAGCCCTGCGGCGCACCGACTTCAGGCCGCTGCGCTCCCACCATTTGAGCAGCCGGTCGGTGAGCAGAAAGAAATTGTGCCAGGTGAACCAGCGGGCGTCTTTGTGAAACTCCGGGCTGACGCCGGGGAGCCAGATCTCATCCAGGTTGAAACCCACGGGCACGGGGCGGCGGGGGTTGGACGCATGCACGATGGCCAACGACACCACGATGGCGCGCGTCCAGGCGGACATCTGGTACAGGAAGTTGAACGGCAGCAGCACCACTTCGGGGGGAATACTAGGGCAGTATTGCCGCGGATACTGGTCGAAGAGGCTCAGATTGACCTTGACGTAGCTGTTGGCCGCCTGTATGCCGCCGAGCGAGAGGATGCGATCGCGCAGCCGGACCATGCGCGGGTCGTCCATGGGCATACCGGCCAGCTTCAACGCGAAGTATGCTTTCACGGAAGCGCTGACGTCCGATGGTCCCTCGACGTAGATGTTGAAGCCGCCATCGGGAAGCTGCCGCGAGAGGATGGAGCGCACGGCCTTGTCGATCAAGTGTCGGGATTCCGGCATCCACTGTCCGTCTTCGGGCGGATACAGCCAGAGCTGGAAGAGGATGTAGTCGGACTCGAGGGTGGTGTCGGCGGTGAGTTCCGCGCACCAGTGTCCGTCGCGTTGCTGCAGATCGGCCAGCCAGTCGGCGGCGCGGCGCTTGGCCCGCTCGGCGGCGGATTCGAGCGTGTTGCGGATTTGTAAAGGCGCGCTCATCGGATGGATACGGTCAATTCGGCGGGCAGCGAAAACCGAACGTCTTCGTCCACCAGCTCGATCTCCTCCATCTGGTGGTAGCCAATATCGCGCAGGAATTCGATCAGCTCCTGCACCAGGTGCTCGGGCGCCGATGCTCCAGCCGTCACACCTACGTTTCGGACGCCTTCGAGCCACGCGGAGTCCACATCGCTGCGGTCGTTGACCAGGTAGGAGCGGACCCTGAAATTGTCTGCGACCTCGACGAGCCGCTTGGAATTGGAGCTGTTCTGGGACCCGACCACGAGCAGCAGGTCGATGGACTCGGAGACGGCCTTGACGGCCATCTGGCGGTTCTCGGTGGCGTAGCAGATATCCTGCGCGGGGGGCCCCTGGAGGTGCGGGAAGCGCTCCTTGAGCCGGATGATGATATCGCGCGTCTCGTCGAGGCTGAGGGTGGTTTGAGTGAGATAGCGCACGCGCGTGGGATCGGGAAGTTCCAGGCGGTCGACGTCCTCCACGGTTTCGACCAGGAAGCTGCGCTCGGGGACTTCGCCCAGGGTGCCGATCACCTCGTCATGGTCCTTGTGTCCGATGAGCACGATGCTGTAGCCTTCGCGCGCGAAGCGCACGGCTTCCAAGTGCACTTTAGTGACCAGTGGGCAGGTGGCATCGATGACGTCGAGGCGGCGCTCGCGGGCCTGGCGGCGAACGGAGGGAGCCACGCCGTGCGCGCTGAAGATGGCGCGCGCGCCGATCGGCACCTCGTCCAGTTCTTCGACGAAGATTGCGCCGGCATCGCGCAGCTCATCGACGACGTGTTTGTTGTGCACGATCTCCTTACGGACGTACACCGGCGGCCCGTAGAGGTCGAGCGCGATCTTCACCACATCAATGGCCCTGACGACCCCGGCGCAGAAGCCTCGCGGCTTGAGCAGAAAAATCTTCTTTTCCGCGCCGAAGTTGGGTGCGAAAGGCTTAAGTGGCATAGGGTGAATGAGTTTGATTATAGCAGGCAAGGGGTTCTCCATGGCAGACTATTGGCATGCTGGAATGGACCCACCTCCAATTGGCAGATGGCCCGAACCTGCGATTGGTTGCAAGCGGCGCGGGAATTCGTGCGATTGAATTCGAGCGGGACCGGGAGATTCCGGAGGACTTGGAAAACACGGCGGGACGCGGGCGTCCTGACCCAGAGGGCACCCCGACCAGGGGGTCCGCCCCACCAATGCGACCGGAGGCAGGGCTGAGAGGCTTGCGCAATGACGGGAATCCTTTGCTGGTGGAGGCGGCGCGGCAATTGCGGGCCTACTTCGCGGGCACGCTGCGGGAGTTTCACCTTCCGCTCGATATGGAGGGCACGGATTTCCAGATGCGGGTGTGGCGGCAACTGGAAACCATCCCGTATGGGGAGACACGCAGTTATGCGCAGATTGCGGCGGCCATCGGGTCGCCGAGCGCGGTGCGCGCGGTGGGTGCGGCGAATGGCGCCAACCCGGTAGCGATCGTGGTTCCGTGCCATCGGGTGATCGGGAGCAGCGGCAAGTTGGTGGGGTACGGTGGCGGATTGCCGCTGAAGAAGCGGCTGCTCGGGTTGGAAGGGGCTGGGGGTTGGGGGGCGCGTGCGGCTCGCGGAAGTGCAGATTTGTTGAAATGATTGGAAATATAGTCGGAATTTCGGCGTGCGTGACCGTGTTTTTTAGCGAGCGGGCGGAATTTGAGAAATGGCGCGTTCAGCCGGATGATCCGGCAGGTCAGCCATCAGAGCGGGACCGCCCGCAGCGATCCGAGAGGAACGCGCTGTGGCGGATCGAGGCAGGGCTTCGGGGGCGACAGGGTGTTCAATGGGATCTACCCTATTTCAGTGTAGCGCCCCGGCTACTCGCTGCGATTGGCCAGTTGCAGCCTGGCCGCTATTCTGCTGCAGTCGTTGAAAGGCTAGCCGGGCTAGCCGGTCCGCCCACCCCGATGTATACTGGCCCCTTACCGATCACCCGAGCGCCACCATGAAACCACTTCTTCGACTCGCCCTAACCCTCACCCTCGCCGCCACCGCCCTAGCGCAGACCGACTTCGACGCGCGCCTGCGAGCCATCATGGCGCGCCCCGACTACCGGCACTCCCGCTTCGGCATCGCTATCTACCCGCTCACCGGCGGCAGCCCGCTCTATCGCCTCAATGCCGAACAGTTGTTCGTCCCCGGCTCCACCACCAAGCTGCTCACCGAAGGCGTGGCCCTCAAGCTCCTCGGCCCCGACTATCGCTTTCACACCCCGATTTACCGCACCGGCGCCATCTCGCCCGACGGAGTCCTCCTCGGAGACCTCGTGGCCGTGGCCTCGGGCGACCTCGACCTTTCCGGCCGCATCCAGTCCGACGGCACTCTCGCGTTCCTCAACGTGGACCACTCCTACTCCGGCACACCCGGCTCCGCCGCCCTGCCCGGCGATCCCATCGCTCCCTTGCGCAAAATGGCGCGCCAGGTGGCCGATCACGGAGTGAAGCGCGTCACCGGGCGCGTCATCGTGGATGCCGGCCTGTTCCCCGAAGGAGAGCGCGAACTGGGCACCGGGGCCGTGATCTCGCCCATCGTCGTCAATGATAATTGCGTGGATATCACCATCTCCGCCGGCCCGCGCGAGGGCGACGCGGCAGCCGCCCACCTCTCGCCCCAGACCAGTTACATCGAAGTCACCGATCGCGTGCGCACGGTTGCCGCGGGCAGCCAGCCGCAGATCCGCGTGACCAGCGACGTCCGCAATGCCGATGGCAGCCGGCGCCTCACCGTCGAGGGCGCCATGCCGGCGGGACACGCGCCGTTCTTCCACGCATACAAGGTCCCGGAGCCTTCGGTGTTCGCCAGTTTCCTGTTCCGCGAGGCGCTGGCCGAGGCCGGTGTGACCGTAGCTTCGGCCGAAAGCGGCAAGCCGCTGGTGGACGGGCAAACGCTCGCAACCTGGTACAAGCCGGAGAATCTAGTGGCCGAACACGTATCGCCGCCCTTCGCCGAGGACGCCCGAATCACCCTCAAGGTCAGCCAGAACCTGCACGCTTCCACCACTCCGTACCTGGTCGGCGCCGTCGCCGGCGGAAAGCATCCGGATGCGCTCGTCGAAGGCTTCCGGCTGGAGCGCCAGCTTCTCGAAAAAGACGGCCTCGATTTGAGCGGCGCGGTGCAGACCGATGGCGCCGGCGGCTCGGCCCTGTTCACTCCCGACTTCATGTGTCAATTTCTGACATACATGTCGAAACAGCCGTTCGCGCGCGCCTACCACGACAGCCTGCCCGTACTGGGGAAAGACGGGACGCTCTACGACATCCAGACCGCAAGCGCGGCGGCCGGCAAAGTCTTCGCCAAGACCGGCACCTACGCCGCCGCCGATCGATTGCACGAACGGTCGGTCATCACCGGCAAGGGACTCGCCGGCTACATGACCACGCGCGACGGTCACGACGCGGTATTCGCCTTCTACGTCAATTTCGTCCCTGCCGACCCCGCCACCGGGGCGCACACCGTGGGCGATATGCTGGGCGAGATCGCCACCGCCGCTTACGAGAGCGACTGGGGCGGCCGCAAGTAGGCCGCGGCCAACTCGGGCCGATCCGGTGCGCCCTGGGGCTGGTATTCTGATATGCCATGAAGCCGTTTGGAGCAATCCTCTTTTTTGCCGTGGCCGGCGCGCTTGGGGCCCAGCCCCAAACACAGGCAGGAATGCCTGTGCCACTGACCCAAACACAGGCAGGCCCGGCGACGGGTCAAGAAATGCCTGTGCCACTGGCGCCGGCCACGATTCCCGAAATGCGCGCGGCCATGGAGCAAAAGCGCATCACCTCCCGCGAACTGGTCCTGCTAAACCTGGCGCGCATCGGCATGTACGAAGACAAGCTGCACTGCGTGATCACGGTGAATCCGCACGTACTGCAGGAGGCCGAGGAGCGCGATCGCGAGCGCACGCAGGGGCGCATCCGCGGCCCGCTGCACGGCATCCCCATCGCGCTCAAGGACAACGTGCTCACGCACGACATCGTCACCACGGGCGGCGCGCTGGCCTTCGATGGCTACGTGCCCCCGTACGACGCCACGCTGGTGAAAAACCTGCGCGACGCCGGGGCGGTGATCATCGCCAAGACCGGCCTTTCGGAGCTGGCCAACTGGGTGGCCGGCGCGCCCACCCCCATGCCCGGGAACTACAATGCGATCCGCGGCTTCGGCTTCAATCCCTACGACCCGCGCCGCGACCCGCGCGATACCTTCTTCGACGGACGCCCCGCGCTGGCGACCGGCGGGTCCAGCTCCGGCGTAGGCACCGCCGCCGGCTTCTGGGCCGCCAACGTGGGAACGGAAACGTCGGGCTCGATCCTCAGCCCGTCGAATCAGAACATGCTGGCGGCCGTCAAACCGACCGTTGGCCGCATCAGCCGCTACGGCGTCATCCCCATCACCGCGGACCAGGACACTGCCGGACCCATGGCAAGGAGCGTGACCGATGCCGCCATCCTGCTGGGCGCGCTGGAGAGTCCCGCGCCCGATCCGAATGACCCCGCGACCAAGACGTGCACCCCGCCGCCCGGCCGCGACTATACGCGCTTCCTCCAAGCCGGCGGCTTGAAAGGCGCGCGCATCGGCATCCCGCGCGCTTACTATTACGACCACGTGGATCTCCCCGGCGGCTCGGGCCGGGGTGGCCGCGGAGGAGGCGGCGGCTTCGGCAACGGACTCACGCCCGAACAGGCGCGCGTGATGACCGAAGCCATCGAAATCCTCAAGCGGCAGGGAGCCGAGATCGTAGACCCCGCGGACATCCCGAGCATTGTCGCCAAAGATCCCTCGCAGAATTTCGCCCTCTGGGGGCAGTGCTCCGGCGTGAACAACTCCAAGGGCAAAGACTCGGATTGTTCGGTGGTCCTGAAATACGGAATGAAGCGCGACTTCAACGCCTGGCTGGCCACGCTGGGAGGTTCAGCGCCGGTCAAGTCGCTCACCGAGCTTCGCCAGTGGAACCTCACCCACACGGTGGCCGGCGCGATTCGCTACGGCCAGTCGCAGCTCGACATCTCCGACGAAATGGACGTCCAGGCCGACCGCCTCCGCTATGAAGCCGACCGCGCCAAGGACATCCTGCTCGCCGGCACGCACGGCATCGACGAGGTGATGAAGGCCAACCGTCTGGATGCGATTCTGTTCCCCGGAGCGAGCGGCGCGGCCATCGCGGCGCGTCCCGGCTATCCCACGGTCATCGTGCCCTTCGGCATGGTGCCCAACGCGCCGACGCCGCCGTTCCCGCCGGGGTTCGACGCCAAGCTGCAGCCCTTTGGAGTGTCCTTCACGGGCATGGCGTGCAACGAGCCGCGCCTCCTCGAAATCGGCTACGCGTTCGAGCAGGCCACCAAGCGGCGGGTTGCGCCACCCTCGACCCCATAGCGAGACCCAGAGGAAAAAGAATTGAGCCACGGATGAACACCGATGAACACTGATAAACAAAGCAATGGATTTATCCGCGTTAATCGGCGTTCATCGGCGGCTCCATTCGTTTTCCTTTTTCGCCTTCTGACGCGCGCGGCTCTGATCCGCCGGAACTGGCAGAATCCCTCCGCGTCAGAGGCCTTCGTTTTCTCAGCGCCCTCCGCCACCTCGGCGCTCTCAGGTTCGTCTTTCTTTTACTCGGCGCCTCCGCGGTTAAATTCCTCTTTTGCTACACCAGTTCCAACCCCACCGCCTCCGACTGGCTCTCGCCGAAAATCAGGGCGATCCACCCCGGCCCCGCCGGCAACCCCGCGGGCAGCAGCGCATTCACCTGGCTCAGCCCCTCGCGATCGTGCGACGACACGAAGATGGCCGGCAGGTCCGCGCCGTTCAACCGGACCCGCACGTGGGCGCGATCGCAGGGGTCCGGCAGGCCAGCCACCCAGAGGGAGACGCAGGCATCCATGCCGGTATTCACGCGATACCGCTCCCAGGATCTTCCGTCCGTGACCAGACGGATGGCGAGGAATGAAGAGCCAGACACAGGCAGGAATGCCTGTGCTACTACGGGAACATCCACCCCGATGCGCACCGAGTTGCTGAATGCGCTGTCACGCACCCGGAGCTTAACCTCGTACCAGCCCGGGTCCAGGCGTGTCGGAAGCTTGCAGTTGGCGTGCCACCCGTCGCCGCCGGTCGCATGCACGATCACCGGCCGCGACCCGTAGCCGCCGATCTCCGGAAAGACTTCGTCGCAGGTCAACTGGTCCTGCCCCGTCTTGAACCACAGCGAAACGTAATCGTCGGCCAGGCTCGAAAACGTGTGGTCGCGCGAGACGCTGTTTTCAACGCACGTGATGTAAGGCGCCGGCGCAGTCCCCGGCTCGCCGTCCCATCTCCGGAAGCAGCTCACGTGAGCCCTGTGGTCCAGCACGCTCTCCAGTCGCACGCGCGCGAACCCCGCGGTGCGGCAGAAAGCCAGCAGGCAGGAGGCATTGGGACCCACCCAGTTGTCGAACTGGCCGCGCAACTCGGTGGTCTCGTAAAACTCCATGAGGGGCGGCACGGAGAGGTCCGCGCCGTCGTCGGTCACGAACGACTCGACGAAGGCCATGTCGGTGGTCAGGTCGCAGACCGTTTCCAGGGCCAGCAGCGGGTGCTTCACGTGGTAGAGGACGCCGAAGAAGAGAACGATGTCGAAGCGCCCGATGTCCCGAGAAGAAAGGCGGCAGATGTCGGCAATGCGGTAGTCGACCTTAGACCCCAGCAGCTCCCGCGCCACGCGAAACTGCGTGTGCTCGGCGGAATCGACCGCCACCACCTCGGCGCCGCGCCGCTCCATCTCGAAGCTGAACCATCCGTCCCAGGCGCCGATATCGAGGACGCGTTTGCCGGTGAGGTCTTGAGGTATGGGGAATTGGGCCAGCCGGGTGCGAAGCTGTTCGAGCGATTGCAAACCCTGGATGACCTGGCCATCGGGCAGTTGAATGCTGTGGTACCACCCCAGGCGATTCAACTCCCCGATCTGCTTCTGGGTCTCCCGCGTGTAGAGCTGGTTTCTGGCTTCCACTCCGGCGTCAGCTCTCTTCCAGATGCTTGAGCCGGGCGTCCAGAACCTCCTCCACGCGCCTCAGGCGCTCCGTAAACAAAGCATCCGTCGAAGAAAACCGCGTATCCATGTGGGAACGGAGGTCGTCGATGCGCCTGTTGGTGTCGTTCAGGCGCGAATTATTCACCAGTATCCCGATGAGAACGGCGAGCGTCGGAATACTGACGGTGAAAATCACCTGCGTCGCGTCGGCCATGGCTTGATTGTAGCGCGGCCGCGCCGCCCACTACACCTGGAACGAGCTGCCGCAACCGCACGTGGACTTCACCTGGGGGTTGTTGAACTTGAACCCGGACCCCTCCAGCGTTTCCACGTAATCGACCTCGGCGCCATCCAGGTACAGCAAGCTGGCCTGGTCGATGAAGACCTTCAATCCATTGTAATTATAGGTCTTGTCCAGCATGTTGGGCTGGTTCTCGAAGGCCATGGAATAGCTGAATCCCGAGCATCCCCCTCCCACCACCGAAATCCGCAGTCCCGCCGGCGACGGCTCCTGCGAATTCATGATCTCTCTTACTTTGCCGACCGCTTTTTCCGTCAATTGCACCATGCGTTTTAAGCTCCTGATTTCGAGTACTGCGCTCCTATTATATACAAACCGGACCGCATCACTCCGCTACTTCCGGTGTTTAGATGTGGCGGAGGGCGGTTTGGTCGCGCCCCGTGCTATTGTGCAGAATGGGTCTATCTTGCAAATGGGTGACGTGTGGCAGGTACTTGAAACCCGAATTCGGGGGAGTGCGTCGGTAGCGGTGTATGGGAACACTGACCGGCGTTCTGACACTCCCGGGATTCGGTAGCAAGGTTGCGGCGAAATCTAGAGTGGATTATCAGAATACTCCGGAAGGGGCCTTGGTTCGCCGTGCGCAGTCCGGCGAAGAGGCTGCGTTCCGCGAAATCGTGGAGCGCTACCAGTCCAAAGTGTTTTCCATCATTCACGGCATCGTGCGGCAACGCAACGACGTGGAAGATATTGCACAGCAAGTATTTGCGAAGGTTTACCTGTCCCTCAAGAGCTTCGATTTCCGCAGCTCCCTGATCACCTGGATCTATAAAATTACGGTCAACGAGTGTTTCGACTACCTCCGCAAGCGGAAGGTCCGCAAGCTGGTGTACGAGAGCGACCTGAGCGAAGACGAAGTGCGCCGGGTCGAAAACACCGAACCGAGTATTGACCGCCAGGCGCCCGCCGATGCCGACCTGGCGCGCCGCGATTACGTCCTCAAACTCCTCACCCGCGTCTCCGAAGAGGAGCGTATGTTATTGATGTTGAAAGAGGTTGAGGGTTTTTCCGTGGAGGAACTGGCAGAACGCACCGGCATGAACGAAAACACGATCAAGGTGAAGCTGTTCCGTGCGCGGCAGAAATTAGTGAAAGCGGCCCAACGGTTGGACCGCGCTCCCGGCCTGGTAGCCGGTTGAGCCCAGAAGGGTTCGGATTGGTAATTTGGTCCCTGGAAGCGGGCAAATAAGACTCGCGAAGGGGTAGTTTTGGGCGCGGTAATTTACATTTGTAAGGGAAGAAACATATGCACGCGGTAGTAATGAGCAGCCTCGAGGAGTACCTGTCCGGTGCGCTGGAACCGGCGGCTCAACGAGAAATCGAGGCACACCTCAACACCTGTTCCATGTGCCGCGAAGAGATCCGCAGTATCCAGGATGTCTCGCAGTTGTTCGTTTCTTTGCGGACCCAGTCAACGGACGTTTCCGACCCGTCTCCCGGCTTCTACGCCGGCGTAATGCGGCAAGTGGGCGAGCGGCGGGCTGCCCCTTCCTTTGCCGGTTTCTTCGCGATGGATTTCGCCTTCGGGCGCCGGGTGGCGTTTGCATCCCTGCTCACCCTCGCCATTCTGGGCAGTTATCTGGTGACCCGGGAAATTGAGATGCCTGGAGGGCCTTCTCCGGAAGCCGTCATGGCGCAGCAGAATGCTCCCTCCTTCGATTCCGGCCCCGCGCACGACAATATGCTGGTGACCCTGACGGCTTATGAACAGCACTAGCCTGATGGCGAGCGCGCCCGCCGGCCGCTTTTGGAGTCCCCGCCTTTGGAATCCCAAAGTCGCCTGTGCCGCCACGCTCGCGCTGGTTTTCCTGTCAGGCGCCGTGGTAGGGGCGTTGGCCCTCGATTTCGGCGTTCACAACCGCCAGCATGCCTCGCTCTCGTTCGATTCCCCGCAGGCCAAGGCCCTCTACTTCGACCACATGCAAAAGGAACTGAATCTGACGCCGGCACAGGCCGAGCAGATGCAGTCGGTCCTCAATGACTTCTGGCTGTACTATCGCACGGTCCTGTCCGATGGGAAGCAGCGCGTGGAGCAACTGCTGGATGAGGGGCAGCGCCAGAAGTTCGAGCGCCTGTTGCAGCAGCAGCCCCATTAGCCTATGCGCCGTTTCCGCGCCGTCCCTCTCCTCGCGGCTGCCGGCGCCGCTGTCTTTCTGATCGGCTGCTCCGACGGTGGAACCGGGCTCGGGGTTGTCGTGATCGGTGGGCCCAAGCGATACCCCATGGGCGACAAGGTCGAGGTGGGCCACGTCACTTACCGCGTCCTCGAA
>OMOG01000208.1 GCA_900290305.1 Candidatus Sulfopaludibacter sp. SbA4
AAGGTTTCCGCCATTAACAGCTTCGAGATATCGCCGCCGGCAACCGTCAGGAAGCGCGGCTGGTCGTGATTACCCGCGAATACCACCAGTTCCTCCGGCCGCCGATAGAGCGAATCCTGCGCCAGAATATCGGTCAGCAAAGTCATTGGCTGTCCTTGTCCAAAGACTTTGCGCAACGCGCCTTCGAGCGGAAAATCCAGAATCGACTTCAGCTTCGTATCCACTCCGTTGTGCCGCACGCCGCCCTGGAAAAACGATAGAACCGCCGGAGTCGGCGCGGTGATTTCACCGGTCACTACCAGGTCTGGATATTGCCGGTCGATGGCTGTCTGCCATTTCTCCCAGAACGGGCGGTCCACGTAGGGATACGTGTCTTGCCGGATGCCATCGATTCCGCTCATCCCGATCCACCACAGCGCATTCTGAATCAGGTAGTCGCTCACCAGCGGATCGGTCTGGTCGAAATCCGGCAGGTTTCCGGCAAACCATCCGACGAGCGGGATGTCGCGCCGCTTGGGACGCGCATAGGGGTCCGCCAGCGCGGCGATGTCGAAGTTGTTTCGCAGCTTCGGCACGCGGTCCAGTCCGTTCCACCACGTCGGCGTAGGCGGATCGGCGACCCACGGATGGCGCGGCCCGCTGTGATTCGCCACCTGGTCCTGGACCACCTTGAGGCCCATCCGGTGCGCCGCGTCCACCAGGTCCCGGAAATCCTGCATGCTGCCGAAGCGCGGCTCTACGGCGTAGAAATCGACGGTGTGATACCCGTGATAAGCCGAATATCCCGGCACCGAATTCCGGTAGACCGGCGTCATCCAGATGCCTGTGACTCCCAACTCCTTGAGGTAGCCGAGATGGTCGCGGATGCCGCGCAGGTCGCCTCCGTGAGTCGCCCCCACGACGCTCCGGTCAGCGGGCCGTCCGAGATCGGGCGGGCTGTCATTCGCGGGATCTCCATTCACGAAGCGATCCGGCATAAGGAGGTAGATCACGTCATCCGGCGAAAAGCCCTGGAATCGGCCCTTCGGATCGAGCGGCGCTTCCAGAGAGAATTCGAACTCGCCCGATCCCGAGGCGTTCTTCACCTGAAAGCGATACTTTCCAGGCCTCACGGAGGAGTCGATGCTGACGTACGCGAATAGGTAGTGGCCATTCGCCGACGTGCGCCGCACCTCGACCCGCAATCCCCGGGCGGCCGAGGTCACCGTCGCATCTTTCAAATCGGTACCCGTGAGCAGCACCTGCACCGGGTTCAAGGTGTGATGGACCCACCAGTTCGGAGGCTCCACCTTGGTCACCGCCGGCGCCGCGGCGGAGGCCGTTGCGAGCAGTGCTCCCAACAGGCAGACACGCAGGATCATAGGGGTATCGTAATCCCATTTGACACCAAGGAGCGTCTGTGCCATTTAATGGGTTATGCCCATCCGTAGTAGTCTGGATATTTCCCTGACTCCGGAGCTCGAACAGTTCGTCGAGTCGCGCGTTGCCTCTGGCCGTTATCAGACGCCCAGCGAAGTGGTGCGGGAGGGGCTTCGTTTACTCGCCGAACGGGAACAGGAGGGGCTTCGTTTACTCGCCGAACGGGAACAGGCAGGCGAAGCTGCGGTTGAGGAACTGCGGGCCAAGATCCGTCGCGGCGTCGAGCAGGCCGATCGCGGAGAGCTTCTCGATGGCGATGCCGTGTTTGAAGAGATCCGGCAAATGAGCGCCCGCCGCCGGGCCGAGCATAAGTGACCGCCAGGTTTGTTCTTACCCCGGCGGCACGAGAAGATGTCCTCCAGATCTGGAACTATATCGCCGAGGATAGCGTTGACAATGCAGACCGCGTTTTGGCGCGGTTGTACGACTCCTTCTCGCGCCTGGCGCAGAACCCCGGTATCGGCCATCATCGTGAGGACCTGGCCGACGAGCGGCACCGATTCTGGAATGTCTACTCCTACGTCGTTGCGTACCGTTGGGACACGAATCCCGTGCAGATCATTGCGATAGTACACGGCGCGCGAGATCTGGAAGCGTTCTTTCAACGAAGAATCGGCGACAGGTTGGAGTAGCAGCAGTAACTGGTTCTATGCCCCGCGCTCGGGCTTCATCACCGCCACGTATCCCAAATTCCTATAAAGCTGATTGTGGTCCAGCCCGAACCCCACCACGAAGCGGTCTGGAATCTCGAAGCACCGGTACTTCACCGGCACCTGCACGATGCGGCGCGAGTTGCGATCCAGAAACGTGCACACCGCAAGCGAGTTGGGAGCGCGCCCGGCGAGCGTCTGCAGCAGGTAGCGCAGCGTGAAACCCGTATCCACGATGTCCTCGACCAGCAGCACGTCTTCCCCCTCGATGCTTTCGTCCAGGTCCTTCGCGATGCGCACCACGCCCGGCGCGCCGCTCTTGTTGGAGAAGCTCGAAATACCCAGGAAATCGATCTTGACCGGAACTTCGATCGCGCGCGCCAGGGCCGTGAGGAAGAAGATCGAGCCCTTCAACACGCCCACCAGCTTCACCGTTTTCCCCTGGTAATCGTGCGAGATCTCGGCGCCCAATTCGCGAATGCGGTGGTCGATCTGCTCTTCCGTAAAGAGCACGCGCTCGATGCCCGGGATGACCGGCGTGCTCATGCCTCAACCGGCCGCCCCGCCAGCCCGTATTTGAAAATCAGGTTTTCGAAATCCTTCTGGTAGAACACCTGGATATTCACCTGCGGATAAAGCTCGCGCAGCAGCCGCACCTTGCGGTTCTTGCGCGTCACGTGCGCCTGCTTCATGGTGGTGAGTTCCACGTAGAGGTCGAATTCCGGCAGATAGAAATCGGGCGTAAACGCCTCCAGGGTATTTCCATTCTGGTCCATGTGAATGGGAAAGCTGCGCGGCTCGTACTCCCACGCGATGCGATAGAAGTCCAGCAGGTTGGCGAACATCTCCTCGCTCGGGTTGGCGAACATTTTCTGGCGCAGCGTGATTTTGTCCGGAGGCACGATCCCGAAGCGCGCCAGCCGCAGACGCATCTGAAACTGGAGCTGCGCTTCCGCCGCCAGCGAGAGGAAGCCGCGCTCCTTCAGGCCCGACGAGACTACCACGGTCTCGATCAGCTCGGCCATCTGCTCGCTGGTGAGCGATTCGGCGTTGAAAACCAGGTCGAAGAGATCGGCAGTGGCGCGGGTCTTCCCGAACTTGGCTCTGCGGTCGGCGCGGTCGGCCGCCTCCAGTTGCAACAGCAGTTGGCGCGCCGCCGGGCGGTCCATGCGTGAATCCAGCATGAGGTTGCCGATCCGGATATTCTCGGGCGCCACCACGTGCACGCGAAGCATGGCGGGGAAGTGGCGGGCCTGCACTTCGCCCCCCACGGCGCAATACACGATGTGACGCTCGGTGGCGACGCGGGCCAGGACAGATGTGACCAGGCTCGGATAGGCTTTGTCCGGAATCGGCGTCTCCGCGCCGAATTCCTCGTTCATGAGAGTCCGGATGCGGGCCTGTGTCAGCAATTCGAAATCGAGCCGCAGCGCGCTGATACGCGCCACCTCTTCGTACCGGCAACCCGGATGACCCGAAACCGCGATCAGCGCCATGTCACATGCTCATCATAACGAACCCGGATGACCCGAAACCGCGATCAGCGCCATGTCACATGCTCATCATAACGCGCCACGCCTCGGAGCACCGGTGGTCATGCCGGCATTCTCCCCACAAAATCTCCGTCAGGATTTCCAGCGTCTCCACCACGCGCGGCCCCGGCCGGTTGAAGTACTGATTGCCATCCGCCAGGTACACGCGGCCGGTACGAACCGCGCGCAGGCCGCGCCAGCCGGGACGATCGGTGAGCCAGTACATTTCCTGCCCGGTACGTTCCAGGTCGAAACCGCACGGCGCGATGACGATCACATCCGGATCGGCCGCTTCGAGTTGCTCCCAGGTCATCCACGGCGAATGTTTGCCGGCCTCCCCGAAGAGGTTGATGCCGCCGGCCAGCGAGATCAGCTCCGGGGTCCAATTTCCGAGATCAGCTCCGGGGTCCAATTTCCCGCCGCCATGAGCGGCTCGATCCACTCGATGCAGGCCACGCGCGGCCGCGGCTCTCCTCCTGACGCCAACGCCCCGATTCGCGCCTCGAGCGCGCTCACCACTTCCTCTCCGCGCTCTGGCATCCCCAGCGCGTACGCCACGCGCCGGAAGTCGTCCCAGATGTCCGCCAGCGAATTCGGCTGGAGCGAGACAATCTGCGGCCGGCTTTTCATGCCGCGCGCAATCGCCCGCTCCACATCGCGCAGACTCACCGCGCAAACCTCGCACTGAATCTGCGTCACGATGTGGGTAGGCTCCAGACGCTCGATCATGTCCTCGAACACGTCGTAGATGGAGACCGAAGTCCGCGCCGCCTCTTTCACAAGCCGGTCGATCTCGCGGCTCGATCCGTCCACCGGGATTCGCGGCCGCGTGCACACCGGCAGCCCCAACACCCGTTCCGGATAATCGCATTCGTGCGACCGGCCCACGAGATTGTCGAACTGCCCGAGGGCATCCACGATCTCGGTGGCGCTGGCGATCAGTGAGACGATGCGAGGCATGTCAGACAATCAGCGGGCGCCACTCCGGATGTGGGGCAGGATGTCATCCTGCAGCCGGCTGTCAGCCGGCTTGCCGCCCGCAAAGTATTTGGGCCGCCGATAAACGCCGATGAACGCCGATAACTCTGTTTTGAATCCGTGTTCATCCGTGTTCATCCGTGGCCCAATTCTTTCACTCATAAGACGGCGGCGCCNNTCCGATCTTAAGACGGCGGCGCCCACGGCTGGCGGTAGGCCTGGGTTGCTTCTTCCACGTCGCGAGCGAAGTCTTCATCGATCGCCGCATCGGCTCCACCAGTTTCCATCGCAGCTATGACCTCGGATATGTTCCGGCCGCTAGCGAGCCCTGCTCCAGTGACTGGCGCCACTTTGTCCTTGATCATATTCCCTTCCTCACCGCTACTGCTTCGGCTTCTCCCACAAATCCGCATACACGAAGCCGCCGATCTCCCGCACCTCGCCCGCCTCGATCGCGACCGGCGCCCAAAACATCGGACCGTCGTACGCAAACGTGTGGAACTCGCCATTCTCGCCGCACGGGTCCGCGCCTGGCGGCAGGTCGCCCAACAGCGCCCCGTCAAACTCCCGGCCCGCGAACCTCGCGTCCAGCGCCTTCGAATCCACGCAAGTAATCCTCGCGCGCAATCCCGCCCCGATCATCTCCCGCGCCAGTGGACCCGTCGGAAGCTCCCACAGCGGGAACAGCGGCGTCAATCCCGAGCCCGCCAACTGCCGCTCGCGGTATTCCCGGACGTCGCGCAGGAACAGGTCGCCGAACGCGATCGTGTCGAAGCCCTCCGCGACCGCGCGGCCGCACGCCTCGCGCATGCGCGCCTCGTAGTCCTCATTGGTGCACGGCCACGGCAGCGGGACCTTCCACAGCGGCACACCCACCGATTCCGCCTGCGTCTCCAGCAGCGAACGCCGCACGCCGTGCATCGCCACGCGATCAGCCTCCGCATTCAGTGTCGTCAGCAGCGCGGCCACTTGGACCCCCTGCCGCCGAAGCACGTCGAGCGTCCACGCGCTGTCTTTGCCGGAACTCCAGGCCAGCAGGGTCTTCACGCCGCCTGCGCCGCTACCCGCTCGGAGCGCGCCACGGTGCGGCTCAGCCACGCGTGCA
>OMOG01000211.1 GCA_900290305.1 Candidatus Sulfopaludibacter sp. SbA4
TGGGTCATCGAGGAGTGCCCCGTCGCTCCCGGCCGCCGCATGACGCGACCGCGGGCCCAGCCTAAGCCGAGCGCCACCTTGCCAGCCCGGCCCAGGGTCAGGGCGATCACCGCACGGGCTAGCCACGCGGACACGGCTCCGGGTCCGCGCTCCGGCACCAAAACTTCACGGTTCCTGGCTCTTGTGGCCGAGCGGCACGGACCGCTAGCCGAACTGCCGGTCGACCACGTCTCCCGAATCTGCACCGCGCTGGCCCCCGAGGTCGGACTTGACCTCGGTGCTGCCCGCGCAGCCCTCCGTAAGCACGTCATCTCCCTCCAGGCAGGACAGTCATGAACCCCCATCATTTCCTCCCGCTCATCAGCGTCATCGCGGCCATTGGTGTCGTCCTGGTCCTGTTCAAATGGTGCTTCCTGCCCCACGGCCGGCTGCCCCGGTTCCGGGTCGCCTACACCAGGCTCCGCCTCCGACTGCGGCTCCACCCCGGACGAGGGCACGCCAGCGCTCTGGAACTGTGGCTGAGGTGGGGGCGGTTCGCGGCCTTCCGGTCCTCGGCCCGGTCCCGCTACTCGCTGGGCTTCTGGGTGCGGGCGCTGCACCCGTACTCGCACTCGATCTTCCTGGGCCGCGCCCAGTACCGCCACGGGTTGCGGCTCCCCGTCGACACCCACGCCGTGATCGTGGCACCGCCGCGCAAGGGCAAGTCCGCGCTGCTGGGCTCGGTGATACTGCGCTACCCCGGCCCGGTCCTGAGCACCACAACCAAGGCTGACCTGTTCGCCAACACCTCCGGGATCCGGTCCCGCGTTGGCCCGGTCCAGGTCTTCAACCCCCAGGGCATCGGCGCAGTGGCCAGCACCTTCCGCTGGTCCCCCGTCGCGGGCTGCGAGGACCCAGCGACGGCGATCCGCCGCGCGGACTCCTTTGCCAACGCGGTGAGCATGGAGGGCACGGACGACAAGTCGTTCTGGGCCGACAAGTCCTCCAGCTACCTGCGGGGCCTGTTCCACGCGGCGGCTCTGGCCGGCGGGGACATGCGGCTGGTCGTCCAGTGGGCTCTGGGCAGTGCGCAGGGCGCGGAAGACATCCTGGCTCAGGCCGGCGCCACCCAGTGGGCCGTCGAGCTGGCGGAACTGCGCGGCGAAGCCCAGAAGACGGCAGCCACGGTCCGCATGGTCATGTCCCGCGCCCTGTCGTTCATGACGGACCCTGCCCTGGCCCAGTCGGTCCTGCCTGCCCACGGCGACGGCCTGAGCTTCCCCGATTTCCTGGCTGAGCGGGGAACGCTGTACATGATCGCGGACAGCCGGAATGACGACTCGCCGCTGGCCCCGTTGTTCGCCTGCCTCGCGGGCGAACTGCACTACGCCGCGGAGATGATCGGCCAGGCCACGCCCGGCGGCAGGCTCGACCCGCCGCTGCTGATGGCTCTGGACGAGGTCACCCAGATCTGCCCGATTCCGCTGCCGGTTTGGGCCGCAGACTCCGGCGGCAAGGGCATCCAGATCCTGTCGGTCGTGCACGGGCAGGCCCAGCTCCGGACCCGGTGGAAGCAGGACGGCGCACGGGTGATCATGGACACCGCCGGGGTCACAGTTTTCCTGCCTGGCATCACCGACACCGACACGCTGAGCATGGCGAGCACGCTGTGCGGGCAGGCGGCGCTGAAGGAGCACGGACAGGAACACCACACCCGGCATGACGTGATGACGCCCGCGATGATCAGCCGGCTCCCGGACTGG
>OMOG01000217.1 GCA_900290305.1 Candidatus Sulfopaludibacter sp. SbA4
GTCGGCAAGTCGTTGTTCCGGGTGATCCATTACAGCCTGGACAGCGCGGGATCCCGCGGCGGGTCNNCTGCCATTCGGCATGGCGGGAGAGGCGGAAGTCTGTTAACCCGCCGACACGAAGAGTTCCGTTGTACAATCGCGGAAGCAATCTGTCCCCGATAAATTTACTGCGCTGGAAAGGAGAGCCACTTGAGGCTTTGTCCGTCATGCTCGGCAGCTCCACCCCAGGACAGCGAGTTCTGCAACAAGTGCGGCGCCCGGCTGGACGGAGCACGAAGCGAAGCAACGCAGACGGTTCATCAGCCGCGCAGTTCCGGCCCTTCTTCTTCGAAGAACATGGACGAGGGCCGCTTCCCACCGGGAACTTTGCTGGCGCAACGCTACCGGGTGGTGAGTCTGCTCGGCCGCGGCGGCATGGGCGAGGTCTACCGCGCCAACGATCTGCTGCTGGGCCAGACGGTGGCCCTCAAGTTCCTTCCTGCCCAATGGACGTCCGATGAGGCCACGCTAGCGCGGTTCCGCAACGAAGTGCGCATCGCGCGGCAGGTCTCGCATCCCAACGTCTGCCGCGTGTACGACATCGGCGAGGCCGAGGGCTCGACCTACTTATCGATGGAATACGTGGATGGCGAGGATCTGGCCTCGCTGCTGCGCCGCATCGGGCGGCTGCCGCAGGACAAGGCGCTGGAAATCGACCGCCAGCTCTGCGCCGGCTTGGCCGCCGCGCACGATAAAGGCGTGCTGCACCGCGATCTGAAGCCGGGTAACATCATGCTCGACGGGCAAGGCCAGTTGCGTATCACCGACTTCGGCCTGGCGGGCGTAGCCGGTGAAGTAATGGACATTCGCAGCGGAACGCCGGCCTACATGGCGCCCGAGCAGCGATCCGGCCGGGAAGTAACGGGGCGCAGTGACATTTATGCGCTGGGCCTGGTTCTGCACGAAGTTTTCACTGGTAAACTACCCTCTGCGGATTTGAGCCACCCGGACTTGGCCCCCGAGGTGGATCGGGTGATCCGCCGCTGCCTTGCCGAGGACCCGGCGAAGCGCCCCGCTTCGGCACTGCAAGTTGCGGCCGCGCTGCCGGGAGGCGACCCGCTCGCCGCGGCGCTGGCGGCAGGGGAGACGCCGTCCCCCGAGATGGTCGCGGCTTCGGGACAAACCGAAGGCTTGCGTCGGAGGCGCTCGCGTGCAGGAAGGCGTCGGCAGCCTGGCCGGATACGCGCGGGTGTTCCACCACAATGTCCTGCTCTCCGGGGTCGTGCCGCAGGTTTCGCTGATTTGCGGCCCGTGTGCCGGAGGCGCGGCTTACAGTCCGGCCCTCACCGACTTCATCATTCAAACCCGCTACGCGCACATGTTCATCACCGGTCCGGCGGTCATCCGCCAGGTGACCGGAGAGGAGATCACGTCCGAACAACTGGGCGGCGTGCGGGCGCAGATGGACCGCTCCGGGGTAGTGCATTTCGTGGCTGAAAACGACGTGGATGCCATCAAGATCTGCAAGCGCCTGCTGGCGTTTCTGCCTTCCAACAACCTGGAGGACCCGCCGCGCGGCGACCAGGACAAGCGGCACTTCCAGGACGACGCGCTCAACCAGATTGTGCCGGCCGCGTCGAAGCTCCCCTATGACGTGCGCGAGATCGTCAACCGGATCGTGGACCGGTCGGATTTCCTGGAGGTGCAGAAGGAGTTCGCCAAGAACCTGGTGGTCGGTTTCGGCCGCCTGGTAGGCCGCCCCGTGGGGATTGTCGCCAACCAGCCCAGCGTGCTGGCCGGAGTGTTGGATATCAACGCCTCGGACAAGGGCGCACGGTTCATCCGGTTTTGCAATGCCTTCAACATCCCGCTGATCACCCTGGTGGACGTGCCGGGATTTCTGCCGGGAGCCGATCAGGAGCACGGCGGCATCATCCGGCACGGAGCGAAGATGCTCTTTGCCTACGCGGCGTCCACCGTACCCAAGCTGACGGTGGTGGTCCGCAAGGCCTACGGCGGCGGATACATTGCGATGTGCTCGAAGGATCTGGGGGCGGACCGCGTATTCGCGTGGCCTTCGGCGGAGATTGCGGTGATGGGAGCGGAGGGCGCGGCGGAGCTTTGGAAGACGTGGCATTAGGCACTCGTGCCTGCCGTGTCGAGACTCGTCTCGACACCTTTTCGCGGCCGTGACACAGTGTCGGCGGCAGGCGTCGGCACGAGTGCCGACGCGGCAGGCATGAGTGCCTGCGCCACGCGGCATCGAGTTCTGATTGCGGCGGCGGTGGCCGCGGCGGTGGGGAGCGCCCGGATCCTGGACATCCGGCCCGCGGCCTGGACACGGCGGCGTGCCGCCGGCGTGCTCGGCTCCCGCGGTCCGTCATCGGAACTCTCCCGTAGAATCGGAGCCGGACGAAGAAGAAGCAACAGAGGAGGAGACGTTGTGAAGCTCCTGATTACCCTCGAGAGCAAAAGGTACGAAGTGGACGTGGAGATCCTCCCGGATGCTTCCGCGGAGCCATCCAATGGGGAGTATCGTCTCGCCATTCCGGATTCGGTTCTGCTGCCCCCGTTGCTGCCCGACATACGGGAGTCGGACAAGATTTGCCGAAGCCCGATCGCCGGCGCCATCGTTTCGGTGGAGGTAGCGGTGGGCATGCGCGTCAGGCAGGACGACCCGATCGCCACCATCGACGCCATGAAAGTGGAGACCGTGGTGGGAGCGCCGGTCGACGGCCTGGTGGAAGAAGTGGAGGTCCGGCCGGGCGACGCGGTCAAGACCGGACAGGTGTTGTGCCGGTTATCGTGATGGCCGGCTCGCGACGCTGGCTAACAGGACTGGTTAACAGGACCGTTATCAGTAATCACCCCACTGGAATCTTCAGCCAGCCGTAAAGAAAACACAGGCCGTACCGTTTACACAGGGGAACATTCCGATTCCGCTGTTAACCAGAGACAACTTACAGAGGCGGCTTTTCGGGTATTAGGATTGCGATATGAAAACTATCTTCTGGACGCTTCT
The DNA here is from genome assembly GCA_900290305.1 of Candidatus Sulfopaludibacter sp. SbA4. Lineage (GTDB taxonomy): Bacteria > Acidobacteriota > Terriglobia > Bryobacterales > Bryobacteraceae > OMOG01. The sequence goes on from OMOG01000217.1 coordinate 3,002, forward strand.
TGCCGGCGAAGACGGTCAAGATCTCATCGAATACACCTTGCTCATGGCCTTCGTGGCGCTGGCATCCGCGGCCCTTTTCATCGGCGCCGGCGGGAGCATCAACTCGATCTGGACCATCAGCAATACGCAACTCGCCAACGCAGCCACTTCGGCGTCGTAATCCCCGGAAAACAGAATGGCTCCTCCTGGCAGTACAATGCCGGGTGGAGACATTCATGTTCACCGCTACCGCCGGCCTGATTTTGCCCAGCACGGTTACGGGCTCCTTTCCGCGCCCGCGTTGGTTCGACGTGAGCATGTGGGGCCGTCCGCTCGACACCTGCATGCTGGACATCCACTTCCGCGAGAAGTTTCAGGATGCCCTGGCCGTCGTGATCAGCGATCAGGAGCGCGCCGGGCTCGACATTCTCACCCACGGCGACTTCCACGTGGACGAGGACATGGCGGGGCGCGCCTGGCACCACTACCCCCTGCAGCGCTGGTCCGGCTTCGCAGGCGACTACCTGCAGCCGGAAGAGACTACCGCGCCCTGGCTGCACTATCCGCCCGGCACGCTGCTGAACGAAATCTACACCGGCTGGCGCTGGCCGCACGTCACCGGCAAGATCCAGCACCGGCCGCTGGACTATCCGAAAGTGTGGCGCCTGGCGCAGGCGAAGACGCGGAAGCCCGTCAAGTTCGGCACCTGCTGTTCCCAGGTGATGGCGCTCTTCCTGGACATCCACACGCCCCAATACAAGGACAAGCGCGAGGTGATCTGGGACATGGCGGTGGCCATGAATACCGAGCTGCTGGCCCTGCGCGCTGCCGGCTGCCGATGCATCCAGATCGAAGAACCCACCTTCCACTTCATGGCGAACACCTACGGCAAGGACCACGAGCAGGTAAAGTTCATGATCGACGCCTTCAACCGCGAGGTCCAGGGGCTGGACGATGTGGAGCTGTGGATTCACACCTGCTGGGGCAATCCGAACATGCAGCGGGTGATGGAAGACACCAGCTATGCGAACTCCATCGAGATCTACCTGGAGCGCTGCCGCGGCGACGTGTGGACGCTGGAAATGAAGGACCGCAATCAGCGGGACATCGAGTTGTTCGAGCCCTTCAAGCACGACCTCAAGAAAAAGATCTGCATCGGCGCGGTGAGCCACCGCGTGCTGCAGGCGGACCGGCCGGAAGATGTGGCCGCGGAGATTCGCAAGGCGCTGAAGTACATTCCCGCGGAGCGCTTGATCGTATCGAGCGACTGCGGTTTTGGGCGGCAGGGCTGCAATCGGGAGATCGCCTTCTATAAGGCGAGCGCGATTGCGCAGGGGTCGAACATGGTGCGGCGCGAGCTGGGGCTGCCCGTGACGCGGGTGCCGGCGGCGGATCCGATGCTGCAGATCGACGTGGTGCCGGGGCGGGGATAGGGAATGCTGCACAAATTGTGGGGCGGACCCCCTGGTCCGCGCGGGTCCCCCCGGACCCGCTCTTTGACACCGTCAAATCAGCCCGATGTGATCCGCGAGAGGCCGACGAGGGCGCTCCCCCGAGGGGCCCCCGGCGGACCGGGGGGTCCGCCCCACAATTAACGCAGAACGTCCAATTGTGGGAAAACTACGTGGCATTAGCGGGGATAGGGTCCGCCCAGCAACGCGTGTGTCCGGTCTGTTTGGAATCGCTCGCCTTCCGGCGGAAAACCCTCCGCGGCCACTGCTCGCGCACCTTGATGGAAGACTCCAGTTGTCCGCGGGACGGCGTCCCCTCGGGCGGTGGCGGCAGCGGCGAGACCTGCGTATCGCTGTCGCCATCGTGGGGTCGCCGGTGAAACGTGGCGGCCTCTGGTCGAATCCTTCGGATGAAGCGCGGTGCGCGGCGGTGGCGCGGGGTTTCACGGCGCTAGACTGATGGTTGATGAGCAATCCTCTCTCCTANNAACAACTGCATCGCGAGGGCACCTACCAGCGCCTGCGCATCCTGGAATCGGAGAGCGCCGCGCTATCGCGTTTTGACGGCAAAGAGGTGATCAACCTCGCGTCCAACAATTACCTCGGCCTGACCACCCATCCCAAGCTGCGGGAAGCGGCCATCCAGGCGGTGAAGAAGTACGGCGTGGGTTCGGGCGCGGTCCGCACCATCTCCGGCACCATGAGCCTGCACATGCAGCTCGAGGAGCGCATCGCGGCCTTCAAGAATGTCGAGGCTTGCGTGGTGTTCCAGTCGGGCTTCGCGGCCAACGCGGGCACGGTCTCGGCGATCCTCACTCCGGAAGACCACATCGTCTCCGACGAGCTGAACCATGCCAGCATTATCGATGGCTGCCGTCTCTCGAAAGCCAGGATGGCTGCCGTCTCTCGAAAGCCAGGATCCACGTCTTCCCGCACAAGGATGTGGCCGCCGCCGGGAAGATCCTCGCCGATCTGGAGAGCGTGCCGGGCCGCAAGCTGCTGATCTCCGACGGCGTGTTCTCCATGGATGGCGACATCGGTCCGCTGCCCGGCCTGGTGGAAGCGGCGGAGAAGCACGGCGCCCGCTGCCCGGCCTGGTGGAAGCGGCGGAGAAGCACGGCGCCATCATGATGGTGGACGACGCGCATTCCTCGGGCGTGCTCGGCCGCAACGGCCGCGGCACCATCGATCATTTCGGATTGCACGGGCGTGTGCATGTGCAGGTGGGGACGCTCTCGAAAGCCGTCGGCGTATTGGGCGGATATGTTTGCGGGAGCCGCGACCTGATCGAATTCCTGTATCACCGCGCGCGGCCGTTTCTGTTTTCGACGTCGCATCCGCCGGCGGTGGCGGCGGCGTGTATCGCTGCATTCGACGTCCTGGAGCAGGAGCCCGAACGCATCGAAAGGCTGTGGGACAACACGCGGTATTTCAAGCAAGGTCTGGGGTCGGCCGGGTTCAATACGGGGATCGGCGAAACACCCATCACGCCGGTGATCGTGGGCGAAGCGAAGACGGCGCACGAGCTTTCGCGCGAGTTGTTTAACGAAGGCGTGCTGGCCACCGGCATCGGCTTCCCTACCGTGCCCAAGGGCAAGGCGCGCGTGCGCACCATCGTCAGCGCGACGCACACCAGGGCCGAGTTGGATCGGGCGCTCGAGGTGTTCGCGAGGGTCGGCAAGAAGATGGGGCTGGTGGCATGACGCTCGCGGAGGTCCGGGCCACGAAACGCGATGAAATCATCCGCCTCGCTACCAGCCGGGGCGCCCGGAATATTCGTGTCTTCGGGCCGGTGGCTCGCGGGGAAAGCGGCAACCGAAGCGATATCGAACTTTCTGGTGGACCTGGAGCCCGGGCGCAATTTGCCGGACCTCTCGCTCACAGGGTCAGCAGGTATATTGCCTTCCGGCGCTTCGCGGCGTACAGTTTCGTGTTGGGTATTCTCGCCCCGCTCTCCTTTGCACAAAGGACATACAACTGGGTTTCACATCCTCCACCAGTTGAAGTATTCGCTCAAGTATTGGATCGCATCTGGGCATCGAGTTTTGACGACGAGCCATTCCGATCCGTTCGGGGGAAGTTCGACCCGATAGAAAAGAACTGGTTTGTGACGACTGTCCTGCCGGGCGCATCCGCATCGCAATGTCGAATTGTCAAGATTGCTTACCAAACACCATATATCTTCTCAAAGCCACACTATGAGTACCGATGCAAAGTCTCGATCCGGCCTGCGGAGTTACAGCATGTATCTGCCACCGTCATCAAATTGTTACTGGCACCAAAACCGGACTGGGAGATTATGCCTGACTGGGAGGACATTCCTAACGAACGATTCTTGGTTGGACACCACCAAGTCTCTATGCGGCCAGAAGGTTATCCTCCAGAAGCGGGAGGGCCGCATGAAATTCCAACTGCAACACATGTTACCGTCTCCTACGACGACCCCGTAAATGCCAGGGGTGGCTCGTTTGTCTACTTGCGGATCGTGCCAGAAGTCTTAACAGTCCAGGTGCCGCGCCCCGATAGATTTCATTTTGCTCCTCTACCAAGTCCCGAAGTATCATATGAAGAACGTTTCGGCTCGGCACTGGTTGTAATCGCCAATGACACTCCGCATCGTCAACGCACGTGGTTAATCGGGCCAACTACTGAGGCGTATACAATCTCCCCCGGTTGGAGCCGTACGTCTGTTGTAGTACCCGGTGACTATGAGGTTCTATCTTCAGATTTAGGTTTTTACGTTTCCGATCCAGTGATGTTTTTGCCTTTTCACGGTTTCCAGAAAGTCGCGACAGGGACCACGTACACTTACCACCTTTCCGCCAAGTGGCCGCAGACAATTCTGCGCTCGGTCTTTCTGCTGCGAGATAGGCATATTTGAGCGACGGCCAAAGCTCCAAGCACCGGCTCATCCGCATTCTCTTGCCCGCCACGCCGTTCGTTGCACTCTGGTGATGTACCAGCCGTCGTTGTGCTTTCAAGGGTAATTCAAAGGCTTGCAGGCTCTTCCGATGACCTCAACGACGCCTTCGGCATATTGCGAGCTGGACTTCGGGGAGCCCTTCACGGGGTCATTTGCGGATACGAAATGAAGACACCGGGATGAGATAGTACGTAAAGATATTGCAAAAGTGGCAACAACCCAAACGGTGCGCCGAGCAATAACCATAGCCCACGCACCTTCACCCGGATAACTGCGCACACGAGAATGGTCGCCCAAATGACCGCGAAAACAATTTGCATTGGCGACCGTTCGCGAAAAGGGGAGCCGAAATAAAGGGTAGCGATGACATTGCCAGCGTTGACCGCCCACGACAACCACAGCCAGAGTCGAAGTTCAATCTTCTTTTTCGCCACCTCACTGGACGTGGTCTTCTGACGTAAGTGAAGGTTATAGCCGCAATCACAGACAAGCGCATCCGGGAGGTTGATGAGCCCGCAATTCGGACATTCCATATTCTTTGAGCACCAACTCCAAATCAGTGCCGCCTGTCCGATTATAGAATAGCAGAGGATTTTTGGATAGGGCTCGTGGCACATCGTCATCGTTGCTGCGACGGACACTGAAGGCCAGATTCGGAATGCCGGAACGACAGCTAAGGTCTCATGCCGCCTGGGAACTCCCCCGAGCGTTCGACCGTGGAAGGCCCGCCCAGGTGCCGATCTAAATTGTGTTGCGAATCCACATCTGAACGGAATCCCAATCGCGATCCCCATGATTTTCACATGGACCTCCCAACTCCTCGACGCCGCGCCCACCGGCCTCACCGACCAACAGCTTGCCGCCCTCGATCTGGCAGCAGGCACCACGAACGCAGGAAAGCCCGGTCCAATCCGTCTTGCCAAGTTTGGATTTCAGGGTTTCGCTGAGTACGAAGCGGCGTTGGAATCGGCTAGAGCGCACGTGATCAGGTATTCCGCTGTTCGTGGCATTCGTTCGATACATGATCTGCCTTTCTCGGAGCTTCTGAGGGCACGGTACCACTCTTGGCTGAGTTTCCTGCGAGAATAACTACCCCCTCGTCAATTTATCAGCATCAACTGTGACGATAACCGCATGGATTGAAGGTGAAAATGCCACCCTGGTTGATACGCAGTACATAACGCTGGGCGGTAATGCACACACATCGTTCGCTTTTCCAGACAGGCTCGCAGCGACGGCTGGCAAACGGGGTATAGTAATATTCCAGAGCACGACGGATGGCTTAACCGGCCTCGAATTGCGGTTCAGTCCATTTGGCACGTTCACCTCCGTGCCGACGATTTTGCAGTAGCCTGGATGACATGACGGCTTTGGTAGAGAGCGCCGGCAACCCGTAGACTGCCGGATTGCTTTTGCCTTCAGCCTCGCTTCAACATGCAGACATACCGGTCAACTGAACTTCTGAGGACGGTCCTTGTTCGTGTGAGCTTGATGGCTGATGGATGTATGATGAAGGCAGCGATACTGTTCGAAGGAGAATTTAAATGTTGACAGACGAAAAGTTCCTTCAGATGGCTCTTCTGGGCTTGGAGAGTCAGAAATCCAAGATTGATGCAACCATCGAAGAGATCCGAAGACAGCTTGGACACCGTGGCCCTGGCCGTCCTCCAAAGGCCGAAACGAACGGAGCAGGAGAGGGGGCTCCAAAGCGACGTACTATGAGTGCCGCCGCCAGAAGACGGATTGCCCTGGCTCAAAAACGGCGTTGGGCAGCTTTCCACAAGCAGACGGCTGAACCGGCGATGCACCGACGAAACGGAGACGAACGATGAGCGCGGCGGGCAGAGCCAGGATCGTTGCTGCCACTAAGAAGCGTTGGGCGGCATACCGGAAGGCGAAGGCGAACGCCTAAACTAAAGTGTTGCGGGTCCCCTGTTTCGTTGTCACCGCCACAAAAGTTGGGTTATTGAGCGATAGGAGCGTCACCGCCCTTCCGAACTCCGGTCGTAAGGGAGGTCCCCGTGGATCTCATAAAGGTGGTGCCCGGTCAGGACGTTACGGCCTGCCGGGAAGTTCCTGAAACACCACGAAACCTAATCGTTCGGCTATTTGCAGCGGTTGGGTGGCGTACTTCTCGAAAAAGCCCCGACAAACGGCCTGATAACCGCCCAAGGGCTCATGACAAGGAATGCAGGACTCACGTCGAGTCGCCTCCTGGACCATGCTCTCCGTCCGGCCTTCAGCCAAATCCATCAGGTTGCCAGGACGGAAGATGCACGCGTCACACATCTCGGCGCAGACGTGGACCTTGCCATTCCGGTAGACTTGGCGGCTCCTGCTCATTGCGTCAGGTTAACATTTTCGGGTTATAGAGTTGCGCAGTCCGTGAACGCTGAGATTCGCAACAAACGGTGACGGGTCCAACAGAAGGGCGGCTTTGGTATGACGCAAGGCACTGAGCCTCAGAGGTGCCCCAATGCGTTAGTGCGCACCAACGCGAAATGCGGCCAGTAGGGGACAAAAATGGCCTATGGTAACTTGTCTTAACAATAGAATTTGCTGATATCGATTGCGGTTGTCAGCGAGGCTCCTGGTCGGATATGCTAGATCATCACCGCGGCCCTGAGAAATCGCACCAGCGGCTTCCTATTGCGTAGAGCCGTCTCGAAGCACTTCCAGTATAAACAGGGTGTAGTCGCGTGAACGTTCTACATTGGCGGTAGCATGAGATTTGATCGCCATCGACGTGCCATTGGTCAGGGGTGTCTGTGGGGCGTCCGATCTCCAGCCCAGTTGTTTAACATTTGGAATCATAGTTTTCCTCACGGCGGGTGTTGTGCTCCGCTTCACGACGACCATCGGGATGCTGCTTTTCAGACGCAGGCTGTCGCGATTGCCCAAGGCAAGCGGCGTGTTGATGGCTTCGGCAGTTCGCATCCTCGTCGTGTCGGTGATGGTGATACCAGATATACCAGATATACCTATATATGGTCTTGGAGGGGTGGTAGTCCGCCACAGATGCCGAGGTCGTGGATCGGGTGCGCGCGGGCGAAACCGGGCTCTACGAACTGCTCATGAGGCGCTACAACCAACGCCTGTTTCGAGCCATCCGCTCGATCGTGATCGACGATCTGGAAGCGGAGGACGTGCTGCAGGAGACCTGGGTCCGTGTCTACGAACACCTGGACCAATTTGCCGGGCGCGCCGCCTTTCCCACGTGGGTCACTCGAATTGCCTTCCATGAAGCTCTGGCCCGCCTGCGGAGAAGCAAGCTCTGGACCGCGCTCGAAGACTCGGAAGGAGAGCTGATGCCCGAAGCGAACCGGCGCCAACCGCTATCGGAGACCCCTGAGGCCCAGGCGATGCGCGGGCAGTTGGGTCAGATCCTGCAGTCCGCGGTGGATGCGCTGCCCGAAACATACCGCATGGTGTTTGTTCTTCGCGAGGTCGAACAACTGAGCACCATCGAAACGGCCGAGTGTCTGGGACTTTCCGAAGAGGCGGTCAAGACCCGCCTGCACCGCTCGCGCGCCGTGCTGCGGCGCGAGTTGCAGGACCGCATGGGACCGGCCATCGCGGAAACATACGCGTTTCTGGGAACGCGCTGCGACCGGATGGCCGCCCGAGTCCTGGAGCGAATCGGCGCGCCCTTATCGTAAACTGAGGATTGGCCCGCAGAATCATCCAAACGGCAGTAGTCGCAGCGCTGCTCGCCGGCTCATGCTTCGCCGAAAAGCTGGAAGTCGACTTGGCTGTTGAAGCGGTGGTGAAGGATCGCCTCGAAAGCGGCGCAGTGGGAGCGCGGCAACGCCAGGGTGCAATCCGGAGTCTGTTCAGTGACGCCGGGTGTTCAGTGGAGGAGCAGCGGATCGATAAGACTACCGCGAATGTGATCTGTACTTTGCCCGGGCAGACGGACTCCACAATCGTGGTCGGCGGTCACTTCGATTTTGCGGATCATGGAAAGGGAATGGTCGACGATTGGAGCGGCGCATCCCTGTTACCCTCGCTTTACCAGGCGCTCAAGAGCCGGCCTCGCAAGCACACCTATGTCTTTGTGGCATTTACGGGCGAGGAACAAGGGCTTGTCGGCTCTTCCAAATATGTCAAGAACCTGACAAGTGAGCAGAAGGCGCTAATACACGCATTTATCAATCTCGAGTGTCTCGGCGTGACTCCGGTGAAGGTTTGGGCCAGCCGGGCGTCTCCGGTCTTGCTGGCGCGATTGAGCGAGGTCGCGAGTGCGATCGATGTTACTCTTCAGGGAGTCAACGTCGACCAGGTGGGCGATGACGACACACATCCGTTCCTCTCGGCCCATATTCCCGTGATTACGATCCACTCCCTCACGCAGGAAACGTGGGGGATACTCCATAGTGACCGCGACCGGGTGGAGGCAATCCATTTCGACGACTATTACACGGCCTATAAACTGACTGCTTACTATCTGGCTTACCTGGATGTGAAAACAGAGTGACAAAAGCGGCGATTCTCGGTGCGATGCTTCCCGCGGTTTTGTGCGGGCAGGTCGATCCGTCTGCGCTGCTCCAGCAGGCCCGCGCGAAGATCGTCGAGAGCGTCGAGAAGCTCCCGAAGTATACGTGCGTGCAGACGGTGCATCGCTCGCGGTTCGAGGTGTTTTACGGCCGGAAGGCGAGTGGCTGCGGCCATGTCGAGGAGGCCGGCGCAGCGAATCGCGGGCCGATGGTTCTGCTGGCGTGGAGAGACCAATTCAAGCTGGACGTGACGATTTCACAAGGGACGGAGATTTTCTCCTGGGCGGGCGCCCAGGTATTCCAATCGGCCGACGTGCAGGAGATCGTAGGGGGCGGATTGACCGGCACGGGCGATTTTGGTCCGTTCCTGATGGACGTTTTTGGAGGCAAGGGGTCGGTGTACCAGTATGTGGGATCGGAGCCGGAACAGCGGCGCGCTTACGCGGTGTACCGCTATCACGTTCCGGTGCCTGCCAGCCACTACCAGATCAAGGTGGGCGCGCGGCCGGAGGGTCTGGCGACACTCGCGTATGAGGGCCAGTTCTGGATCGATCCCCAGAGCGCCGAGCTTAGCCGGATGACGATTGCGGTTCCCAAACCTCCGAAGGAATCGGAGACCTGCCGCATAGAGACCACGATCGACTATCAGCGGGTCCCGATCGACGGCGCGCCGTTGCTGCTGCCGCAATCGACGGTGCTGAAACTGTGGGAGCCCGACGGTGCGCGCTATGAGAACCGGATCGCGTACGCGGGGTGCCGGGCGTTTCGGAGCGAATCGGTTTTTCGGCCGGAGGTGGAGGCGACTACCGGCGATTCCACGGCGGCGGCGACGGTGTCCGGCGGTGGATCGGCAGCGCCGAAGACGCGGGTGGCCGTTCCCGCGGGACTGACTTTGCAGATTGCCTTGCGCTCGAAGATCGACGCAGAAACTTCCTTCGCGGGCGACGCGATTGAAGGGCAGTTGGTGGAGGCGATTCACACGCGGGACGGGAACCTCGTGGCTCCGCAAGGGGCGATCGTGCAGGGGCGGATCGTCCGCTTCGTAGAGCACTCCGCGCCTTCGCATTACTGGGCGGTGGGGCTGAGATTTCATTCGCTGGGCGGGGTTCCGGTGACGCTGGAAGCGGTGCCGCGATCGCGTGAAGAGCAGATTCTGAACGGTGCTCCCGAAAGGCGCCAGGGGATTGGAGCGTTCCTGTTCCAGGGCGACCGGCTGGCGCTGGACGAGCGGTTTGTGTCTGAGTGGAAGACGGCGCCAGCCCGCAGTATGCGAAACTGAATTGAGGCGTAATTATGACCACGATACGTGCCGCGATCGCACTGATCGCCGCTCTTCCCGGGGTCTCACAAACCCTCTTCCACGACAGCTTCACTACCCAGGGCACCCGGCTCGATCTTACTAAGTGGACCACCGAGATCGGTCCATCTTCCTTCCTGGGACGCACACAGTTGGCCGATTGGGTGACACCTGGGGGTGTCGGGCAGTTCGTGGTCGGCGCGAGCGGCGCCCAACTAACGCTCAACACCTTTAACCCCACGGGCCTTTCTCTCTACGGAACGCACGGCAAGACGATTCAGTCGTTCCAACCCGCGGCGAACACAGTGATTCAGCTCGACACACGGCTGCAACTCACTTCGCTCGAGCCTGGCCTCGTATATGGCATATACTTCTACGGGTGCGACCCGGCAACCTGCGCGACGAATCATGACGAGATTGACATCGAGCTGGTAACCAACGTACTGCAGCCAGGCGCCCCGCCGATGGTCCAACTGAATCGCTATGCGAACGAGGGGCTGGGGGCGGGCAACGGCGCATTCGTCAATCTGCCGGCCGGCTTCGATCCGTTGGCTGCGCATAATTGGACGATCCGCTGGTCGCTCGTTAGGATCGACTACCTGGTGGATGGTACGCTCCTGTCCTCGTCCACGGACCATGTTCCGCAGGGACCGATGCAGGCCAACGAGATTGCCTGGGGGCCTTCGACGGACTGGGCGGCAGCCTACAGCGCCCAGTTGCAACCCGTCAGTACCCCGGCCCAGAACCAGGCGTTCACCGCATTGCTGACTTCCGTTACAGTGAGCCAGACCACCGCTGCCAGTGTCACCTCGCTAAGTCCGGTGGTCAGTAGTGGGGCGAGTCAACTATACACGTTCCAATTTTCTGATACAGCGGGGTATCAGGCGCTGGGTGTCGTCAACGTGCTGATCAACAATGTGCTGGACGGGCGGCAGGCCTGCTACCTGGCGTACTCCGTTCCCGATGGCACACTCTATCTCGTCCCCGACAGCGGTGGCGGACTCTTACCCGGAATTATGCTGGGTGGGACGGCTTCCACGAGCAACGGCCAGTGCACGGTGTCTGGCGCCGGGTCCTTCGCATCGGGCAGCGGGACAACACTGACTCTGATGCTGAACGTCAACTTCGCCAGTAGCTTCGGAGGGAACAAGGTGGTCTACCTGGCCGCGCGGGATTCGTCGGGGAGTAACTCGGGATGGCAGACCATGGGCGTGCACGGTGTGCCGCCCCTGCCTTCGGGTTTTCCGAACCCGGTGGGGATGAGCCCGTCTTCCGGGACCACTGCCACCGCGGCGGTGACGTTGACCTACCAGGATGCAACCTCCGCCCACAACTTGCAGACATTGTGGGCGCTGATCAACAGCGCGATCGATGGGCGTGAAGCGTGTTATGTGGCGTATTATGCTCCTGGCAACCAGTTGTATCTCTACCCGGACAACGGGGACGGAACCCAGGCGGCCAGTATGGCGCTGACGGGCACGAACTCCTTGTCCAACAGCCAGTGCACGGTATCGGCGCAGGGGAGCGGTTACGTCATGGGCGGCGCCCAGGGCATCCTGACCCTGAACATCGGCTTCAAGCCGGCCTTCGCGGGCCACCAGGGCGTATGGATGGCCGCACAGACGCTCGGAGGAGCGCAGACCAGCGCGTGGCAGGCGCTGGGAAACTGGAGCGTGCCCGCGAATTGACGGAGCCTGATACGCTCTAAAGGTGATCACCCGTCTGCTGGCACCTTCGTTGCTCCTGGCCGCTGCGGCCCTGGCCGCCGGCCCACGCTTTGAGATTTCGTTCCCGGCATCCGCTCACGCGCAGCCGATCACGGGACGCGTCTATGTCGTCCTGAGCCGCAAGGACACGCCCGAACCGCGCCTGCAAGCCGCGAACTGGCGGGCTTCGGAAACGCCGTTCTTCGGCGTCGACGTCGAGCGGTGGAGACCGGGACAGACGGCGGCGATCGACGCTGGGGCGCTCGGCTATCCGCTCAAGAGTCTCAACGACGTGCCTGCCGGAGAGTACTTCGTGCAGGCCCTGGTGAACGTCTACACGGAGTTCCACCGCGCCGACGGCCACACCATCTGGGCGCACATGGATCAGTGGGAAGGGCAGAGATTCGACCGGTCTCCCGGGAATCTGTACAGCGAGATTCAGAAGGTACACTTCGATCCGGGAGTGCAGGGGAGCGTGAAGATCGAGCTGACCAAGGTGATTCCGCCGGTCGCGGCGCCACCCGACACGGCCTGGGTAAAACGCGTCAAGATCCAGAGTAAGCTGCTGACGGATTTCTGGGGGCATCCGTTCTACCTGGGCGCCACCGTGCTGCTGCCCAAGGATTACGACCGGCATCCGGACCAGCGCTACCCGGTGATTTACTCGCAGGGACACTTCGGGTTGGGAGCGCCGTTCGGATTCACCGAGCAGCCCGGTGGCGGGCGCGGGCAGGCGGGCTACGAGTTTGCGCGGCAGTGGATGGCGGACGGTTTTCCGCGCATGATCGCGGTGACGTTCCAGCATCCCACCCCGTACTTCGACGACTCGTACGCGGTGAACTCGGCGAACAACGGGCCGTACGGCGACGCGCTGTTCCAGGAGCTGATCCCTTACCTGGAGCAGCACTTTCGCTTCAGCCGCAAGCCCTCGGAACGCGTGCTGACCGGAGGCTCGACGGGCGGTTGGGAGTCGCTGGCGCTGCAGGTGTATCACCCGGATTTCTTCGGCGGCACGTGGACGTTCTACCCCGACCCGGTGGATTTCCGGCGCTGGGAACTGATCAACATCTACGACGATCCGAACGCGTTCTACGTCCCGGGCTTCGAGTACGTGCAGCGCGAGCGGCCCATGATGCGGACGGCGGACGGGCAGATGGTGGAGACGGTGCGGCAGAAAAGCCAGATCGAGGCGGTGGAGGGGAGCAAGGGCCGGTCGGGCGAGCAGTACATGGCGTGGGAGGCGGTGTACGGGCCGGTGGGCGAGGACGGATATCCCGAGCCGCTGTGGGACAAGCTCACGGGCAAGATCAATCGCAACGTGGCGCTCTACATGCGCGACCACGGCTACGATCTTACGTGGTACGTGCGCACGAATTGGGCGAGGCTGGGACCGCAACTCAAGGGGAAGCTGCACCTGTATTGCGGCGACATGGACAACTACGGGCTGAACCTGGCGGTCTACCTGTTCGAAGACTTCATGAAGACCACGGACGCCAGCGCCACGTTTGAATACGGGCGGCCGATGAAGGGCCACGGCTGGCAGCCGATGACCAACGCGGAGTTGGTGAAGACGATGGCTGCGGAGATTGCGAAATGACGAGACGAATGCTGCTGGTGTTTTTGTGCGCGGCGCCGTGCCTCGCGGCGCAGGAGGTTTCGCAGAGCGGGCTGGAGCTGAAGGCGCCGCGGCCCATGGTCAGCGAGCCGGAGCGCGCGGCCAAGGCCATGATCGCGAGCGCGAACGAGATCGCGTCGCGCGCGGGGCTGGATATTTTGCGGCAGGGCGGCAACGCGGTGGACGCGGCCGTGGCGGTGGCGTTCGCGCTGGCGGTGGTGCATCCGGAAGCGGGCAACCTGGGCGGCGGCGGATACATGATGGTGCGGATGGCGGACGGCACGGTGCGCGCGTTCGATTACAAGGAGACTGCTCCGGCGCTGGCCCATCCCGGCATGTTCACGGGCCGCCAGGATTCGAGCGTGGGCTACAAGGCGTCGGCCGTTCCGGGCACGGTAGCGGGCATGGGAATGGCCCACGCGCGATTCGGCAAGCTGCCGTGGAAGACGGTGCTGGAGCCCGCGCGACGGCTGGCGCGAAACGGGTTCCCGGCGTCGCAGCGCATGGAGATCATCCTCGCGCTGCAGGTGCCGGTGATGAAGCAGTTCCCGGACAGCGCGCGGGTTTTCCTGCACGGCTCCGACCGGCCGCTGAAGCAGGGGGAACTGGTCAAGCAGCCGGACCTGGCCGCGACCATCGCCAGGATTCAGAAGGCCGGGTGGCGCGAGTTCTACGAAGGGCTGACCGCGCACCTGATCGATCGCGACATGGCCGCGCACGGCGGCACCATTCGATACGACGATCTGCGCGGCTACAAGGCGATTGAGCGCGACCCGGTGAAGGGCACGTTTCGCGGCAACCAGGTGCTCTCGATGCCGCCTTCTTCGAGCGGCGGCACCACGCTGATCGAGATGCTGAACATCTTCGAAACGTTCCCGGCGCAGCTTGGACGGGAAGGCTCGGTGGAGCAGCGGCACTACATGATCGAGGCGATGCGGCGGGCCTTCCGCGACCGCGCGACGACCGCGGGCGATCCGGGATTTGTGACGGTGCCGATCGAGATGCTGACGAGCAAGCAGCACGCGCAGGAACTGGCGGCGACGATCCGGCCGGATCAGGCGACCCGGTCGGCCGCGGCGGATGCCGGCCCGACGGGGTACGAGTCCGACGATACGACGCACTTCGCGGTGATCGACGCGGCCGGCAACATCGTGAGCAACACATACACGCTGAACAGCTTCTACGGCTCGCAGGTGATGGCGCACGGCACGGGCGTGCTGCTCAACGACATCATGAGCGGGTTCAGCAACCAGGCGGGCGGGCGCAACGAGATCAAGACGGGCAAGCGGCCGGTCTCGTCGATGACGCCGACCATCGTGTTGCACCCGGATGGCTCGCCGTGGTTTGCGCTGGGCTCGCCGGGCTCGGCGACCATTCCCAATACGGTGTTCCAGGTGATCGTGAACATCGTCGATTCGAAGATGTCGCTGCGAGATGCGGTGGAGTTCCCGCGGATCCACCACCAGTACCAGCCCGACCGCGTGGATGCCGAGCCGGCGGCGTTGATCTTCGACGTGGCGGAGAAGCTGCAGGCTTTTGGCCACACCATCAATCCGCGGCTGCGGTCGCAGGGGGACGTGCACGCGGTGATGGTGGAAGAGGGGACGGGCTGGAGGCTGGGGTGGTCGGACGGGCGTT
>OMOG01000242.1 GCA_900290305.1 Candidatus Sulfopaludibacter sp. SbA4
AGGCTCCGAAAACGGAGGCTCCGAAACGGAGGCTCCGAAAGGAAGAAAAGCGTTCAACTTTGAACGGTTTTTCCAGAACTTGCTAAATAGAATCAATAGCTTGCGAGTGCCGGAGCGTTCAAACTTGAACGGTTTTGCGTGTCCGGCGGCCCGTTCCACCGGGGAACTTCAGACAGGCGAGGACGCCTGTCCCACCAAGGAGCCCGGTGGAGCGCAACTCTCTTCCTAATTCAATAATGACAGGTCGTGTCAATAGCCCTTACCCCAGTTTCGCGGGTTTCGTCAAGGGGAGGTCGTTTAGAATCAATGTCCAACATTATGGAATTTTAACGTGTGCCCTTGTGAATTGCAATTTGCAATAGGGGGTGGTGACGAGGTTTGACACGTGTGAGCACCTACAAAAGCAGGCGGAGGGGAGAAGGATGAAACGAGCGAAGAAAACTAAGACGCCGGGCCAGAGCATCATCACCGGGGTCAAGCAGGCGATTGCATGGGCAGCCGGTAAGGATATCCCCGTCAAGAAAACTATCATCATGGTTCCGCAGGTGGACGTGCGAGAGGTCCGCACAAGGATGCATCTAAGCCAAAACCAGTTTGCTCAGCGGTTCGGGTTTGCTCCTGCGAGCGTTCGGAATTGGGAGCAGGGCAGACGGCGGCCGGAAGGGCCAGCGCGTGTGCTCCTCGCGGTCATCGAACGCTACCCGAAGGCCGTTGAATCGATCCTTACTTCCACTAAAACGCACCCTGCCCGATGATGCCGGCGTCAGCGAGATCCTGGCTGTGCTCTCGCCGGATTCCGGCGGTTAGTAACGATAAGTCGGCTTCTGTCCGCTGATGCATTCGCAACCGCCGCTTCGTGGCCCAGCAGCCAGAGCCAGCGACGAAAAGGATCTCAATCGCGATTCTTACGTTCGCGCCTAGACTGCGAAAGCCACCCTATGCCCGTTATGCCCCCTAAGAAAATTATCACTTCCGGCGTGTCACGCGAAGACGCCGCTCGGGATCACTCTTAGATCTCCTCGGGATCAAACGGCAGTTCGGGCTTGGCGGCGGTGGAAACAGGTTTTCGAGGCGCAACAAAGTGATTCTCTACAAGTTCAATCTTGTAGTGCTCCGCAATCTGTGCAAGCAGGCCTCGCTGGGGGCCAGGGGCGTACCATGCCCGCCGGCTTAATTCCACGAGCTTCGGCGCCCGATCGCCAAACAAGGCAATCGCTTGCCGTGCCGGATCGAGCCGGCTCCTATAAAAAAGTCCATCCGCCAGAATCGGATGGTCATGCAGGACTTTAGACCAAAGCTGAGCCACTTCGCGATCGGCCGAAAACGGGCGGGAATCGGCGCCGACCAGCGTCAGAGCGCCCGAGGATACGAGATCTATCAGGCGCAAAGGCCGTGCGCCCTTCAACTCGGCGACTACCTTCGTTTTCAGCTCGGCGGTAGTGACAATGCGATTGCTGGGATTCTTGATGATACTTTCAATGAATGCACAAAAAATGTCGGTTCCCGCGTATAGAACTCCATAAGATGCGTCCGGCGCATCGAACCTGTACAGTCGCGTCTTCCCGAAGAACACCGGGTGCCGGGAAATACTGTGACTGCGAAAGATAGGCTTGTCGAACTCCACTACCGTTAGTGTGATGCCCTCAAGACTTGCTGGCGGTGCGGGCAGCGGGCCGGGATTCACGTTCACTCAGCTCCATGTTCGCCATAGACTGCCGCGGCACTTAGAACGGCATCCAATTTCCCGGTCTTAAGGCATTCGATTGGTGTCTGGTCTTTCAACCGCTCATTCTTACTTACAAAAAACGCTACCTGCATCCACTCATCGTGAGGGGTGAGTACATTTAAGACATCCTCCAAACCGGGTAGGACGCCGGACTCATCGAACTGCCAAACTGGATAGCGGTATCCGTGGCGGCCGGTTGACACGGCAAGAAGCTTTCCAGCGCGGCGCCGCTTTTCGACCATTTGCCGGCTGATGCCCAAAGTCCCGGCGACCTGTACCGCGGTTAAAGCGCCGCCATGGTCGTCGATCAATCGGCGCGATGCCTCTATGCCTCGTATGAAAGCCGGCGCCAGCGGGTCCGCCGCCTTCAGATCGTCAAGAAGTTCCGTGGAAGACAAGGCGCGCAACAGAACAGCCAGATCGGTCGGCGCCGCCGTCGCGTTCGCGATCGCACTTTCGGAAAGAGCGGTGAACCGTAGAACGGCATTGATACCGCGCACAAGCAGCGTGCGCAGGATGGGGGCTTCACGCTCCACGGCGAGACGCACTTCCTCGAGCCATTCAGGGATCTCCGGCGGTGCCTGGGTTGTTAATGATG
>OMOG01000222.1 GCA_900290305.1 Candidatus Sulfopaludibacter sp. SbA4
CTCGGGAGAAGAGACCTTCGACATGGTGGCGCCGGCGATGAAGGTTCGGGATTTCAACTTCACGGAAGTGACGAGGTTTTAGCGGACCAGACTACCTGACGCGGACGCGGCTGCGTACCCACTCGTTGCCGGCAAGATGCGGGATAACGGTTACATGCCAATGGTGCCAACCGGCTTCGTTCAGCAAGGGCAGCTTGCCGCTTCAATAGCGCACGCCGCTTCAAAACTTGGCAAGGAGGTCGTGCGCCTTCGGTACAATATTGGCGAGGATACATCTGGCGATCCCGCCATTTTTTTTGGCATCGTTTTATCCGACGAGGCCAGCAGGAAAGGAAAACTCGCAGACGTGACCGGATTTGTTTCGTCAACGCTGTTTGAAGAACTTCCTGGGCGGGTTGATCGGGTACATGGTCATCCTGCTGATGTTCTCCGGCTGCATGTACCCCGCGCTGGATATGACCGCGGGCGAAAAGGAACGCCGCACTCTGGAGATTCTGCTGGCCTCGGCGGCCAGCCGCGAGGAGATCGTGCTGGGCAAGATCCTGGCCGCCAGCACGGCCGCGTTCCTCACCGCCCTGCTGAACATTCTGAGCCTGGCGTACACATTTCAATCCGGCATGATGGGCGGCGAGGTGCGGGAGATGCTGGAAGGCGTGCGCATCGATCCGCGATCGATCCTGCTGGTGCTGGCCGCGGTGCTGCCGACGGCCGTCACGGCGGCCGCGGTGATGATCACCATCTCGTCGTTCGCCAAGAGCTTCAAGGAGGGCCAGAGCGACCTGACGCCGCTGATCATGCTGGTGGTCTTCCCCGCGGTGATCGGGATGCTGCCGGGCGTTGAGACCAGCCCGGCGCTGGCGCTGTTGCCGGTGTTCAACGTGTCGCAATTGATCAAGGCGGTCTTCGCGGGAGAGTACAACGCCGGAGCATTTGCGATGAGTTTCGCTTCGAACTTCGTGTATGCGGCGGTGGCGTTCGTGGTAGCGGTGCGGATCTTCAATCGGGAGGATGTGCTGTTCCGGTCGTAGCACTGGCATTCTTGCCTGTGTTTTTCATTGGACGGTCCATGTCCCGACCGCCTGCCAGTCGGTGTTGTTGCCGCCCGCCGCGTCGCGGCCCGCTGCCCAGACAATCCGGTTGCCTGCGAATCCCGGCTGAAAAGTCAGGTTCAGCACCAGCGTCAGCGTGTTGCCGGACACGGCCAAGGATCCCGTCCCGCTCACCGCGCACTGGCTGTTCTGGATAGTGTTGGCGCTGCCGTTCAACACCATGGCGCCGGCGAATGGCCCTCCCGCGTCGCCCCCGTCGTCCACCAGGTAGAGCGTGTTGCTCGACGCCACGTATGCGAGGTAGCAGGCGTGTCGCCCGTCGATGAAATTGTTCACGAGAACATTCAGCACGCCGAAATCGCCCCCGCCCTTGCTGTCCGCCCAGGAGAATTCCAGCACCTCGGCCGTCCCGCCCGCCGCCGCGCTGCGTGCCGGGCTGACCGCGCCCACCGTAATCACGCCGCTGGGCGCCGGCGGCGCCTGCCACACCCCCATGCCTTGCCAATCGGTGTTGCCTCCCGACCCGTCGCGCGCCGCCAGGTATTGAATCCGATTGCCGCCGAAGGCCGGTTTGAACGTGATGGTCAGCACCAGCGTAAGCGTGTTGCCGCTGCCAATTGCCGAGGTCAGGCCCACCGCGCACTGGCTGTTCTGGATGATGCTTTGATCGCCCACCGCCACCGACCCCGCGTAGGGTCCGCCCGCTTCGCCCGCATCATCCACCAGCAGCAGCGTTCTCGTCGACAGGACATAGGCCAGGTAGCAGGCATGCCGTCCATCCAGGAAATTGTTGATCAGAATGTTGACAACCGAGAGATTCTGATAGCCCGCCGAGTGCCCGAACTGGAAGGTGAAGCTCTGCGCGCCCAGCACGCCGGAGGAAGGCTGTGTGGAGATCACGCCAGGGCTGCCGGAACCGGAAGCCGCGAAGTTGGCGGTGACCGTGTGCGGCGCGTTCATGGTGAGGGACAGCGGGTTGGCCGTGCCCGAGGCGTCGCCGCTCCAGCCGCTGAAGGTATAGCCGGGGTTGGGAGTCGCGGTGAGAGAGACGGACGAGCCTGCGTCGTAGTAGCCGCTCGACGGGCCGGCGGTCCCGCCCGTGCCGGCGCTCACGGTCAACTGGTATTGCGTGGTGAAACTGGCGGTGTAGGCGGCCGCGGATGAGGGCGCGGTCACCGAATGCGACAGGGCGCCGCCATCGCTCCATTTGGCGAAGACGTACTGCGTGCCGGCGGCGCCGGATTGCGGCCCCGATTGTGGCGATGTCGTGGAGACCGGATGCTGGCTGCCCGGCGTCCAGGTGAAGTTCTGCGCGCTGGTGTAGGTCGTGCTGTCCGCAGTGAACGAGAGCCCCGGAGGAGAAGTGCCCACAGTCACGCCGGTGAGCGGAGTGAATGCGGCGGTCTCGGTGATCGCTCCATTCATCGTGATCATCGCGCCCGCGGTCGCGCCCGTGTACGAACCCGGCCCTGTGCCTGTCCAGCCGGCGAATTGGTATCCCGCGTTGGGCGTTGCCGAAAGGGTGACAGTCTGGCCCGCGTTGATGTAGCCGCTCGACGGCCCGGCGGTTCCCCCTGAACCCGCATTCACGGTCAACTGATATTGCGTGGTGAAACTGGCGGTGTAGGCAGTGCCGGATGAGGGAGCGGTCACCGGGTGCGAGAGCGCGCCGCCATCACTCCAGTTGGCGAAGACGTATTGCGTGCCCGCGGCGCCGGATTGTGGCGAGGTGGTGGCGATGGTGTGCGGGCCGCCGGGCGTCCAGTTGAAATTCTGCGCTGCCATGTAGGTGGTGTTATCGACGGTGAAGGAGAGGCCGGAGGGCGACGTGCCCACGGCTACTCCAGTGAGCGGAGTGAAGGCGGCGGTCTCGGTGATCGGACCGTTCATGGTGACCGATGCGCCGGCGTTCGTGCCGGTGTACGAGCCCGGCCCCGCGCCGGTCCAGCCGGTGAAGACATATCCCGCGTTGGGCGTGGCGGAGAGCGTGACTGACTGCCCGGCGTTGACGTACCCGTTGGCAGGGCCGACGGTTCCGCCGGTGCCTGCTGTGACGGTCAACTGGAATTGCGTGGTGAAGGTGGCGGTGTAAGTGGTCGGGGAGGACGGGACGGTCACGGAATGCGACATCGCGCCTCCATCGCTCCAGTTGGCGAAGACGTACTGCGTGCCGGTCGCGCCCGGCTGCGGCGATGTCGTCGCGATGGTGTGGCTGGTGTCGCCCGGCGCCCAGTTGAAGTTCTGCGTGCTGGAGTAAGTCGTGTTATCCACGGTGAAGGAAAGGCCGGAGGGAGAAGTGGCCACGGACACGGCAGTGAGCGCAGTGAAAGCGGCGGTCTCGGTGATCGGGCCGTTCATAGTGACTGAGGCGCCAGGGTTTGTGCCTGTGTACGAGCCCGGCCCCGAGCCCACCCATCCGCTGAAAACATAGCCCGCATTCGGCGTGGCGGAAAGCGTGACCGACTGACCGGCGTTGTAGTAGCCGCTAGCCGGGCCGACACTCCCGCCCGTGTTCCCGCTCACGGTCAACTGGTATTGCGTAGTGAAATTGGCCGTGTACGTGGTGTTGGATGAAGGCGCAGTCACGGAATGCGATTGCGCGCCTTGATCGCTCCAGTTGGCGAAGACATACTGCGTGCCGGCCGCGCCCGACTGCGGCGATGTCGTCCCGATGGTGTGGCCGTCGCCGGGGTTCCAGTTGAAGGTCTGCGGAGCGGTGTACGGCTTGGAATCCACACTGAAGGAGAGCCCCGGCAGCGAGGTGGTGACGGTATCCGTGGGAAGCGGATTGATGGTGAAGGTCGCGGCGTTCGATGAGGCCACCCTATTCCCGAGACTCTGGGACAACGTCACGCCGGCAGTCCCGGCGCTGGCAAGCAGACTGGCCGGCACGGTTGCCGTCAATTGAGTGGGGCTCACATACGTGGTGGCCAGAGCAGCGCCATTCCACTGCACGGTTGTCCCGCCATAGAATTCCGCGCCGTTCACGGTCAGGGTGAATCCCGCCGAGCCCGCGTATGCTGAGCTCGGGCTCAGGCTCGATATGTTGAAAACGTCCCATTCCACCGTATTGCCCAGACTGAAACAGGCCAAACCGGCTGGACTGGTACACACCTCCACGGAAACGACGTAGGACCCGGGCGGTTCGGCTATCGGACCCTGCTGAGGGGATAGTTGAGTGCCGTTGCTGGAAGCCGCTGCGGGGCAAGTCAAAATACTGCCATAAATGCATATAAAAATCGCCGGCTGGGGCGCAAACCCGGTGCCATTCACGGAGATCAGGTTTCCGCCGGTAGAAGTGCCGGCCACGGAAAGGCCCGAGATCACGGGCTCCGGAACGATCGGGTACTGCACTGTGTCCGAGTTGACGGACAGTGTGTGCTCGGGATTCATGTTGGTAACTAAGACGTTTGCGCTACCCGCCGTGGCCAGCAGACTGGTTGGGACCTTTACTGCCACCAAGGAAGTGTCGCTGAAGAAAGGCGTCAGGACCGTGCCGTTGAAGCTTACCGCTACGTCGGCGAGTTGTCCGAATCCCGAACCGTTCACCTCCAATTTTCCATTTGTCAGAGTGTCGCCGGTGGTCGACGTGAACGGCGGCCCAAACCAGGTGATGACCGGCTTCTGGTAGATCCAAAAATTCACCAGGTTCGACCCACCTAAGACCGGGTCCTGAGTGAGTACGTTCACGTCCCCCAAGAAGAGCAACTCGGAGGCAGGTATGGCCGCCATGAGCTGCTGTGAGCTGACAAAAGTGGTAGGCCAAAACGCCCCGTTAAAGTTCACCTGTGTGTTTGCCGTGAAGTTTGTGCCGTTAACCGTGAGCGTCAACGCACCGCTGCCGTTTAGGGCAGAGGGTGGGGAGAGGCTGGTGATCGAAGGAAATTGGCCGTAGGCGGGGCAGGTCAGAGCCGCAATGAGGACGAGAAACGGCACTACCCGGCGGGACATCGTTCGCAATCATATGGTGGGACGCGTCCGCCCGTCACCACCTGAACAGGTGGATTCTTCCTCCGGTCTTTACCTGGGAGTCCGAAGTGGGACACTCCGTTGCACGGAGCGAGGCCATCGCTTTCTGTGGCCTGTCACCGGCCGTAAGCCCACCGAAGACAGACGACAAAAACCGATCGTCTCGCTCCGTGCAACGGAGTGTCCCACCTCACCGGAGCATTCCGCTGCGAAAAGCCTTTGCTACCGCCTCCGATTTGGAGTGCACGTGCAGCTTTTCGTAGATATGGCGCATGTGGAAGGAAACGGTGTTGACACTGAGCGACAGCTTGCTCGCGGCGGTCTTGTAGTTGTGACCTTCGGACAGGAGTTTCAGCAGCCGCATCTCATGCGGGGACAGGTCGCAATCCGCGCGCTCCGGAGGCTGAAACTGGCGGAACAGCGCGATCACCTTGCGCGCCACTTCGAGCGACATGGGCGCGCCGCCATCCACTGCCTCGCGCAGGTTCTCCAGCAGGCGTGCCGGCGGCGTCTTCTTCAATAAGTACCCGGCCGCGCCCGCGCACAGCGCCCGGAAGATGCGCTCGTCATCCTCGTAAATCGTCAGGATCAGGATGGCGGCATTCGGATACCGCGCGCGCAGCAGCGGAATTCCTTCCAGTCCCGACAAGCCGGGTAGACCAATGTCGAGCAAGATCGCCTGCGGGGCGTCGCCGGCCGGGCGCGCGAGAGCCTCTTCCATGCTCCCGAACGCCGCCGCACACCGGTATCCCGGCGTGCCGTTGATCAACACCTGGAGGCCTTCCCGGATCTCCCGCTGATCCTCGATCACCAGGGCAGTGAGCGCTTCAGTGGACACCATCGCCCATTCTGCTCCGTTTGCCGCGGGTTTGCACCACCTGAACAGGTAGATCCGGCACCTCCAGTTCGATCCGCGTCCCGCCCCCTGGCTGGGACACAATTTCGAGTTTGCCCCCGATCTCCATCGCGCGCCGCCGCATGCTGTCCAGGCCGTGCCCGTTCTCCACGCCCGCGGCCGCGAAGCCCGCGCCATCGTCGCTCAACCGCAGCAGCAGGCGATGACCGCGGTATTCCATCGCCACCTGTACGCGCCTGCATCCCGAATGCCGCACTACATTGTGAATGCACTCCTTGAAAATCAGAAATACCTGCCGCCGGACCTCCGCGCGCAGCGGAATATCCTCCATCCGCACCGGGACTTCCAATTCCAGGTCGATGTCGCGCGGCGCCAGAACGTCCGCGGCGAAGCGGCGCATGCGGTGCTCCAGATCGCGCAGATGGTCGCGCTGCGGATTGATCGCCCAAACGATGTCGCTCATCGAATCCACCAGCCCGCGGGAAAGTTCGGCGATCCGCTCCAGCGGCTCCCCGCCGGAGGGAGACTGCTCCCTGCCATCCCGCCGCGCCACCTCGCTCAGAATCGCGATCTGCGTGAGGCTTGACCCGATATCGTCATGCAGGTCCGTAGCGATCCGGGTGCGCACGCGTTCCAGTTCCAGCAACTGGCGCAGGCGGTACTCGTGCGCGCCATATATCGCCAGGGACAGCGCCGCGGCCACCAGGCCCACGAACCACCATCGCTGCCAGAAAGGCGGAAGAATGACGAAGGCCACAGACGCCGGAACTTCGCTGCTCAGGCCCTCGGAGTTCACCGCCCTCACCAGAAAGCGGTAGGAGCCGGAAGATAAGCTGGCGTAATCGACGGTGCGCGACTCCGTGGGCGCGCTCCAATCCTGCCGGCTGCCTTCCAGCTTGTATTGGAACCGAATGTTCTGTCCGACATCGAAATTGAGGCTGGCAAACTCGAACTGCACCGCGTTCTCCGCGGAGCGCAAGCGGATGCCCTCGACACTGCTCTCGCCCAGTTCGGAGATCGGATACCGACCGCCCGGTGCGCCAATGCGAGTGATCCGGATGGGCGGAGCCGGCAGATTCGCACTGTCGGGCTCGGGCACGAATTTCGCAAGGGTTGCTCCGCCGAACCATAAGTTGCCCTGACGATCGCGATGGGCGGCCGGCAACAGGCCGGGCGTGATCAGCCCCTCGGATTCGCCGTACTGCCGGATCCGGCCGGTAGCCGGATCCAGCCGGTCGATTCCGTGCGGGCTGCCAACGTAAATCCGGCCCCACCGGTCCTCGGCGATGCAGGAAACCTGATTGCTGGAAAGCCCGGCCTCCAAACCGTAAAATCGGAATTGCGGGCGCTCGGCCGATGGATCGTCAACGCGAACCAGTCCTGACCCCGATGACATCCACAGGCGTCCCGCATGGTCGACCAAGAGAGTCGGCAGCGGCCCGGCGGGCAATCCGTCGGCAGTGGTGAAGACTTTGAACCGGCCGTTGCGGTAGCGCGCCAGGCCGTGCCAGTAAAAGCTGATCCACACACTCCCCGTATGGTCTTCCGCGAACGCCAGGGGCGTGTCCAGCCCTCTGCCGCCGTCGCCCTGACGAAAGACTTCGATGCGATCGGTGGCCCGCGACCAGCGCGACACGCTGGCGCAGCCGATCGCCGAGATCCACACATCCCCCCGCGAATCTTCAAACAGCCGAAAGATATCGACGCCGGGAAGGCCGTCGTGCGTGGTATAGATCCTCTCTGGCAGGGTGTTGGCGAGTTCTTCCACGCGACGCACCTTTGGATAGCGGCAGACACCGCCTTGGGCTGCTATCCACCAGGCGCCGGTGTGGTCTTGAAAGTGGATTTGGTTTTGCCCCCATGTAAAGTAGTGGATCCAGCCGGGCAGCCGCGGCAGAACGGAGTGGAATCGCTCGCCGTCAAAAACGTTCAAGTGCCGCGGCCGCGAATCGCGCGAAACGGCGATGAGGCGGCCATCGCGGTCCTCGAAGACGGATTTGATCTCGTTGCTGTTCAAGCCATCCGATGTGCCATAAGAGATGAATCCATGTCGAGCGAGACGCATGGGCCCGGACATCCAGAGATCTCCACTGAGATCCTCCGCCAGATCGGCCAGCGCTGGCCCATCGACTCCATCCAGATTGAAGCCTTTGTGGACGGTGTAGCTGCGAAACCGGCCTCCCACCGTGCCGCTGGCCGGGATCCACTCGCTCAAACCTTGACTGCTGCCCACCCAGAGCCTGCCGTCGCGCGACTGAAAGACGTCAAACACCGTGTCGCCCGGCAGCCCGTCGCGGGTGGTATAAACGCGCTCGACCGCGCGTCTCCCGGGCTCAGGATGCGTCACCATGAGGCACAGGCCTTGCCAGGTTCCGATCCACAACCGGTGTTCACGGTCGCGCAGCATCCCGCTGACTCGAAAATAATGATCGGCATTGACTGGCAGTCCTTCGGCCTCTCCGAACCAGTCCACTTGCCCGTCCGGCAGGCGGTGCGCAAGTACCCTCTCTGCGCCGAGCCAGAGACTGCCGTCGTCATCTTCGATCAAGTTGGTCCAAAATCCACTCCCCCCCAGGTCCACTGGCTCGAAGCGGTGGTCCGCTCTGAGAAAACGGAAGAGACCCAGACTGTGCAGCACCCAGAGGCTCCCATCGGGCGCCTCAGCAAGGCGCGTAAAGCTGCCCTTGGATTCGAGCCCGTCCGGCCGATAGCATTCCGACAAGGGATGACTTCGACCGGGAGACGGGTTGAAGCGGCATACCGCGCCCGGCGCGGCCGCCCATAATTCGCCCTTTTTGGTTTCCAGAAAATCCGTGACCGCCCGTCCGACGCCGGCGCGTGTGGTCGAGGTGCCGCTAAAGGTGTAGTTCGTGAAAGTGTAGCCGTCGAATCGCGAGAGGCCTTCGCTGGTGCAAAACCAAAGAAAGCCGTGCGAATCGCGGACGGTGCAGTTCAGATTGGTGCTGGCCAGACCCTCGGCAGTGCTATAGAGGCGGATCGGCAGGCGCTCTGCGCATAGAGCCGCGGCGGTGAGCAGAAAGACGGCCGCGGCCGTCCTTCGAGACATACCGCGAGTCTATCATGTACGTTCCGCTGAAAATTCATGGGGTAGACCGTGGCCGGGCGACCGATTTCGTAAGCTCGAAACTCCCTGGTGACGCAGCGATTAGAAGAGGTAAGGCACCAGGGCAGCAGTCTGATGAGCATAAGTGGCATACGTCTCGCCGAACTGGGAACGCATCCACTGTTCCTCCATGCGGAGCTTGATCCAGAACGCGAGGAAGATGAGAACGAAAACGATGAGCCCGCGCACTTGGGAGATGGCAATCGCCATGCCAAGGAAACCGGTCACAATGCCGGTGTAGATGGGGTGACGGACCACGGCATAGGGACCGGTGGTGATCAGCTCGTGCCCCTGCTTAATGGTGACGGAGCGGCTCCAGTTGCTGCCGAGGTGCTCGCGCGCCCAGACGGCGAACAGAAGGCCGGCGATGGTGACGGCAGCTCCCAGCCAGAAGGGCCCAAAGCCAACCGGCCAGAGCTGGAGATAAAGCCAGGGCAGCGGGATGCGAGTTGTCGAGAGGAGGATGATCGCGATCAGGAAGATGAAGACACGCAGGATGCGCGAGGCAGCCGGCTCGAGGCGCTGGGTGGATTTGGTATTGGCGGCCTTGATCTGCCAGTAGAGAAGAAAGAAAATCCAGACCACGGGAAAGAAAGATTCGTAGAACCAGAGCATTCAGGACCTCACGGCGTTGAAGGTGTTTACGCAGATGAGCGAGGGGAAGTTCCAGGGCACGCGACATTTCGCCGTCCCATACAGCCGGCTTGCGAGGACTTATCCAGCGATTTCGGTCGACATCATCCCATCGGAATAGCTCACGTTCTTGTGGGTTCCGGGCGTGTTGTCGGCTATACGGAAGTTTTCCCAGAGCAGCAACTCCCGCCTGCTCGCCAAGCGCTTGCCAACAACGGCCAGACTGGGCTACCAACGCGATCGGGGCAGATATACCGCCATCTCGTACAGTGGCCTCGCCTGGAGGGCCGGGAATCGGCCATTCCGAGAGCCGATCAGGCGGCGGTCAGCCTTGTCACGCGCAACCGTTTTCGGCTTCGCTCCGCGTGCCACAGATCGTACTGAAGTTGCTGATTGAGCCAACTCTCCGCGCTGGTGTTGAAGGCGATGGAGAGACGCACGGCCATCTCCGGGCTGATGCCGGCACGGCCGTTCAGGATGCCAGACAGGGTCTTGCGACTGATCCCGAGAGATCGCGCGGTTTCCGTGACCGTCAAATTCAGGGGTTCCAGGCACAGTGTCTTGAGTATCTCTCCCGGGTGCGGCGGATTGTGCATCTTCATAATCGACCTCAGTGGTAGTCCTCGTAGTCAACGCTGTTCACATCCTTCCCGGCACAGGTGAACGTGACACGCCAGTTGCCGCTCACCTTCACAGCCCACGTACCCTTTCTTTGACCGTGGAGTTCGTGGAGACCCAGACCAGGCAAGTCCATGTCTTGGGCGCTCGCCGCTGCATTTAAGCGGCCGAGGATCAGTCGGAGCCGGTCGGCATGCTTAGCTTGAATTCCCGGCTTGGCGCCGGTGGAAAAGAACCGTTCGAGTCCTTTATGCCGGAATCCTGTAATGGCCAAGAACCAGTGTAACCCATATGGTTACGACCTGCATGCCTTTCCGCTTCGGTCGGATTCTGACGCGAATTGATTCCGTCCGGGATGGAATGGCACCGCCTCCCGGAGCCGCCGTTTCGGTCAAGCTCAGGACGATAAACCGGCTTTGCGGAAACTGGCCCACAAGACACCGAACACAAAGATCTCCTACGCACTCGCGGAAGGACTTTCTGAAACCGCTGGACCTGGAAGGCCAGTTGGGAGCGGACCTGTGTTCGCAACCAGCAACCGAGGGCGCCCAGGCCGCCGAATGAGCCGAAGCACTTGTTTTCGTTGACGGGTCGCGTCGCCATGGAGGACGGCCCGACGGTTAAAGTCCAGGTCGGAGGCTGTGAAAAAAACCGGACGCGCAGGCGAAACCGCACAGTCCTGCTAAACTCAATATTGCGCCAGGCAGGCTTGACGCTCAAGGAATTTCGCGCATAGCTGAACCGCTGAGATACGCCGTCATTATCGAGCGCTATGACACCGGCTATGGCGCTTACGTGCCTGACCTGCCCGGATGCGGCCCAACCGCTCAAACCGAGGACCAGGTTCGAGAGCGCATCCGGACCGCCATTGAAGTGCACCTCCGCAGCTTGCGCGAGGACGGGGAACCGATTCCGCAGCCAACCTCCGTAGCGGAGGCGGCCGAGGTCGCGGCTTAGTCCACTGGGAAGCGCACCGAACTCGGCTGCTGGCGGGCCCTCGATGAGGTCGAGCGGATAGGAATTTGAATGCAAGCCAAGCTCTACCTGGAAACGACGATTCCGAGCTGCCTGGCCGGATGGCCGAGCCGCGATCTGCTGGTCGCCGCCCGTCAGAGAATCACCCGCGATTGGTGGGAGTCGCGGCGGTCTGAGTTTGACCTGTATGTGTCGGAGCTTGTGCTTCAGGAAGTAAGAGCCGGAGACGCCCATCTCGCCAACCAACGCCTGGAGATCCTGAAGGGTGTTCCGATACTGGCGGTCGGTGACGAGATACGGAAATTAGCCGAAGACCTGATCGCCAAAGGGCCAATCCCGCGCAAAGCGGCTGGCGATGCCGCTCATATCGCGATCGCGACTGTTTACGGCTGCGAGTATCTACTGACCTGGAACTGTCGCCACATCGCCAACGCCGAACTGCATCGGGCAATCCGCCGGGTTGTCGAGGAATCCGGGTACGAAGTGCCGAGCTTGTGTACGCCGGAAGAACTGATGGGAGAAGAGCAATGAAGTGGAAGGACGAAATCGTGGAAGAAGTGCGTGCAGCCAGGGAGGCTTACGCCGCGCAGTTCGATTACGACCTCGCACGGCTGTTTGACGACTTGAAAAAGAAAGAAGAGCACAATCCCGGCACGGTTCGGGCGAACCTGAAGCCGCTGAAACCGCACAAACAGCGAGCGTAGGACACTCCGCGTGGCAATCCAGATTAAGGTTCGCGATCTCGTCACCTTTCTCACCGGGCACGGGTGGCAACTCAAGAACACCGAGGGCGGCCATCATCATTACGTCCACCCGGCCAAACCCGGTAAGGTCACGCTTGTCGGAGAGCGTGGCGACGATATCGGCGGCTTCCTGCTAAACTCAATATTGCGCCAGGCAGGCTTGACGCTCAAGGAATTTCGCGCATGGCTGAACCGCTGAGATACGCCGTCATTATCGAGCGCTACGATACCGGCTATGGCGCTTACGTACCCGACCTGCCGGGGTGCGGTGCGACCGCGCAAACCGAGGACCAGGTCCGCGAGCGTATCCGGACCGCCATTGAAGTCCACCTCCGGAGTTTGCGCGAGGACGGAGATCCGATTCCCAAGCCGACTTCTTTGGCCGAGACCGTCGAAGTCGCGGCGTAGTCCATTCCCCAGCCTCGAGTAGCTGGGGATGCGCCTGCGCCGCTCATAACGCGGGCCTGGTTCGCTCGCCCCCGTCGTCCTTTACCACCTGCCGGCCGGCGTGTGCGGTGGTGAACTCCGGTTGCCGAAACCGCCGCCTCACGCGAGAATGGTTCACAGGTGCCAGAGATCAGCCGCTTCTTCGGTATCGTTGTGCAGATGTATTATGCCGATCACGAGCCGCCGCATTTCCACGTGCGGTATTCCGGCCAGAAGGCGCTGATCGCGATCGAAACGCCGGCAGTCTTGAGAGGGCGCCTTTCACCTCGGGCACTGGGCCTGGTTACCGAGTGGGCGGAGATGCACCGTTCGGAGTTGATGGAGGATTGGGCCTTGGCGAGGGCCGAGGCGCGGCTCAAGCCCATTCCTCCTCTGGAGTAGACATGTTGAAGGACATCGTTGCTGCAAATGCCATCGGAGATTATCGCCTGCACCTTCGTTTCGAAGACGGCGTTGAGGGTGTGGTCGATCTTGCGCCGCATCTCAGCTTTCTGGGAGTGTTCGAGCCGCTGAGAGACCCGGCCTACTTCGCGCGCGTTCGGGTCGACTCGGACCTGGGCACTGTGACGTGGCCGAACGGCGCGGACCTTGATCCTGATGTTCTCTACGCACGCGTCACCGGGACCTCGGTTTTGCAGGAGCCGGACTTGCATTTATCAAGGTAGCAGCGGAGCTGGAGGGCTTGCGCTTCACCTCTGTCCTAGCCGGAAAAACTACACAGTACCATTTCGATTCCCCGCCAAAACCCAGTCACAAGCGAAACCATTAAAATTCTTAATCATCCCTCACTGATTCTAAAGACCCACTACCGCCCCATCCACCCAAACTGCACCCCTTGCCTATTGACACGGTCTGTCAGTATTGAATTAGGAAGAGAGTTACGCCCGTCGGCATCCCACACAGAGGAGTGTGTCTCATGAAAACGCGCCGCCATATTCCGCCTGCATCCGGCCCCGGCCCCCGGCCGCTGATTCGGGTGACAGTTGGCCCGGAAAAAAGCCTCCCCACCTGTCACCCAAATTCCGGCCGTCTCCGCAACCCAAACAAACAAAATATCTTATGACGGTACAAGAGAATGCGCGCGCACACCCCCGAAAACCCGTCACCACTGTCACCCGCCCCGCCGAAAACAGGGCGAAGAAATCCGCTACCCGCCTTGACCTTGGCACCCGCACTGTTTTACCCTTCCAGTGAGCTTCAATGAGCAAGAAGTGGTATAACCTCTTCGTCTCCGTGGACCAACCGGCCGAGGAAGCCCCGGAGACCGATGGCGAACCTGCCCCTGCCGCGGCGCCGGCCAGCGCGGCACAGGCCGTCGCCGATATCGCCGCCGGCATCTCCAAGGTGACCACCTTCACCACGCCGGTGAGCAATGCGGCCTCGTTCGACGAAATCTACAGTGCGGCCGAAATCCATCCGCCGGCCCACGGATTCACCGTCATGAAGGTCGCGGACATGCTGCACAGCGAGCACATCCGCAACCTGCCGCGGGATGTGAAGCGCAGCTCCGTCCTGGTGGCCCTCGAGGCCTCCGGCGCGCCCATTCAGGACGTCATCGAAGACGCCGTGAAACGCGACCGCGCGCTCGACACCTTCGAGCGTGTACAGGAGCGCTCGGTGACCGACCTCGAGGCCCGCAAGACCAAGGAAAATCAGGAGATCCAGGCCGAGATGGACCGCCTCGCAGCGGACCACAAGGCGCGCATACAGGCCAACAACGACGAGCTCGCGAAGGAACGGGAACGCTTCTACGCCTGGCGTCTGAAGAAGCAGGAAGAGGAACAAAAGATCTCGGATACCGTATCCTATTTCGTGACCGACAACCCGATTACAACCGGCGGCCCCGCGGCTGCGCCGGCCCCGGCTTCGCGTGAGCGCACCTCCGGTGCGGCCACCCCCGACAAGTAGCCGCGCCGAGATTTGTTGTAGAGGAAAGGAGATTGCAATATGTGGAGACGTCTGTCTCGCATGGTCCGCTCGTTCGTAGGGTTCTTTATTTCCGTGGGCGAGAATCCGGAGCTCATTCTGGAGCAGAACATCCGGGACATGAACGACCAGGTGCCTCGCATGAACGAGAGCATCGCCATGGTCAAGGCGAACGCCACCCTGCTGGAAAAGGAAAACGACCGTTACAAGAACCAGGTCAATGACTTGACGGCCAAAGTGAAAGCTTCGATTCAAGGCGGCCGCGACGACCTGGCAGGCAGCTTCGCCATCCAGTTGGAGCAGGTGCGGGGCGCGCTGGCCCGCAACCAGGCGCAGCTCCAGACGGCGCACTCCGCGCTGGACAAGGCGCTCGCCGTCAAGAAGGCGTTCATGCTCGAGAAGGAGCGCAAGACGCAGGAGGCGCTCAACGCCATCCGCGATTACCGCCGCGCGCAGTGGCAGAAAAAGGTGGCCGACTCCATGGAAACGTTCGAAGTGGCCGGCATCAGCCAGACCCACGACGAGATGGTCCGCAAGATCGAGGAACAGACCGCGGTCAACGAAGCGCGCATGGAACTGGCGCTGGGCAACGTGGACCAGCAGAAGATTAAGATTGAAGAAGAGGCCGAGAAGATGCAGGCCAACGAGTTGGTGAAGCAGTTCAAGGCGGAGATGGGCCTGCTTTCTCCGCAGGCGTCTTCCGGGCCCGCGCAAAAGACCATCGGTGGAACAGAAGCGCAAAAAACTGCGTAATGTGGCACAGGCATTCCTGCCTGTGTTACGACCTGGAAGGAATTGAGCCATGGCTCTGAAAATTGAACGGGGCGGTTGGGTCCTGATTTTTCTCATCGGGCTGGGCCTGGTGGCCTACAGCCTGAACCGGTACGGCATTCTCGAGATTCCCGGGCTCGGGTCGAAGTCGGCCAGCTCGGGAACGGTGGCGACCAATCCCGGCGCCAAGGTCGATCCCACGCAGCCGCTGGTGACTCCCAGCAAGGAATCGAGCGATGT
Source organism: Candidatus Sulfopaludibacter sp. SbA4 (assembly GCA_900290305.1). Classification (GTDB taxonomy): domain Bacteria; phylum Acidobacteriota; class Terriglobia; order Bryobacterales; family Bryobacteraceae; genus OMOG01. The sequence continues at coordinate 15,352 of OMOG01000222.1, forward strand.
GCGCGTGCGGGTCAATATCTGGGTGGGCTGCGTCGCCGGCCTGGTGGCCAACGGCGGGTTGGATACGGTACCGGGGTCCATCTATGCCGAGAAGGGCCTCAAGGTCACGTTCAAGATCATCGACGATTGGACCGAAGGCGCCGCGGCCTTGGCCACCAACAACGTAGACATCATGCTGACCACGGCCGACGTGTGGGCCAAGGACTTCGGCCAGTTCCAGGACAAAGGCGTCAACGCGCGCGCGTTCTACATGGTGGATTGGTCGCGCGGCGCCGATGGCGTCATCGGGCGGCAGGGCATCAACAGCATCGAGGACCTCGCGGGCAAGACCGTGGCCTTCGCACCCTACACGCCTTCGCACTTCCTGCTGTGGAACGGGCTGAAGGAGTCGGGCCTGACTACCGAGCAGCGCAACGAGGTCTTCAACAAGGCCGTGCACACCAAGGACGGCATCGAGCCCGCCACGCTGTTCGCGCAGCAGAAGGTCGATGCCGCGGTGGCTTGGGATCCGGACATGAGCGATGCCGTGGGCAAGCGGGCCGGCTCCAAGAAGATCTATGACACGCGCATTGCCAACAAGCTGATCGCCGACGTGCTGGTGGTGAGCGACCGGTACGCGGCCAGCTCGCCGGGCACCGTGATCAAGTTCATCCAGGGATGGCTGGAGGGCGTGCAGTTCATCCAGCAGCAGCCCAACCGCGCGTACACGCTCATCGGCACTATCAAGGACTTCAACATTCCCGCCGATCTTGCCAAGACCATGCTCGGCGGCGTGAAGCTGGCGGATTATTCCGACAACGTCGCCTTCTTCGGCACGGCGGGCTCCGACTCCGACTACGCCAACATCTTCAAAATGGCCACGGAGATGTATCGTGAGCTGCGTTTGATCAAGCACTCGGCGGATGCCGAAGCGAGCATGGACCGGCGGTACATCGCGGCCTTGAACGGGAAGTTCTCCACCACGCCGAGCGAAGCTCCCATCACTTACAAGGAGCCGCCCAAGAGCGCGACTCCGATTGCCACGCAGCGGCGGGCCATCTACTTCGAGCCGAACTCGGCGAAGATGGGGCTCGATTCGCGCGCGGTGGTGGACGAGATCGGCGACTTCATGCGGGCCTACGAAAACACCGTGGTGGATATCGCCGGCAACACCGACGCCACCGGCTCGCGCGAGCTGAACATGGGATTGTCGAAGGAGCGCGCCGAGACGGTCAAGAAGTACCTGGTGGAGAAGTACCACTTCCCCGGGGAGCGCATGCGCACGGTGGGAAATGGTCCGGACCAGCCTGTGGATACCAACGCGACTCCGGAAGGACGGGAGAAGAACCGGCGCACGGATATCAAGGTGTATCCCAACCCGGCGAAATCGTGAGCCTACAACATCTGCTCGAGGTCCGCAGAAGCGTTTCCAAACGCACGCAGGCGATTCTCGCCCTGGTGAGCTGGACGGTGGTCATACTCGCCTGGTACCTGGTGACTCACTGGAAACTTCTTCCTCCGTTCGCTCTCCCCAAGCCCGGGGACGTCGTTACGGCATTCGTCAGACTCTGGGTCGAATACGACCTGCTGGCGAACGTCTTCCAAAGCTGGTGGCGCATCGCACAGGCGTTTTTCCTGGCCGCCGTCATCGCCATTCCTCTAGGATTGCTGATGGGCGGCTTCCGATGGCTGCACGACCTGGTAAACCCCATCGCGGAGCCCATGCGCTCCATGCCCATCACGGCGTTCCTGCCCGCATTCCTTGGCCTCTTCGGGCTGGACGAGACCATGAAAATCGCGTTCCTCTGGTTCGGCATGTTTTTCTACCTGCTGGCGGTGGTGGTAGAGGAGGCCAACCGCGTGGATCAGGCGTTGCTCGAGACGGCGTTCACGCTGGGCGCCAACCGCCGTCAGGTTCTCTGGTTGATGTTCCGGGCCTCGTTTCCCTCCATCTTCGGCTCGTTTCGCATCCTCTACGACATTGGCTGGACCTACGTGATCCTGGCCGAGATTGTGAACGCCCGGAAGGGCGTGGGATACATGGTCGAGGCGGCGTATAAGGTCCTCGATTTCGACCGGGTCTACGCCGGCATCATCGCCATCGGAATTGCAGCGTTTCTGTTTCGGTACATATTAACCCTTGCGGAGCGCTGGCTGTTCCCCTGGCGCAGAGTGTCGGTGCAGGTCTCGCACCCCGCGGTGGCCGCGATGGCCGCGAAGGCGCACAGTCATGCGAAATGAAATTAGCCACGGATGAACACAGATGAACACGGATAACAACAAACTCAATTCCTTGGTTTTATCTGTGTTCATCCGTGTTCATCTGTGGCCAAATTCTTTTGTCCCGAGGGCCCCGCATGCCTGAGCGAAAATCCAGAATCGCCCTGCGCAACGTCTCGCGGAGCTTCGTGTCGCCGGCCGGTGAGATCATCCAGGCTATCCAAAATATCAACTTCGAAGTCGAAGACCTCTACTCCCCGGACGGAAAAGACATCGGCGAATTCCGCGTGCTGCTGGGACCGTCGGGCTGCGGAAAGTCCACCATCCTGCGCCTGATCGCGGGCCTCGACCAACCCGATACGGGCGAAGTCCTGGTGGCTGGCAAGCCCGTCACGGGGCCGGGGCGCGACCGCGGCATGGTCTTTCAGAAATACACCAGCTTCCCCTGGCTCACCGTGGCGCAGAACGTCGAGTACGGGATGAAGATCAACGGCGTTCCCGAGGCCGAACGGCAGAGAACCGCGGCCCACCTCATCCAGGAGACGGGCCTCGCAGGGTTCGAGAAATCCTACCCCGATACGCTCTCGGGCGGCATGCAGCAGCGCGTGGCCATCGCGCGCACGCTGGCGCTGCGGCCCGGCGTCATCCTGATGGACGAGCCCTTCGGCGCCCTCGACGCCCAGACCCGCAGCGACATGCAGGAACTGCTGCTCAGCATCTGGTCGGAGACCGCCAGCACCATCCTGTTCGTCACCCACGACGTGGACGAGGCCATCTACCTCGCCGACCACATTTTCGTCTTGTGCGCGCGACCCGGTACAATCATTGAAGATGTGCCTGTGCCTTTTGGCCGGCCGCGCGACGCCTCGATGAAACAGCGAAGCGAGTTTCACGAGTTGCAGCAGCACGTTCTCTCGTGTCTGCGACGGTCATCGGGCCCGGGCCAGGTTCGAATGAGCGTGTAAATGGCCGAGGACAAGAACGGCGGCGAAATCAATTACCTGAAGGAAGCCTTCCACTGGCAGTACAACAAGATTGTGCTGGCGGGCGCGGTGGCTTTCGCGGCGGTCTCCGTCAGCGCGCTGCCCCTGTTGCTGGGCGCCGGGTTGGAGCTGATCTACCTCAGCACCATCCCCAACAACAGCCGCTTCCAGAGGCTGATCCGCTCCCGCAAGTACGAGCAGGAGAAGGCCGAGCGGCAGAAGAGTCTCAGCGCGCTGTTTTACGAATTGCCGGCCGAAATGCGCGCCCGCTATGCCAATCTGGACAACATCTGCAAGGGCATCCGGGCGAATTACACGCGGCTTACTTCGACCTCCCAGATGTTCGTCGACCAGATGGAGGACAAGCTCGAAGGGCTCTCGCAATCCTACATCCGCCTGCTCAACTCCGCGTTCCATCATCGCGAATACCTGCGCGCTACGAACCCCGATGTCATCAAGAAGGAGTGCGCCCAGTTGCAGAAGGACCTGGATTCGGACCCGCCCAAGGTGCAGGAGATCAACCGCAAGCGCATCGAGATCCTGGGCAAGCGCGTCGAAAAGTACGAGAAGGTGAAGGAAAACTGCGAGGTGATCGACGCGCAGTGCGCCGCCATCGAGGACGTCCTGCAGTTGATCCGCGACCAGTCGGTGACCATGCACGACCCGCAGCAGATCAGTGACCACCTGGACAACCTGGTGAAAGACGTGGAGCAGACCGAGGAGACCGTGCGGGAGGTGGAATCGATCTTCGACATTTCCCCGCTGGCGAGTCCCGAATTCGAGACGGGGTCGGTGACGCGCAATCGTGTGCGCGGCTAGTTTATGTCCCCACAGAAGCTGGACGATATCGGCGCGCTGCTGAAGGACCACCTCGTCGCGGAAGCCCAGGCAGGGTTCCCCGGGTTGACGCGAACTCCCAGCACGGGCGTCATCCAACTGCTGGACTATTTCGCCACGCTCACGGAGGCCGACCGCGATTTGCACCTGGCCGCGCTGGCCCAGGTCGATGCCCTGAACTTTTTTCCGCAGTTGGCGGTCCGCGAGTTGGAGGCCCTGGTGGCGACCAATCCGGCTTTCGTTCGCTATCGCCGGGCTACGCAATCGGCGGCGTTCACCATGGGCCTGCGCTATGTGGGCCTGAGGATGATGAAGGCCATGCTGGCGGACCCGATGAGCATGCAGATGATGGCACGAACGCGGGCCACACTGGATTTCATACCCCGCGACGACCTTCCAGCGGCTCTGGTGCCCGACCCCGACCCGGCTCATCTCAAACCCGCCAAGGCGCCGTTGCTCAGAAAGCTGATCAACGATGCATTCCCGAAGTTGTTCGCAACCGGGAAGCAGAAACGCGAGGGCGGCGAGACGGAATACCTCGGAGTGCTTCAGGGCACCAACATCAAGGTGGTAATCGATTTTGCCGCCAGGGGCCTTCAGCTTCGCTACGGCGTGAGCATTCCGGACGAAACCAAGACCATCTTCATATGGCAGCGCGCGTACGAAGATCTTTGGGGCGCCGGAGCAGGTTGGGATTGTCTGACGGAAGAGAATGCGGAAGCATCGATCGGCCTGCTATGCGAGCACGTCGCGCAGGTCGTGTCGCTGCGCAACGGCGTGATGGGGCTGGTGCGATGATGAAGCTATGAACACACTGAAGATCGCCGACGAGGTCTGGATCGCAACGGCCCTGCTTCACCGCGAACACCCCGATCGGGGAGACTTCACGGTGAAGGAGATCATTGGCCGCGCAAAAACCGAGAAGATCACCGGCGAATTGAGGCCAGGCGTCGGCATGCACGCTTACAAACACTGTGTTGCCAATCTGCCGCCGTATTCCGCGCAATATCGGATGCTGTACGCCACAGGCCACAACACTCGCCGTTTGTATCGCGAGGGTGACGAGACATATCCCAATCGCAAGGGAAAAATTACCCCGGAGACGCAGGCCGTACCTGCCCGATACCAATACCTGTTGGACTGGTATCGCAACGAATACGCGTCCCTGAAGCAGGACACGCGGCTGCGCGGCATCTTTGAAATGATCGGGGCCGGGAAGGAAGACTTCGCCGGAGTGGACCCGGACGAGTACGTGCGCCGACTTCGCGAGGGGTGGGAGTGAGTTCGGAGTCGGATTGCTTGTCCAGTCCATAAGGGCGACCGGAAGCAGCCCATGGCGTGAGCCGTGGGAAACGTCGAAAGGAAATGCCAGCCCTGGGGCGTAACAGCGCGGCCCGAATCTTGCGCCCTTACCAGGCTGGACGTGTTCGGGTCCCGAACCACACGGCTCACGCCGTGGGCTACTATCTTCCGCCCTGCCGGGCGGGCGCAACGCACAGCTCCAGCGGACACCTCGCCGCCCGCTACAATTGATCCATGGCCACCGCCACCACTCCGCGCGAGGCGCTGCCCGCCTGGGCGCAGGAGCTTTCCGAAAAATACTACTCCGGCGCCACTTCGATGTTCGTCCTGCATGGCAACGTGCGCGACCTGGCGCCCTGGAAGCGCAACGGCAATGCGGAGTTCCTTCCGCTGCAGCGCTTCCTGCGCGAAGCCCTGTTCGGCTCGCGCGACCTCGTATTGTTTTACGACCGCGGCGGCGGCCTCAGTTTCGGCCACCCCGACATGAAGACCGATTTCGATCGGGCCATCGCGGGCTACGACAGTTTTCACGGCACCAATTTCGCCAACGGACTGCCGCGCAATCCCGACGGAGTGCTGAACATCCTGGACAACTACCTGCGGCTGCGGCTGATCGACAAGAAGAAAATTGCCGTGGTGGTGGATTTCGCCGAGACCATCGCGCCGGCGGGCGACAGCTCGGGCATGCCGGCCGAGGATCGCAACTCCCTCGTCATCCTGAAACGCTGGGCGCAGAATCCGTTTTTTCTGCAGGCCGACGTCACGTTCTGCCTGATTGCCGAAAACCTGATCGAGCTGAACCTGGGGCTGGTGCAGAATCCCGGAGTGGCGTCCATCGACGTGCCGCTTCCGGTGGAGGCCGAGCGCCTCGATTTCATCCGCGCGCAGGTGGCCGCCAAGCCTCTGCCGGCGGGCTCCGACGTGACCCCCGAGGCGCTGGCCACCCTGACCGCCGGGCTCAAGCGCGTCCAGTTGCAGGCCCTGATGTCGGACGCCGTGGAGAACCAGCGCCCGCTCACCATGAAGTTCCTCACCAAGCGCAAGAAGGAGCTGATCGAGGCCGAGTCCGGCGGACTGCTGGAATTTGTCCAAAGCCGCTTCGACCTCTCCATGGTGGCGGGCCACGAACCGGCCAAGAAGAAACTCTACGACGCCGCCAAGGCGATCCGCGCCGGCAGGACCGACGTGGTGCCGATGGGTTACGTGATCTGCGGCCCCGTGGGCACGGGCAAGACGTTTCTCACCACGTGCTTCGCGGGCGAGATCGGGATTCCCGCGGTGACCTTGAAGAACTTCCGCAGCATGTGGCAAGGCGTCACGGAGGGCAACCTGGAGCGGATTTTGAACCTGCTCAAAGCCATGAGCCCGATCGCGGTGATCGTGGACGAAGCCGATGCGCAACTGGGCAACCGCTCGGCCTCGGGCGATAGCGGCGTCTCCAACCGGGTGTTCGCGCAGATCGCGCAGTTTATGGGCAACACCGAATTGCGCGGGAAAGTGGTGTGGTTCCTGCTGACCTGCCGTCCCGATCTGCTGCCCGTCGACCTGAAGCGCCAGGGCCGCGCCGAGGAACACATCGCGCTGTTCTACCCGCACACCGACGACGAGCGGCTGGCGATGCTGCGCGCCATGCAGAAGAAGAGCGGCATGCAGATCGCGTCGCCCGAAGCGGAGCAGTTTTTCCTGAAGCACTCG
>OMOG01000223.1 GCA_900290305.1 Candidatus Sulfopaludibacter sp. SbA4
TCACCAGGGAACTCCTGGTCCAGAGTGCGTAGGAACTTGAGAAACTCCTGATGGCGATGGCGCTGGTGGCACTGGCCGATCACCTTCCCTTGTACGACCTCCAGGGCGGCGAATAGAGTCGTGGTTCCGTTGCGCTTGTAGTCGTGGGTCATGGTCCCACAGCGGCCCTTCTTGATCGGCAAACCGGGTTGGGTGCGATCCAGCGCTTGGATTTGACTCTTCTCATCCACACACAACACCATGGCCTGCTGAGGCGGATTCAAGTACAGCCCGATCACGTCGGTCATTTTCTCGAGGAACTTCGGGTCGCGCGACAGCTTGAACGTTTTCACCCGGTGAGGCTTCAGTTGGTGGGCCTGCCAGATATTGTTGATAGTGGACTTACTGACGCCCTGGCTCTTGGCCATGGTGCGGCAACTCCAATGCGTCATGCCTTCGGGCTTGGTTTGCAGGGTTGCATCCACAATGGAGGCGATCTTATCGGTGTCGTAATTCGGTTTGCGTCCGCGTCCCGGAGCAATCTCCCATAGTCCGTCCAAGCGCTGTTCCAAGAAGCGCTGGCGCCACAGGATGACGGTCTTGCGGTTGACGGACAACTGCTGAGCGATGGCCACGTCGGTCTGTCCGTCCGCGGCAGCCAGCACAATCCGGCAACGCAGGGCGACCTGCTGAGGGGTGCCATGGGCCGCCGCCCATTGCTGGATCTGCTGCCGCTCGGAAATTGAAGGACCGCTGGACAACGCCATGTTTCAGCATAACCCTGAAGGTGAGGGCCTGTCCAGTTATTTGTTGGACACTACACTAGCGGCAGCGTGATCGGCGCGCGCGACGCGCTGAAAAAAAGTAGTGGTAGGGACGGGCAGATTCGAACTGCCGACCTGTCGCTTAGGAGGCGGCCGCTCTATCCAACTGAGCTACGTCCCCACTGTCTTCCCATTGTACCGTTCCAGGCCCTTCCGTCCAATGTCCCGGCGGTAATGCATTCCGTCGAAGTGGATCTCGCGCAGGGCGCGGTATGCGCCGTCGATGGCGGCGGCAAGGTTCTCGCCCCTCGCGGTGACACCCAGCACACGCCCGCCGGAGGTTTCGAGTCCTTCAGGGCCTGAGCGCGTGCCCGCCTGGAAGACCGTGGCGCCCGTGGCCTCCGCCGCTTCGATCCCAGTGATCGGTTTGCCTGTGGGAAAGGCGCCGGGATAGCCGCCCGATGCCAGCACCACGCACACGCTCGGCGCTGGACGCCATTCCAGTTTCACGCCCCGCAATTCGCCGTGGGCTGCCGCTTGGAGCGCCGGAACGAAATCGGAGGCCATGCGATGCATCAGCGGCTGTGTCTCGGGATCGCCCAACCGGACGTTGAACTCCAGAACTTTCGGACCGTCGGTGGTCATCATCAGGCCGGCGTACAGAAAGCCGGTGAACGCCGTGGCTTCCACGGTGGGATAGATGATGCGGTCGAGGATGGCGTGCGTCTGCGCTTCGCTAAGAATCGCCGAATCGCAATAGGCGCCCATGCCGCCGGTGTTCGGACCCGCATCGCCGTCGAAGACCGCCTTGTGATCCTGGGTGGGCGCCAGCGGCACCACGTCGCGGCCGTCGCACAGGGCGATGAAGCTCACCTCTTCGCCGCGCAGAAACTCTTCGATCACGAGGCGGCCTTTCAGCGTGGCCAGTGCAGCCTCGAACTCGTCCCGGTCCTGGGCGATGACTACTCCTTTTCCCGCTGCGAGGCCATCGGCTTTCAGCACGACTGGAAGGCCGAAACGGTCGAGGGCCCTTCGCGCTTCGCCCGCGTTTTCCACGGTGACAAACTCCGCCGTTGGAATTTGCCTTTGCGTCAGAAAGTTCTTTGCGAAAATCTTGCTCCCCTCGAGTTGGGCGGCCTCGCGATTCGGACCGACGATTGCCAGGCCCCGTGCCCGGAACGAGTCGACTATGCCGTCGACTAAGGGAGCCTCCGGTCCGACGACGGTGAGATCCGCTTCCAGATTCTGTGCGCGATCGGCCGGCAAACAGGTGCCGACGCGCGCGATGCCCGGATTTCCGGGGGCCGCAAGTATTTGCACTTTAGGCGATTGTGCGAGCTTCCATGCAAGCGCATGTTCCCGTCCGCCACCGCCAATGATCAAGATCCGCATCCCCTACAATGGTATCAATGCCCGAAAGCTACGACGTCGTTGTTATCGGCGCCGGTCACGCCGGGTGCGAAGCCGCCCGAGCCAGCGCGCGTATGGGTCTGCGGACCGCCATGGTGACCATGAACCTGGACCTGATCGCGCAGATGTCTTGCAACCCTGCGATTGGTGGAATCGCCAAGGGGCACCTAGTGCGCGAGATCGACGCGCTGGGCGGGGTCATGGGCGAGGTGGCCGATGCGGTGGGCATTCAGTTCCGCCTGTTGAATACGAGCCGCGGTCCGGCCGTTTGGTCTCCGCGCGCGCAGATGGACAAGCGCGTCTACCGAGTCCGGATGCGTGAGGTTCTGGAAAAAGAGCCTAATCTTCGGATCAAGCAGGCCGAGGTGGCTTCTCTGCGCATTGAGGACGGGCGGGTCACGGGTGTACTGCTTCGCGATGGGCGGACGATCGGGGCCGGGGCAGTGGTGGTCACCACGGGGACGTTCCTGAACGGCCTCGCCCATGTGGGCGAGATGAAATATAGTTGCGGCCGGAATGGAGAGGCGCCGTCGCAGCTTTTAGGGGACCAACTGCGGACGCTGGGCCTGAAGTGGACACGCCTCAAGACCGGCACCCCACCGCGGCTGGACGGCCGCACCATCGACTGGAGTCAGTTCGAGCCTCAACCAGGCGATGCGGAGCCGACGCCGTTTTCGTTCCTGACCGGCAAGATCGACCGCCCACAGATTGAGTGCCACATTGGGTACACCACGGAAGAAACCCGGCGGGTTCTGCAGGATGCGATTCCTCGGTCGCCACTCTATAGCGGCCAGATCGAGGGGGTCGGACCTCGCTATTGCCCGTCCATCGAAGACAAGATCGTCAAGTTCCCGGATAAGCCGCGCCACCAGATTTTTCTCGAACCGGAGGGCCTCGACACCAACGAGGTGTACGTCAACGGCATGTCGACGAGTATGCCGATTGACGTGCAGGCCGCGATGCTGGCCTCCATCCCAGGGTTGGAGGGTGCGGAAATGATCCGCCCGGGTTACGCCATAGAATATGATGCGATCGATCCCCGGGAGCTGGATCACACGCTCGAGGTGAAGTCGATTCCGGGGCTGTACTTGGCCGGGCAGATCAACGGCACTTCGGGTTACGAAGAAGCCGGCTGTCAAGGGTTGGTGGCGGGGATGAACGCGGCCTGCCGCCTGGAAGGGAAGCCGCCGGTGGTGGTCGGCCGGACCGAGGGCTATACCGGGATCTTGATTGATGACTTGATCACTAAGGGCGCTGACGAGCCGTACCGCATGTTCACGTCGCGTGCGGAGTTTCGGCTGCACTTGCGAATCGATAACGCGGATGCGCGGCTGACGCCTGTGGGCCGGCGCACCGGGCTGGTTACAGATGAGCGGTGGGAGGTGTTCACTCGGAAGCAGCGCCAGAAGGAGCGGCTCACCGAGGCACTCGTACGCCATCGAAATGGGCAGTGGCTGAAGCGGCCCGAGGCGTCGGTTGGGGAGCTTTCGGAGTGGGTGCGAGAGGTCTTGGGTGAGGAGCCGGCCGCGGGAGTCCTGACGACGGTCGAGACGGAGACGAAGTACAGCGGGTATATCTTGCAGCAGGAACGGCAGATGGAACGGCTGAAGGACGCAGAGCGGCGGCCGATTCCGGCGGAGTTCGGATTCCGCGGGATTCCCGGGCTGTCGCGCGAGGTGCGGGATAAGCTGGAGCGGGTGCGTCCGGCAACGCTGGGCCAGGCAGCGCGGATTCCTGGGGTGACGCCCGCAGCCATTGCGGTGCTGGACGTGTATCTGAGTTTGGGCCGTGTTTGCTGAGCTTTTGCGGGAGCGTTTGGCCGGAATTGCGGAATTGTCTGCGGAGCAGGTCGCGGCTCTGCAGGCACACTACCTTCTGCTGGAACGGTGGAATCGGTCGCTGAATCTGACGTCGATTGATCGTTTGGAACAGGTGGTCGAGCGGCACTACTGCGAATCGTTATTCGCAGGGCGAGTCTTCGAACAGTTTCCTGAACGAATTGCCGATATAGGTTCAGGTGCAGGTTTCCCTGGTTTGCCATTGGCCATCCTGCGGCCGGATTGTTCCGTGACCTTAATTGAGTCGCACCAGCGGAAGGCGGTGTTTTTAAAGGAGGCCACTCGGAAGGTGGCGAATGTCCGTGTGCTCGCCAGGCGGGCGGAAGAGGTCAGGGAGAGTTTTGACTGGGCGGTGTCCCGGGCCGTGAGTTATGAGGATTTGGCCGTGTGCCTGCCGCTTTTGTCACCGAAAGTTGCTCTATTGACGGGCGTGGAGGCACCAGGGGACGGCCTGGGGTATGAATGGCAGGCTGCGATTGCGCTGCCGTGGGGGACGCAGCGCTTTCTGAGAGTCGGAGACCGTGTTTCACGTGGAACAGAGCCGTCGGGCAAGTGAGGGCGTTTCACGTGAAACACCTACATCCGTGTTAGTATGGCCGCTTGAGCACAGTCTTTGCAATCGCTAATCAGAAGGGTGGGGTCGGAAAAACCACGACCGCCATCAATCTGGCCGCTTCCCTGGCCGCCAACGACTTTCGGGTGCTAGTGATTGATTCTGACCCGCAGGGCAACGCCACCACCGGCCTTGGAATCGCCAAAGACCCTGCCCGGCCCAGCCTTTACCACGTGATACTGGACAATCTGCCGGCGAAAGATGCGATCGTGGCGACGGAATTCGAGGGCCTACACCTGATCTCGGCCGACAAGAATCTGGTGGGGGCCAACCTGGAAATGGTCGACATGCCTCGCCGGGAGTTCCGGCTTAGAGAGCGCATTGCCGAGATTCGACAAGAGTACCGATTCATCCTCATCGATTGCCCCCCGGCGCTTGACCTTCTCACGCTCAATGCCCTGATTGCCGCAGATGCGATATTGGTACCGATTCAATGCGAGTTCTTCGCCCTCGAGGGAATCTCCGAATTGATGGACACCATAGACCGGATCCGGGACTCCTTCAAGCATCCTCTCCAGATTGAGGGTATCCTCCTCACGATGTTTGACGACCGGACCAACCTCACTCGCCAGGTTGCGGCAGACCTGAAGGAGTTCTTCCGCGACGAGGTCTTCCATACCGTGATCCCGCGCAGCGTCCGGTTGGCCGAGGCGCCCAGTTTCGGCAAGCCGATTCTGACGTACGACCCTCGCTCGCGGGGCGCCGAGGCCTACATTAAGCTGGCCAAAGAGGTCCTGGACCATGAACAAAGCCGACAATCCGCGCAAGGCTCTCGGTAGGGGGATGAATACGCTCCTGGGTAACCGGACCCAGGCGCCTCCGCAGGAGCCCGAGAGCGTAGAGGCCGACCTGGCGATCCCGATTGACGCCATCGACCCGAACCCCCTACAGCCGCGCCGCGTATTCCAGTCCGACCGCCTCTCGGAGTTGGCCCAGTCGATCCGGACCAACGGCATCATCCAGCCGCTCGTGGTTCGACGGATGGGCAACCGCTACCAACTGGTCGCCGGTGAGCGGCGCTGGCGGGCTGCCAAGCTTGCGGAACTGGCCCAGGTTCCGGCGGTGGTACGCGATATTCCGGATGACCATCTGCTCGAGATCACGCTCATCGAGAACATTCAGCGGGAGGACCTGAATCCGATCGAGACCGCGGCGGCCCTGGCCCGGATGGGCGCCGAACTGAAACTGAGCCCCGACGAGATAGGCCGTCGGACCGGGAAAGATCGCACCACCATTATCAACTTCACGCGCCTGCTTCAGCTTCCTTCCGACCTGCAACAACTGATCGCCGACCGGAGGCTTTCCGCCGGCCACGGGCGCTGCCTGCTCTCCCTGCCGTCGGTCGAACACCAGAGGGAGGTTGCGGAGAAGGCCGTTACCAACGCGTGGTCGGTGCGGCAGACGGAGAGGGTTACGCAGAGGATGATGGAGGGCCGCACACCCAAGCGCGTGGACGAGGTGGAGACCGACCCCAACGTGAAGGCCGCCATCCAGGAGATGCAGCGGGTTCTGGGGACGCGGGTTCGGATCATCGAGGGTGCGAAGAAGAAAGGAAAGATTGAAATCGAATTCTATTCGCAGGAGGACCTGGATCGGATCTACGGGGTGATCGTGGGCGAACCCTAGGCTACTTCAGCATTTCCAGGATTTCGGAGAGTTCCCGGCGGATCTCGGGTAACGGATCCTCGGAGAAAAGCTCCTGCTGGAGCCGTCTGGGCGCCTTGGGCTTTGGCGACTTCGAATCGGCCTGCAAGGTCTGACGGGCGCCCTCGATGGTGAACCGTTTCTCCTTGAGGAGGTGCTTGATCCGCAGCAACAGCTCGACGTCCTTGCGGCGATAGAGGCGATGGCCCGTTCCGGACTTCTTGGGCGAGAGACCCGGGAATTCGGTCTCCCAATACCGCAACACGTAGGGCTCAACCCCCAGCAACTCGCTCACTTCGCCGATCTTGAAGTAGAGCTTATCAGGGATTTCGGGAGTCCCAGGCTGGAGTGCTACGTCCATCATTGTTGGTTGCCCTTGCAGGGCGGCGGCACTCATCATCCTAGCTCAGTCGGCAGTGATTGTCACCACGTGCTGGCCGGGCGGAAGGACGATGGTGGTCGGTCCAGCACGCTCGAACGGCGCCTCCTTCCCATCGATTCGCAGAACATGTGCGGCACGGTCCAGTACGGCGATTGCCCGGGCGCTGCTCTGATACGTGAATTCGATCGCCGATGGCGGTACGGATCGGGCCGACTTCAAGTCACCGTTCAAACGGAGCAAGCGAAGCCCGGCCGCTGCGCCGGCAGCCTCGATGCTATGTGTGCCAGCCGGCAGCCACACGGTCTCGTCGTCAGCAGCCGGCCACGGGACGCCATCCACCGAAGCTGGTCCCTTCCACGGCACTCCGACACCGATGAGCGAATCCACTGTGGTCTTGGATGCGGTTCGCTCGATGCCTGTCGCAGCGGCGGCTGCCGAGGGAAGGAGGTTCATGTCCGGAGGGAGAAGCGAGTTCTCGAAGTACAGTGCGACGCGCTGGAAGTTGGCGGTGGCATTGTGAACCAACTGCAAAAGTTCGGTCCCAGTCTGTTGCTTGGTGGGGTAAACATTTTGGTACCGATTGACGATATTTAAGTCGATAGCCAGCTTCTCGTGCCTCTGTGTGAGAGCGCGATAGCGCTCCGAGATGACGTGGTAGCGTTGCGGACCGAGATGCCAGACCGTTGCGGGATCCTCGATCAGCAGGGTGATCGCGTGTTTTTCGAGCATAGGCAGCACGCGGGCGGCATCCGCCCCGATGGCATCCCGCATTCCCGGGTCGAAGCGGTCGTCGACGTGCGTCAGCACCATGTCGAGGTAGGGCTTCTGTTTGCGGAGCGCCTCTAACTCGCCGACCCACTCTTCCTGCATCTTGCCGGCCAGGTCGCTGCGGAAGTCGAGAAACTCGTGGCGGGATTGCTCGTCCGTACGGCCATTGAATAGTTCGATCGGATCGAACCGGCCGCCCCGGCGAAACTTTGCGCGCACATCGTCGTTCATGGGGGTGAACCGCGACGGATTGGCGATGCCTTGCAACGACTCGAAATATAACTCCGCGAGGTTGATGCCGTCCCAGTCGAACCTGCCCGCCAGCTTGGCGACACCCACGGACACGGCATGAAAGCAGTCGCGGTTGGTGAGATTCATGAGCTTCCGCCAGTCGAGTTGGGCGTCCTGCAGCAGGGCGGTTTTTTCCCGCCATGCCGGATGGTCGTTCCAAAACTTCTCGCTGACGTGCGGCAGATCGAGCCAGGCGTATACTAGGATGCCTTCCCGATGGCAGGCCTCGATCAACGTTTTCAGGTAGCGATCCTGCTCGGGGTCGGATTCGTAGAAGTGCCAGGCGGCAACGTGCAGGGCCGAGATGCCCGCTTTGCGCCAGCGGGCGGCGAAGTAGTCCAGGTCGACGCGCGAGCGGTAGGAGGAATCGAAGAAGGCCCAGAGCCGCGAGGAGCGGAACGGCGGGGTCAGTCCAAGGTCGCAAAGGGCATCCAGGAGATAGGGGAATCGCTCGTAGCCGCGCTCGCCGGGAGGCGCCGCGATCCACAAGACGGCGCCAGTGCCGCGATGCAGGCCCGCGACCAAGGGGGCCCCTGTCCATCGCTCGCGGGCGAAGACCTGAGCAAGGGCCGGGACTTCAAAGACCGGGAGATCGAGACCCTTCTCCCAAACGATCGAGACATCGGGCCCGTGGATGTCGGTCAGGCTGTTCACGGACACCTTGCGGGCGGGATCTTTGGCGGGACGAAACCCCAAACTCTCGGCGAGCGGCGATTCCCCTTCCAGGATCAGGATGGCGCCGTTTTGAACGCGTTCGATCCATATGGCGAGTGCCACCTCGGCGGTGCCGGCGTGTACCACGATGATCTGTGCCTTGTCCGGGGGCTGGCGCTCGAGACCGATCGCGGAAAGGATGTCGGGCCAGGCGCCCGCGTCATTGCCCAGCACCGTGTAATACGGGAGATCGGCGGCGGGGAGTGCCGCGGCTAGCAGGAGCAGGCTAACGAGTGAACGCATACCATAGCCCCGCGCGGAAATCGTTGAAATTGGGCCGCCGGGGATTACCCTCGTTGACCAGGTAGACGCCGCGCAGCCCCTCGAACGTGAAGTACATGGATGGCGGGAGAAACGACCCGGTGAACCGGATTCCAAGGCCCCCTTCTCCGAAATTGGCCCAGTATTGGCGCTGATCGTCCAGGGTCAGGTTGGCAGCGCCGTAGAGCTGGAGTCGAAGCTCCTTCGGGCCGGCGGTGTAACCGAAACGGCCCTGGTTGTAGAACAGGACATCCTTGTTGAAGCGGCTGACAAATACGGCATCCGACGCGATATCGGCGAACCATCCGGGCGTTTCGGCGCGCAGCGAATGTCCGGTGCCGCGCGCCAGCGAAAGGCCGCCGCGATAGTCGGGCAGCCGATGGTGACTGAGATAGTTGAAGGACTCTCCGGCCTCTCCCCAGACGACCAATCCATGCCAGGGCGTGGTCGCCAGTCCCAGCCCGACAATCACGGAGCTTTCGGAGAGATACTGTGGAGGTCCGTTAGCAATGGTCGTCGTCTGGCGGGAATCTCCCACGAACCGGACGCTCAAATACGGACGGAAGCCCAGGCCGGTGCGCAGATCCGCCTTCACCTGCCCGTAGCCGAAGGCATCGTGCCAGCGTGTGGAAAACATCGGATAGAGCCAGGCCGTGAAGCGGAATGCTTCCGTGGCACTGCGCAGATTGCGCCAGCCGCGGTCGGCTTCGGCGGCGATCTTGGGGTCGCTGCTCTGGCGGGCGAGGCCGAACCAGTAGACGGCCTGCACATCCTGATGCAGAAGGTTGTAGGCCCAACCGAGCCGAAGCATGACATCGGTATCATCAGGATCGGCTTCGTGGGCCAGTTGCAGATATTTGAGAGCGTCCTTCATGTAGCCGGCCTTGATACTGCGCTCGGCCATCACCTTGGCGCTAACGGCGTCGGGAGGCTTCTCCTGGACCTGCTGAACATGGAGCACGGCCCGCACACGATTGGCAAGATCTTCATCGTTGCCGGCCAGGACGCGGTCGAAGAACGGGCGGGCGGCCTCGTGGTCGCCGCGACCGTACAGGAGGAACCCCAATTGCGTGACCGCGAGCAGGTCGTTCGCAGGCGGAGCGGCGAGATCCCGAAACTCCTGTTCGGCCTCAGACGGATGGCCCATACCCAGCAACAGAAAAGCAAGCTCGCGGCGCAGTTCGACGTTGGCGGAATCGAGGTCGAGCGCGTGCCGGAATTCGGAAACGTAGGGATAGCGGGTGGGGAGCAGCTCGCGCGCCATCTCGGCGGCCCGCGCTTCGCCGCCGCGCGAAGCGGCTAGCAACGCCGCGGTGGCGTCGGCGTCCCGGTTGAGCGCCTTCCAGACGCGGCCGAGATCGACGAGGACGGAGCGGCGGTCAGGGAGGACGCGCCACGCCTTCTCGTAGTGCTCGGCGGCGAGGGGCAGTTCGTCGCGCTGCTCGGCCAGGGTGGCGAGCTCGTAGTGCGCGCTGAAGTCGTTGGCACCCCTCTCGATGGCCTCTTTCCAGCGGTCGATGCCGGCAGCGAGAGGCGCATCGATGTTGTGGAAGGCCTGCTCGGCGGTCGCGTTGCCTTCCTTGCGAAGACGATCGAAGATGCGGCGTGCGGTGGCGACGTCCTTGGCATCGTAGCTGAGAAACGCGTACTCGAGGGCTACCTGCGCATTGTTGGGATCGCGGCGCAAAACTTCCTGGAACTGGGAGCGCGCCAAGGAGTTCTCGCCTACCTTTAAATAGGTGTAAGCCAAGTCCTGGCGGACGGGCGTCCGGTCCGGATCGGCTGTGATGCTTACCACAAAGCCGGCAATGGCTGTTTCGTAATCTTTGGCGCGGAGGGCCTCGTAGGCGCGGTCGAGCGTAGGGGCACTTGGCCAGGGGTCGGGTACCGCGGGTTGCGGGTTGCGCATCGCGGGTTGTGGGCTGGGGGGCTGGGGTGGGGGGGCGCGAGCGGCTAGCTGCCCAGGTATCTGCGGCTTGAGGTTCGGATCAAACGTAGCCAGTCGGTCCAGTGGCCGAAGGTCGGGCGGAGGTACGTTTTCCGAGGTCGGCTGTGGGCGTTCGGCCAATGGGGCGGGTTTTGCGGCAGAAGCGCCTTTTTGCTTAGGCTCAGAATCCCCTGGCAGACGCACAACGGCTTTCTCGTGCTGGGCCCTCGCATTCGAGTACGATCCGCCCACGATCGCACGGATGTGGTGGAACTCGGGGTTATCTTTCTCGAGCGAGTCAAATTCGACGCCTTTGTAGTTCACGGCGAGTTCCGACATCAGATAGCTGCGGCGGGTGGTATTGTTGTCGTGGCTGCTCCAAAAGAAATCGGTCGGTCTATCCCCCATGTTCGACGACATCGTTTTCCAGACACGGGGCGCCTCACGCGGATCGTAGCCGGCAGCGAGCATATATTCCATGCCCACCCGGTCCGCCTGATTTTCGAGGTATCGCGAATAACCGTTCTTGATTGCCGCCGAAGCGAGGGTCAAGAGGTCGCGGACATTGTATTTGCCATACGCCGCGGCAACGGCTGCGCCGATTTCGAGCAGCATTCGTTTCTTTTTGTGGAATTCCATCTGGCGCAGCATGTGCTCTTGCGTCGCGTGGGCAATCTCGTGCCCTATCACGGCAGCGAGTTGACCTTCGGTTTCTACCATGGCGAGCAACTCACGGTTCACCACTACGACTCCGTTGGCCGTCGAGTGAGCATTCACTGCTTTCGATTCAGCCACGAAAAACTGGAACGGGATTCTATTCGGATCTCCCGGAGCCAGCCCCCTCTGACTAGCGGGCAGGAGCCTCTGCCCCAGGTCGCGGATATATTTCTGAACTTCAGCGTTGGGCGTCAGCTTGTATCTTCCCGCGGCCCCGAGATTCAATTCTCCAGGCCGGGTTCCTTGAAACGCGGTGATTCTCGGGGCGAGCGATTTCCACAACCGCGCCTTGGCCGCCGTCATCTCGTTATCGCGGAACTGAACCTTTTTCGCCGCGATCCGGCCGTCGTCCAACCGGGCGCCCTCGTATGACACGTACATATTCACGTGTACGTCGTCCAAGCGGGACAACATCTGTTCAGCCGTTTGAGCCAGGTCACCATGCAGCGCGGCTTGCTTGGCTTCCTTTGCCTCTCGCCGCATGGCGCTCTTCTGCGACATGTTGGGCAGGATGGAGACAATCGTGGCTTCATCGACCACGATGGTCTGGCCGTCGGCGCGGAAAGAACCGGCCCAGTAAGTTCCCTTTTTGTAGAGCTGGGGGACTTGATCCAAGATGGCTGCTCGTTTCAGCTTTCGCGATTCGCGCGTGTAGACCTTTACGGACTTCGCTCTCAATTCGTGGGTCTGGCCGTCGTAGTCGCCGCGAATCTCGATTTCGGATCCAACCCGGATGTCTTTAGGGTAATCGGCCGCGTTCTGGTCATCGTCATCCGTGACGAATTCAATTGTCACGGATTGGTCGCGCAGGATCCGATAGTCGTCGACATCAAATGACGTCGGGCCATGTACGGCAGTAACATAGCCATGGACCCTTTGTTCCTTGGCGTGGACCGAACCGGCAAACAGAGCTATCAGCAGCGCCGGGCACAACCAGTTTCCGCGCATTGCATCTCCTTTGTCTTGACTATGTTCCACAGAATCACGGGGCGGCCAATAGTACAGAAGTTCCCGCGCGCAATTGCAGGCGCTTCCCCGGGCGCCGGTTTGGCCAGGGGCGTAGGTGTGAAACCGGGTGGGGCCGGGTGGCCCGTGGCAAAACTGCCGAAGCTGGGGACCCCAGTGTAGACGGCGAAGAGTACGGCGAAACGCATATAGCCTTTAGAAAGATAGTGCAGTTGGTGTCGGAGTTTTCGCACAATTGTTCTGGGGGGATCGTGAATCGAGCGAGTGGAATCCTGCTGCATCCGACTTCTCTGCCAGGGCGCTATGGCATCGGCGATTTGGGGGCGGAGGCCTACCGGTTTGCGGATTGGCTGGCGGCGGCGGGCCAGCGGATCTGGCAGGTGCTGCCTTTGGGACCGACGGGGTATGGCGAGTCGCCGTACCAGTTGTTCTCGGCGTTCGCGGGGAATCCGCTGCTCTTGAGCCTGGATCAGCTTGTTCCGGCGACCCAGTTGGAAGATGTGCCGGCCTTCGCGGAGGACACGGTGGAGTTCGAGAGGGTGATTCCCTGGAAGACTGCGCTGCTGCATCGGGCTTTCGACGCATTCCAACCGGATGGGGAGTTCGATGCCTTTTGCTGCGACAACGCGGCATGGCTCGACGATTACGCGCGATTCATGGCTTTGAAGGAGGCGAATGGCGGGGTCGAATGGAGCGCCTGGGATCCGCGGTTCGAAGCCAGCCCACGGGACATTGCGTACCACAAGTTCCTGCAGTTCGAGTTTTTCCGGCAATGGCACGCGCTGAAGCGCTACTGCGCGGGCCTGGGAATACGGATGATGGGGGACATCCCTATTTATGTAGCGACAGACTCCGCGGATGTCTGGGCGCATACGGAGTTGTTCCGCTTCGACGCAGTGGCTGGAGTGCCGCCGGATTATTTCAGTGCGACGGGCCAGTTGTGGGGCAATCCGCTGTATCGCTGGGATCTGATGGCGAATGACGCGTACCGGTGGTGGATCGAGCGGATGCGCGCAGCGCTCGCACTCTTCGACCTGGTGCGGATGGACCACTTCCGCGGGTTCGAAGCGTTCTGGGAAGTGCCGGCATCGGAGACCACGGCCATGCACGGGCAGTGGGTGAAAGGGCCGGGGGCGGAACTGTTTCGCGCGCTCGAAGGGGCATTGGGGCGGCTGCCGCTGGTGGCGGAGAATCTGGGAGTCATCACGCCGGAGGTGGAGGCCATCCGTGAGGAGTTCGGATTTCCCGGGATGGCGATTCTGCAGTTCGCATTCGGAAAAGACCCGCAGGGGCCGAGCTTTCGGCCGCACAACTACCCGCGCCACCTGGTGGCGTACACGGGCACGCACGATAACGACACAGTGATGGGATGGTGGCACAGCGCGGGCGGCGACAGCACCCGTACCCCACAGGACGTGCAGGTGGAGAAGGCTCGGACGCGGGCCTATCTCGCGACTGACGGTCACGAGATGAATTGGGTGATGATCCGCGGGCTGATGGGGTCGGTGGCGGACACGGTGCTGTTTCCCGCCCAGGATGTCCTGGGGCTGGGGAGCGAGGCGCGCATGAACATACCGTCGGTAGCGAGCGGGAATTGGCGATGGCGTGTGAAGGCGGGTGCTCTGAACGGCGAACTGGCGGGGAGATTGAAGAAGATGGTGAACATGTACGACCGCTAACGAAACACCCCATTGACGTGGTGTGTGATAGGGATTATCATCCGACTGTAGACCTTTTATAAGATTTCCAAGTCTGAAATTCCGAAAGAAGGTTCGGCCATGTTAGCAACCGAAAAAACCACAGCAACGGCTGAAAAAAACGCATACGAAGTCGCACTAGAGAACTTCGACCTGGCGGCGAACGCGCTGGAACTCGATAACAATGTGCGAGCGATGATCAAGTATCCGGAGCGCGAGCTCAAGGTAAGCATTCCGGTACGCATGGATTCCGGAAAGATTCTCCGGTTCGAAGGATACCGCGTGCAGCACAGCACCCAGCGCGGTCCGGCCAAGGGAGGCATCCGATACCATCCGAACGTCACCATCGATGAAGTGAGGGCGCTGGCCACCTGGATGACGTGGAAGTGCGCCGTCGTGAACATCCCCTACGGCGGCGGCAAGGGCGGCGTTACCTGCGACCCGAAAGCGCTGTCGTTGGGCGAGTTGGAGCGGCTGACGCGCCGCTATGCCAGCGCCATTCTGCCGATCATCGGACCGGAGAAGGACATTCCGGCGCCGGATGTGTACACGACGCCGCAGATCATGGCGTGGATCATGGACACGTACAGCATGATGAAGGGCTATCCGGTGACGGGCGTGGTGACGGGCAAGCCGATCAGCCTGGGCGGATCGCTGGGACGCAACGAGGCGACGGGCCGCGGCGTGTTCTACACCACGCGGAGCAGTTGCCAGAACCTGGGAATTCCGTTCCTGGGCGCGCGCACGGTGGTGCAGGGATTCGGCAACGCGGGCTCGATTGCGGCCGGCCTGATGCACGAAGCCGGCGCCAAAGTGATCGCGGTGAGCGACACCAAGGGATGCATCTTCCACCCGAAGGGCCTGGACATTCCGGCGGTGGTGGCATTCAAGAGCCGCACCGGCAGCGTGGTGGGTTTCCCGGCAGCGGAGAAGATCACGCCGGAAGAACTGCTTTCGCTGGATTGCGAGGTGCTGATTCCGGCGGCGCTCGAAAACGCGATTACAGAAGACAACGCGCACACGATTCACGCGCGCATCGTATCGGAAGCGGCCAACGGGCCGGTGACTCCGGAAGCGGACCGGGTCTTCGACCAGAAGGGCATCTTCCTGATCCCGGACATTCTGTGCAATGCGGGCGGAGTGACGGTGTCGTACTTCGAGTGGGTGCAGGACGAGAATCACCTGTTCTGGGACGAGAACGACGTCAACGCCAAGCTGGAAAAGATCATGACCCGGTCGTTCAACGACGTCTTCAAGATCCATGTGGATCACAAGGTGAACATGCGGCTGGCGGCCAACATGCTGGGCGTAGGCCGGGTCGCGGAGGCCTGCCGCGTACGCGGACTGTATCCGTGAGCGAAAGCGTAGTATAAAGGTTAAGGACCAATTCCCTTTTCAGGTCCGAAAACCGGGGGGTGGACACTCGTGGCACGGTGTCTGGCCCCCGGTTTTTCTTTGGCGGGTTATGCTCAAGTATTCGTTATGTTCAAGCATTTGAGCGTGGACGGGTTCCGGCGGCTGTGCGGGGTTGAATTGGATCTCAGGCCGCTGTGTGTCTTGATTGGGGCTAACGGGAGCGGGAAGACATCGCTGCTGGATGTGTTCTCGTTGTTGGCCGCGTCGGCACAGGGCAAGTTGGATGAGAAGATTAGCGAACTGGGAGGGCTGGCGGAGATCCTCACGGCTGGACGGGCGGAGCGCTTGTCGCTCGGTCTTTCAATGGAACTGCATGGCCGCGCACCTCTCCAATACGATCTCGCGATCGTTCCGATTGGTGCGGCGTACAAAATCGAAATCGAAACCCTGACCCAGCAGCGAGCCCGTCCTCCTTTCGGCCTGTCCAAGCATATCGACTCGCACGGTACGAAAATCAGGTACTACGAGATCGAGGAGAAGACCTTCAAACGTCCGACGTGGGAACACGATCACGCGGAAACCTCACTCGCCCAGGTGCCCAAGATGTTAAAGGGGCCCGAAGACCTCAGACAGCGGCTGGCCTCCTCAACGTTCTATCACGCTCTGGACGTTGGTCCCGGGTCGCGAGTGAGGCTGCCGCAACGAATGCGGCCGGCGAAGCTACCCGGACAGAACGGAGAGGATCTCATCTCCTGCTTGTACTCCATGCGGGAAACGGATCCTGACCGGTTTGAGGCTGTCCGGGACGGCTTGCGCGCGGCCTTCCCCGGATTTGAGCGTCTGGACTTTCCGCCTGTGGCCGCCGGAACTTTGGCGATGATCTGGCGCGACAGTGACTTTCGGGAAGGATTCTACACCCACCAGCTTTCGGAGGGCATGCTTCGGTTCTTGTGGCTCGCGACGCTCCTGCAGAGTCCAGCCCTTACGGCCGTCACGCTGATCGACGAGCCGGAGGTAAGTCTACATCCCGGGTTGCTGAGCTTATTGGCGGACCTCCTCCGAGAAGGCTCCCTGCGGTCGCAAATCATCGTAGCGACGCACTCGGATAGGTTGGTTCGGTTCCTCCGCCCGGAAGAAGTCGTAGTCGTGGATATGACGGATGACGGTCTCGCCAAATTGACGTGGGCCGATCAGCTCGACCTCGACAGGTGGCTCGATGAATACACGCTCGACGAAGTATGGCGGATGGGGCGTTTGGGAGAGCGCGCTTGAAGATCGTCCTCATCGTCGAGGGTGAAACCGAGGAGGCGTTCCTCGAGCCGTTACGAGGCTTCTTGCAGAAGAGACTGCGTGGGAACATGCCGCGATTTTCTCCCAACAAGCATGACGGACGGATTCCAACAGGAGCGAAATTGAAGCGAGTGGTGGAACGTCATCTCGCCGAGGGAGCGGACGCCGTCATCGCACTCACTGATGTGTATACGGGTACCAGGGAGTTCGCGGACGCCGCGGATGCCAAAAAGAAGATGTCCGACTGGGTCGGGTCGACAACCAAGTTCTATCCTCACGCAGCCCAATACGACTTCGAGGCGTGGCTCATCCCATATTGGGAGAGAATCCAAACCCTCAGCGGCAGCAATCGGGCCAAGCCTTCACGGAGCCCGGAACTGCTGAACCACACGAAACCCCCGGCGTACCGAATCACCGAGATCTTTGCCACAGGAAAAAAGCGGTTTTACTCGAAGCCTCGTGACGCAAGGAAGATCCTGGAGGGGCAGGACCTGAGCATCGCGGCGAACGAATGCCGCGAGCTCAAGGCCCTCCTCAACACCATCCTCTCCCTCTGCGGCGGCGAGCCGCTTGGGTAGCCGCCCACCTGTGTTCAAATAGGATGGAAAGAAACTGAAAATGGCTTTTCGCGGCGTGGACTATTTCTGTGTGGACTCGCTTTTCGGCGAGCAGGAGCTGATGGTGCGGCAGACGGCCCGGCGGTTCGCCGACGAGCGGATCGTGCCGCTGATCCGGGACTGCTACCGCGACGCGCAGTTTCCCACCGAGTTGATTCCCGAGATGGCGGAGCTGGGATTCTTCGGGGCGAACCTCGAGGGCTACGGCTGCGCGGGCATGAGCAACGTGGAGTATGGGCTCATCATGCAGGAGCTGGAGCGCGCCGATTCCGGGATCCGCAGCTTCGTCTCGGTGCAGGGCGCGCTGGTGATGTACCCGATCCTCCAGTACGGGTCGGAGGAACAAAAACAGAAGTGGCTGCCGCGGATGCAAAGCGGGAAGGCGGTGGGATGTTTCGGCCTTACCGAGCCGGATTTTGGATCGAACCCGGCGGGCATGCGCACCACGGCGCAACGCGACGGCGATGCCTGGGTGCTGAACGGCGAAAAGACGTGGATCACCAACGGCAGCATGAGCGACGTGGCGCTGGTATGGGCGCGCGCAGCGGAGGGCATCGTGGGCTTCCTGGTGGAGCGCGGCACTCCCGGATTCTCAACCTCCGACATCCACGGGAAGTGGTCGATGCGGGCGTCGGTGACATCGAGCCTTTCGTTTTCCGATTGCCGGGTGAGCGAATGCGACCGGCTGCCGGGCGCGCGGGGGTTGAAGGCGCCGTTATCGTGCCTGTCGCAGGCGCGGTTCGGGATCGGATGGGGCGTCGTGGGGGCGGCGATGGACTGCTACGAGACGGCGCGGGCGTACTCAGTGGTCCGCAAGCAGTTCGACGACCGTCCGATTGCGTCGCACCAACTGGTGCAGGAGAAACTCGCCTGGATGATTACCGAAATCACCAAGGCGCAGTTGCTGGCGGTGCAGGCGGGGCGGTTGAAGGACCAGGGGAAGATCGAGCCGGCGCACATCTCGATGCTGAAGCGGAACAACGTGGCGATCGCGCTCGATTGCGCGCGGCTGAGCCGGGATCTGCTGGGAGCGAACGGAATCACGGACGAATACCCCATCATGCGACACCTTTGTAACCTGGAAACCGTCAAGACCTATGAAGGGACGGACCACATTCACGCCCTGGTGATCGGGGAGAGGGTCACGGGCGTGGCGGCGTACAAGTAGGGGCCGCCAGGGCCAAGGGGCGGGGGCCGGGGCTCAGGCGTCGCGGATCGGCGCCGGGCTTTGGGGAACGCTCCGGGCGTCGGGGCCGGGGGGCATGGGGAATCGGGATAGGGGCCGGTGAGTGGGGCCAGGGTTTAGGGTCGGGCCGGGGATAGGGGAACTGGTTAGGGATTGGATTCATGCTTCTTTACGCATTAACGATTTTGGTGAGCGCCTTCCTGCTGTTTCAGGTGCAGCCGGTGATCGCGAAGATCATTTTGCCGTGGTTCGGCGGATCCGCGGCGGTCTGGACCACGTGCTTGCTCTTTTTCCAATTGGTCCTGCTGCTGGGATACCTGTATGCGCATGCGGTGATCCGGTATCTCAAGCCGCGGATGCAGATGGTGGTCCACGGCGTGCTGCTGCTGGCCAGCGCGGCGGCGCTGCCGATCTATCCGAGCCTGGCGTGGAAACCCTCGGGAACGGAACAGCCGACATTGGCGATTCTGCGGCTGCTCGGGATTACGGTGGGGCTGCCGTATTTTCTGCTCTCCACCACGGGGCCGCTGCTGCAGGCCTGGTACGCGAGGCGGTTCAAGGGCGCCATACCCTATCGGCTGTACGCGCTCTCGAACGCCGGGTCGATGTTCGCGCTGCTGAGCTACCCGGTCCTCTTCGAGCCGATGTTTACGACGCATCAGCAGTCGTGGATGTGGTCGGCGGGATACATCGTGTTTGTGGCGCTGTGCGGATTCACCGCGTTCCGTTCGGGAACCACCCCGGTGGTGGAGGAGGCCGCCGGCACAGAACCGGCGGCACGGCCGGGCCTGCGGCAATCCGTGCTATGGCTGGCGCTGCCGGCGTGCGCTTCGGTAATGCTGCTGGCGATCACTAACCATCTCTCGCAGAACGTGGCGGCGATTCCGTTTCTGTGGGTGCTGCCTCTAAGTGTTTACCTGCTCACCTTTATCCTGTGCTTCGAGGGCAGCGGGTGGTATAACCGGAGCGCCTACCTGCCGCTGCTGGGGGTGGCGCTGGCGAGCATGGCCTACGCGGACACGGTGGATGCGACGGGCAATGTTCCGATCAAGGTGCTGGTGCCGCTGTTCACCATGGGCCTGTACACATGCTGCATGGTTTGCCACGGGGAGCTGGTGCGGCTGAAACCGCATCCGCAATACCTGACACAGT
Source organism: Candidatus Sulfopaludibacter sp. SbA4 (assembly GCA_900290305.1). Classification (GTDB taxonomy): domain Bacteria; phylum Acidobacteriota; class Terriglobia; order Bryobacterales; family Bryobacteraceae; genus OMOG01. Next base: position 19,573 of record OMOG01000223.1, read on the forward strand.
TCTACCTGATGATCTCGGCGGGCGGCGCAACGGGCGGCCTGCTGGTGGGGGTGGTGGCGCCCTACGTTTTCAACGCGCTCTATGAGCTGCAGATCGGCATGGCGGCATGCGCGCTGCTCGCGCTCCTGGTGGTGCGCGACCAATTCCGCAGCCTGCTCGATCCGCTGCGGACCATCGCCGGGGCCTGCGCGCTGGTGTTCGTCGGCGCCCTCGCGTATGGCGTGCGGGGCCAGTTGCTGGTGGCGGCAAGGTCCGCCATCAACCTGGTCGTGAAGCACTGGAACGAGCCGGACGCATTCATGAACTACGTGCTGGTGGCGGTCCTGCTGGTGGCGGGGGTGGTGGTGTTAATGGTGCTGCGCGCCGGGCATATGCGCGGGCGATGGGCGGCTTTTGGGAGCGAGCTGGTGGTGCTGGTGCTGCTGGGATACCTGGCCTTCCACGTCCGGCAGTTGACCAGCGGCTACCGTTTGACGGTGCGCAATTTCTACGGCGCCCTGCGGGTCAGGGATTCGGGCGCGCCGACGGAATTCGATGCGACCCGGACGCTGACGCACGGCACCATCAACCACGGCGAGCAGTTCTTGAACCCCGCGCGGCGGGATCTGCCGACCACGTATTACGGTCCGAACACGGGGGTGGGGATTGCCATCCGCGAGAAACAGAAGACCGGAGCGATCCGGGTCGGAATAATCGGGCTGGGCACGGGGACCATCGCGGCCTACGGGCGCCTGGGCGACTACTACCGGTTCTACGAAATCAACCCGCTGGTCCTGAGGCTGGCGTACTCGGAGTTCACATTTCTGCCGGATTCGAAGGCCAAGGTGGAGGTGGCTATGGGGGACGCGCGGCTTTCGCTGGAACGCGAGGCGGACGAGAATTTCGACGTGCTGGCGGTGGACGCATTCTCCAGCGACTCGATCCCGGTACACCTGTTAACGAAGGAGGCGATGGATCTCTATTTCCGCCACTTGAAGAAGCCGGACGGGATACTGGCGGTGCACATTTCCAACCGGTTTTTGGACTTGCAGCCGGTGCTGGCGGGGGAAACGGCGGCGACGGGAACGGTGGCGCGGACGGTGGATACGGAGGACGACGAATCGCAGGACGTTTTCGGCGCCACCTGGGTGCTGATCACGTCTCCGGCGGCTGGTTTTGACGACGCGGAAATGAACGCTTCCACACCCATCGAGACCAAGCGAACTGTACGATTGTGGACAGACGACTACAGCAATCTCTTCCGGATCTTAAAATAGGTATAAGATAGGTGAAGCCGCGTCCACATCTCGTTTGAACTCGATTTAAACAGAGATCGGAGTCTGTTTTTCCCACGGGACAATGGTGTATCATCAATTTGGCCGAGGAACAATCATGGACGCTGCTCACAAGCTCATCAAGAATATCGCTCTTTTTCTCGCTCTAGCGCTGCTGGTTGCGGTGCCCGGGCGCTCTCAATCGCAGTTAAGCGCCACCCCGAATCCGGTTGCGCTTTCGGGAACCAACCTGAACGTGGCGGTCACGACTGGGGGTTCGGGACCGTATACGATCACGCCTAGTGGCGGCTTTTTCAGCGTCAGCGGGGGCGGGAACGCTCCCGACAGTTTTACAGTCTCGGTTTCGAATACGGGTTGCTCGAACGGCGGGGTCACCTGCAATGGTTCGATCACCTTGCACCCCACTTCCCCCTCCGGCGGGGGAACGAATGTTTCGATCAGCGTCACGTTCACTCCGGGGTCCGGCAGCGGCACGGGCGGCGCCATTACCGCCAACCCGCCCTCGGTGGTTTTGAACACGTCCACAAATCAGTCGGTGGAGGCTTTCGTCACCCTGTCGACGACCAGCGCAACGCCGATTCAGTTCAGCTTCTCGACCACCCCGCCCAATGGGACCGCGTGGCTATCGTCGGTACAGGTCAGCAACTCGACGGTGAGCGCCAACGGCTCCGTTACCATGAGCATCTTCGCCAACGCCACCAACATTACGACTCAGCAGACGGGATCGATCACCATCGTCCCGGGCAACGGCGGGGCAACGACCGTCATTCCGCTAACGTTGAACGTCAACGGCTCGGGTGGCTCGTCCTACAGCGGGACGAACCCGACAAGCGTGTCGCTCGCCTATCCCGGGGGCCCGACGTCCCAGCAGATCGTCATCTTCAACAACGCCGGAGTCACCACGTTCAACGCCACGGTGACGAACTGCAACAGCACTAATTTTCTACTCCTGAACGGGTCGGCAGCTACGGAGATCTTCAGTCAACAGAACTCCGGCAACCTCACCCTCACGCTGAACAACGCCAGTGCTCTGCCGACGAATACCTACACCTGCCAGGTGCTGGTGAGTAATCCCAGTAACTCAGCCGACGAGGTCACGATCAGCGTCACCCTGGTGGTAAATGGAGGGGGCACATCGGGTGGAGGCTTCGCGTTTAGCCAGTCCTCATACTCGTTCACGTCGACCGTAGGCAGCGCCAACACGCAATCCTCGGGCAATTCCATCCAGCTAGTCAGCAGTATTCAGTCGACATACAACGCCACGTTCACGCCCCAGAGCTCGCCGTGTAGCGGGTGCACCAACTGGATCTCCATAAACAATGGCGGGTCGTCGGTAACGAACCAGCAGGTCAGCAACGGCTTTTCGATCGCGCTGAACAATCCCCAGAGCTTTACCGTGGGCAGCTACTCGGGCACGGTGACGGTGAGCAACCCCAGTGCCAGCGGCAGCGCCACGCTGGCCATCTTCCTGACCGTGAACAGCAGTGGGTCCACGGGAACCTCGTATTCGCTTAATATCAGCAGCGCTACCTTTCAGTATCCAAACGGGCAAACGTCCGCCAGCGTCTACGTCAACAGCAGCACCCAGACGCAATTCATTGCCACCAGCTCGGTGGCCTGGCTGCTACTCAGTCAGAACGGCGTTTCCAACGTCACGAGCTTGACGGGCACGACCAGTGGGAATTCGAACCCACTGGTAGTCTACCTGAATGTGAACGCGATACCGGCATCGGGCAGCACCGGCCAAGTCACAATAGCCAATCCATCCAACTCGGCCGACTTCGCGGTGTTCACCGTCACCCTGAACGGGGGCTCCAGCTCGGGGGGTTTCACGGTGAGCCCCACTTCGCTCTCGTTCAGCACGCCCGTCGGCGTGGTGCCGGCAACCCAATCCATCGCAGTCACGGCGCCCAGCAGCGGCAGTACGTTCACGGCCAGCCTTCAGGCCGCCAGCGGCTCCCTTTTTGTGGCCACCCCGTGCAACGGCTGCACCTACACCGGAAGCCAGAACCTGGTGGTGTCGGTGAGCCCGGGCAGCCTGGGGGCGGGGACTTACACCGACTACATCACCCTGTCGTCGGGCGGCAATAACTTTGCGTTCATCACCGTGACGCTGGTGGTGGGCGGCAGCGGAACGACTTCCAGCATCGCGGCGCCGACCTCGCTCTCGTTCTACTATGAGGCGGGCCAATCGACAACTCCGCCGGCACAGACCATTTTGATCGGGGCGAGCGGAAGTTTCACCGCCAGTGCGAATGAGAATTGGATTGCCCTGAGCACCACCAGCGGCAACGGGCCCGGAAATGTGCTCGTCAGCGTCATCCCGCAGGGATTTAGCGCGGGCAGCAGCAACCAGGGCATCGTCACCATCAACACGTCCAACGGCACGCTAGGCGTAACCGTCAGTCTGAATGTTACGTCGGGAATGGTGCTTTACGCGAACCCGGGGACCGTCAGCCTGACCACCCCGAACTACCAGAGCGTGCTGCAGATCTCGGCCAGCGACAACTCGAGCCAGCAGGTGACTGCCTCGACGCAGACACCGTGGCTCTCCCTGACCAGCCCGACGAACAACGGAAACACGCCGGTATCGTACCTCGTTACGGTGACTCCCACGGGGTTGTGCAACGGGCTCAACACGGGCAGCATCACGGCGACGGCGGCCGGCGCGGCCAACAGTCCGTTGACCATTCCGGTGACGGTGCTGATCACCGGCAGCAGCGCCACGTCATGCACTAGCAGCAGCGGTCCGCTGACCCTCTCGACTTCGTCCCTGACCTTTACCGGCCCGCAAAATGGCGGGACTCCGCCGACGCAGATTCTGGCCGTGACGGCGCCTTCCAACAGCACCTTCTTTACGGTGAGCACGAGCGTCCAGACCGGGAACTGGCTATCCATATTGTCGTGCACGTCCTGCACCGGCAGCCAGAACCTGGTAGTTTCGGTGAACCAATCGGGCCTGAATGCCGGGACTTACCAGGGCACGATTTACCTGTATACGAACGGTACGGCGCAGCAGGTGGCGGTGACCCTCACCGTCGGGACTTCGGGCGCAAGCGGGAATATCAGTCTAAGTACCAGCTCGCTGAGCTTCACCGCGCAAGTGAATGGAAGCACACCGGCAGGTCAGACCGTGCAAGTGTCGAGTTCGACTTCGGGTGTGGGTTACACTTACCAGGTTTCGACGAGCAGCGGCGGGAGCTGGCTGTCGGCGAGCGTTAACGGCACCACTCTTACCAACGGGCAGGGGCTGACCACCCCGACCCCCTTGACGGTCAACGTGAACGCATCCAACCTGGGGGCGGGTTCTTACACCGGCACGATCACGCTTTCGCCGAATGGCGGCAGTACGGTCACGATTTCGGTGAGCCTGAGCGTGCAGAACAATGTCGTATCGGCGAGCCCGGGTTCACTGACTTTCACTTACACCGCCGGCAGTACCGCGCCCTCGCCACAGACGGTAACGGTCAGCAGCGGAACCGCGGGCCTGGCTTTTAGCGCGACGGTATCGCTGGGCAACTGCTCGAGCAACTGGCTGGTGGCGTCGCCGCCCACAGGCACGACGGGCACCAACAACGTCAGCGTGTCGGTGAATCCAGCAGGCCTGAATGCAGGCACCTGCAACGGCACCGTCACGATTGCGGGAACGAGCGGCGCTTCGGGTTCGACTACCGTCAGCGTCACCCTGACAGTGACCGTGCCGGTGATTACCATTACCCAGGTGGGGAGTGCGGCGAGCTATCTCGGGACCTCGATATCGCCGGGAGAGATCATCACAATCTTCGGCACGGGTCTGGGGCCGACGCCGTTTGTGACGTTGGCGCTGGACTCCACGGGAAAGGTGGCAACCACGCTCGGCGGAGTGCAGGTGCTGGTCGCGGGATTCCCGTGCCCGATGGTGTTTGCCGGCAACACGCAGGTTTCGGCGGTGGTGCCGTATGAAGTCGCCCAACTGCACGGGAGCCAGCCGGTGGTGGTGAAGTTCCTGGGACAGACATCCAATGCCATTGGCATACAGCTAGCTGCGACGGCCCCTGGCATTTTCACAGCGAACGCCTCGGGTACGGGGCCGGGGGCGATCTCGAACCAGAACTACAGCGCGAACTCTCCTTCGAACCCGGCGGCCAAGGGCTCGACGGTGGCTATCTATATGACGGGCGAAGGCCTCACGAGTCCGGCGCAGGCCGACGGCAGCGTGACGGCGGCGACACTGCCGCCTCCTCAAGTGACTCCGGCTCCGCTCCTGCCGGTGGCGGTGCTGATCGACGGACAACCCGCGAGCATTGCGTACGCCGGCGAGGCTCCCGGGCTGGTGGCGGGGGTGATGCAGGTCAACGTGGTGATCCCGGCGGGTGCGCGGACGGGCGATTTGCCGCTGGTGGTATCGGTCGGCGGGACGGCCAGCCAAAGCGGCGTGACGGTGTCGGTGCACTAAGCCGGGGCGGGACCGGGAACTTTCCGGCCTTTCGTCCGCGGGTGATCGGCGGTATAATGTGGCCTACGGGGCCAGGTGATGCGGTCACCCAGCCCCGGGCTTGGGCTATCGACCCTTCCGGATCGTCAGCTTGAGCCTGACCGTCATGAACATCGTGACGATCTTCAGCCACAATGTGAGCATAGGAGCCCACCTCCTCCTGCTTCGTAGATTGGGAAGCCCGGGTCTTACTCCCGGGCTTTTCCTTTTGAAGCTCTGGTGCTTCGCCGGAAAACAACCCGCCCTTCTTCCCAATCCACTGGGCCGAGGAACTGCGCTTTGCGGCAGCAGTACCGCCGAAACGAGAGTGCCGCGCAACCAATTCCTCTCCGGGTTTCCGGCGCCCGGGAGCAATTCGCCTTTCCTTGGCCCGCGAACGGCGGTATAATGTAGCCTACGGGGCCGGGTGCTGCGGGCACCCGGCCCCGGGCTTGGGCTACCGACCCTTCCGGATCGTCAGCTTCAGCCTGACCGTCACCACTAAAGTGACGATCTTCAGCCACAAAGTGAGCATGGGGCCTCACCTCCTCCTGCTTCGTAGAGTTGGGAAGCCCGGGTCTCTACCCCGGGCTTTTCCTTGGAAGCTCCAGTGCTTCGCCGGAAAACAACCCGCCCTTCTTCCCAATCCACTGGGCCGAGGAATACCGCCGAAAGGGTAGTGCCGCGCGCAACCAATTCCTCTCCGGGTTTCCGGCGCCCGGAGCCCGGGAGCAATTCGCCTTTCTCTCGCACGCGAACGGCGGTATAATGTGGCTGCGAGGCCGGGTGCGGTCGAACACCCGGCCTCGGGATTAGGCTAACGAGCCTTACGGATCGTGAGCTTCATCCTGATCGTCACAACTACTGTGACGATCTTCAGCCACAAAGTGAGCATGAGGCCTCACCTCCTCTAGCTTCGTAAATTGGGAAGCCCGGGGCATCAACCCGGGCTTTTCCTTTGAAGCTCTGGTGCTTCTCCGGAAAACAACCCGCCCTTCTTCCCCATCCGCTCAGCCAGGGAATACCGCCGAAATGGTAGTGCCGCGCGGCCTCAATTCCTCTCTCCGTTTCAGGTGTTTCGGACCCCTTCCCTCCGGTCCCTTGCAAACCCCCAATTCCGTTGTAAGATAACCAGTGGACAATCTGTTAACCCAGAGATGTGGATGCTGATCGAGGACAGGGCGCGGGTTCAGGCTCCAGCTACAGGTGTTCTACGAGCCAATCATTCTTAAGTTTTCGGTGCTACCCTGCCAGGTCCCAAGATCGGCCAACCTCTCGTGGTGTCGACTTGTGAACTTAAAGGGATATAGGGCCGGCAATCCGGCCTTGGGGACAAGATGGCGAATCCAACGTTAGAGCCCGCCGGGACAGCGGCGCAGAAGCCGAAGTCTAAGCCGTCCCTGGCACAGGCATTCAAGATCATTTTTTCGAAGAGCGAAGAGACCGATGAAGGCAAGGTCATCGCGCGCCGCCGCCGCTTTGTGATGGCGGCCGTGCTGGGCACGCTGGGCGTGAACCTGCTCATGTTTCTGCGCTTCTTTTTTCCGCGCGCGCTGTACGAACCGAAGACGAAATTCACGATCGGGTATCCTTCGGATTTCGGCTTTGGCGTGGACACCAAGTTTCAGAATGCACATCGCATCTGGGTCGTGCGGAACACCGAGGGAATCTTCGTGATCATCGCCATCTGCACCCATCTCGGCTGCACGCCGGACTGGAAGGCCAGCGAAAATAAATTCAAATGCCCGTGCCACGGCAGCGGCTACGACCCCGAAGGCATCAACTTCGAAGGTCCAGCGCCGCGGCCTATGGACCGCGCCCACGTGGCATTGGCCCCCGATGGCCAGATCGAAGTGGACATGAGCAAGCCCTACTCCTGGCCCAAGGGCGAGCCTTCTCAATTCGGACAAGACGGCGCGATCCTTCGCGTGTGAGGTCTCAACATGGCTGATACCAACGGACACGACGGAAAACCGGCATCGGCGGGTACGCCCGCGGCCGGCGGAAACGGCGCCTCGGGCTCCGGCAACGGCGGAAATGGCGGCAGCAAGCTGCAAGCCGTGATCGCCGGCGCCAAGGCCACCCAGACCCGCGCCATCGAGGAATTGAAGGAGACCGTCAAGGCTCCCGAAAAGACCGACGTTTGGAAATCGGTACTGCGCGTCAAGCACGACGAGACGCCGCGCAGCCGCGCCCTCGGCGTACTGAGCAACGTCTTCCTTCACCTGCATCCCGCCAAGATCAATCGCGATGCGGTGGCCTACAACTACACCTGGGGCATGGGCGGCATGACCTTTTATGTGTACATCACCCTGGTGTTCACCGGCACGCTGCTGATGTTCTACTACCACCCCTCGAAGATCGTGGCCTTCCGCGACATTCTCTACCTGGAAAGCGACGTACCCTTCGGCAAGCTGCTGCGCAACATGCACCGCTGGGGCGCCCACCTGATGGTGATCATGGTGGAGCTGCACATGTTCCGCGTGTTTCTCACAGGCTCGTACAAAAAGCCCCGCGAGTTCAACTGGGTGGTCGGCGTGCTGCTGCTGGTTCTGACGCTGCTGCTCAGCTTCACCGGCTACCTGCTGCCCGACGATCAGCTCGGATTCTGGGCGGTCACCGTGGGAACCAACATGGCGCGCGCCACGCCGCTTCTCGGCCACGCCGGTCCCTTCGGTCCGCAATTAGGCATGACGCCCTTCAACGACGTGCGCTTCGGCCTCCTGGGTGGATCGATCGTGGATGCCAACGCCCTCCTGCGCGCCTACATCTGGCACTGCGTGGCGATTCCGATCATCGCGTCGGCCTTCATGGTGGTGCATTTCTGGCGCGTCCGCAAAGACGGAGGCATCTCCGGCCCCGCGCCCGTAATGCTCGAAAGCGAAATCAAGGACGTGAAAAAGATATGAAGCTGGGGCGAAGGACCAGGGGCGCAGGAAAAAATGCGAGCGAAGCGAGCACTTTTCCCCAACCCCTAACCCCCAACCCCTAACCCCCGAATCTTATGGATCTTCATCAACTTTGGACCATCCTCAGCCTTCCGGACAACGTTCCGATCGTGCTGCTGCTGTTCGTCGTTCCGTTCTACACGTGGTACGGCCTGCGCCAGGCCTTCGCCAATGACCGGTTGATCGCCCAACTGGAAGGCGATCCCGCCATGGCCAAGACCCACCATCGCAAAGTCCAGCCCTTCAAGACCGGCTGGACCCGCGAAGTGCACGTCTGGCCCTACCTCCTGCGCATCGAGTTTCTCGCGGCCATCATCGTCACCGTCATCCTGATGGTGTGGTCCATCACGCTGAACGCGCCGCTCGAGGAGCCCTCCAATCCCACCCTCACCATGAACCCGTCGAAGGCGCCGTGGTACTTCCTCGGCTTGCAGGAAATGCTGGTCTACTTCGACCCGTGGATGGCCGGCGTGGTGATGCCGTCGCTCATCATCGTGGGGCTGATGGTGATTCCCTACATCGATACCAACCCGCTGGGCAACGGCTACTACACCTACAAGCAGCGAAAGTTCTCCATCCTGACTTTCATTTTCGGCTTCATCGTTCTTTGGGTTTCGATGATCGTCATCGGCACGCTCATACGAGGCCCTGGGTGGATGTGGTTCTGGCCAGGCACCACGTGGGACCACAACCGCCTGATCTTCGAAGTCAACCGCGACCTGCCCGACCTTTTCGGGATCACGGGGCGGGTAGCTAAAATCATCTTCGGCGCCATCGTCGTGGGCTTGTACCTCGGGGCGGCCGGCGTGGCGATCCATAAGCTGATCACCAAGACCGCGTTCAACCGCAAGATTTACGCGCGCATGAGCGTGCTGCAATACATCGTGATGCAGACGTTCCTGGTCATCATGCTCGCGCTGCCGGTGAAGATCCTGATCCGGCTGATGTTCCGCATTAAATACATTTGGGTCACGCCCTGGTTCAACATATGAGCGATCAAGACAAAGATCCAGTTGTCCACTCATCTCTAAGTAAGCATCTCTTCATCTGGTCGGTGCTCCTGGTGCTGTCCATGGCGTGGGGGCTGTACGACGAAATCTACGGCATCCGTCCCTGGAAAGGCTACGAGGCAAGATTCGAGAAGCTCTATTCGCAGTACCTCGCGACGGCCAAGACCGGCGAGGCCGCCACCGAGCGGCAGATCAAGAGCTCGCCCGAATACCAGCGGCTGGACCGCGAAATGCAGGCCGCGGAGAAGGCTTCGCTGCCCGAGGCATCCACCATCGATAAGGAAGTCAACGAGAACCTGGTGCCCAAGATCCTGGCGCTTAACGACCCCTTCCAGGTAACTCGCGCCCACATCGGCTCCCTGACGTACGAGATTGAAGTCTCCACGAGCGATAGTCATAAGAACTCACTCCGCCAGGAAATCCAGAAGCTGAAGGACGAGGTGCAGAAGATTGAATTGCCCGGCGACCCGCCGCGGATGATGAAGTTCGACGAAATGGCCGCTCTTCTGCAAAAGATGAAGGACGATAAGGCCGCCCTGTTGCAGAAGCGGGTGGACGTGATGAAGCAGGCCACGACGCTCCGCGCCCAGCGCGACCAGTATCTGTCGGATCGCATCGCCGATGCCAGCACCGATACCATTTCGGCCGTTCAAAACTCACTCGCCAACTTCGACATCCGCATCCGCCAGATCCACGTGAAAGACGTGGACCTGGTGGACCGCTGCGAATCCTGCCATCTCGGCACACGCGAACCCGTGGTGCTGACCAAGGCGGCCATGGGCGGCGAAGAGGTGTTCACCAGCCATCCGAACAAAGAGATGCTCAAGATCCACGATCCCGACCAGTTCGGATGCACGCCCTGCCATGGCGGCAACGGCGCGGCGCTCTCCAGCGTGGAGAAGGCGCACGGCTACAACAAGTACTGGCTCTGGCCGCTGCACCACAAGGAGAACATCGACGCCGGCTGCCAGCAGTGCCACGTGAAAGAGATCGTCACCGAGATGGCCGGCACTCTGAACGACGGCCGCGAGATCTTCCGCCTGCGCGGCTGCATGGGCTGCCATCGCTACGAGGGATTCGACCGCGAGGCCGACGAGATCGCCTCGGTAAACCAGCAGGTGCGGCAACTCGAGCAGCAGAAGGCCGAATGGCTGCGCGACGTCGGCTTCAAGGAACAGAAGGCCAACAATCCACGCACCAGCGACGCGGATGCCAAGAAGCTCAACGCGGAAGCCAACGACTTGAAGGTCCGTTCCACCGGCCTCGACGCCAAAATGGAACAGCTCGACATGCGCTCCCACGAGCTGGTCCGCGAAGTGAAAAAGGTCGGACCCAGTCTCAAGGAAGTGCGCATGAAGCTGCACAAGGAGTGGATCCCGGTGTGGCTCAAAGATCCGCACGCATGGCGCGAGGGCACCAAGATGCCCACCTTCCGCCTGGACGATGACGAGATCCGCGCCATCGGGGCCTTCATCTGGCAGTCGGGCGTGCAGGGCGACTTGCCCCAGCAGAAGCCGGGCGACCCCGAAAAAGGCAAGGAAGCCTTCGAAACCCGCGGCTGCATGGCCTGCCATTCGATGGGCGAGGGCGGCCAGAAACAGGGCGGCACGTTCGCCGCGAACCTCAGCCGCGAAGGCGAAAAGGCCAACTACGATTACCTGGTGCGATGGGTCCACAACCCGCGCCAGCGCACCGCGCCCTACTGCACCTTCGAAAAGAAGGACCTGACCAAGGCCGATTACGACAAACATAATGTGCCATACGTGTTCGACCTCGAGCACGACAAATGCCCCAACGACGGCCATCAACTGCAAGTGCAGCAGATGACTCCCATGCCCAGCCTGCGGCTCACCGAGGACGAAGCGCGCGATATCGCCAGCTACCTCATGACCCGCAAGCGGACCAACGCCAGCTACGCCAACGCCGACTTCCTCGACGATCCGAACCTCAAGAACGTCGGGCTCGCCAAGGTTCGTTTCTATGGCTGCGCGGCTTGTCACGAAATCTCGGGACTCGAAGAAGAGCAGCGTATCGGCACCGAGCTGACTAAGGAAGGCTCGAAGCCCACCGAACGCCTGGATTTCGCGCTTCTCGGTCACGAGGCCGAAAGGGAGGGCTGGTACACCCACAAGGGCTTCTTCGAGCACAAGCTCGAGAACCCCGCGGTCTATGACCAGGGCAAGGAGAAGGCCAAGCAGGATCGGCTCAAGATGCCGAACTTCAACTTCTCCAAGCCCGAGATCGACGCGGTCACGACCTTCCTCGAAGGCTCGGTGGATGCCAGCGTGCCGTCCCGCTATTTCTACCAGCCCACGGACCAGCGCCAGGACATCATCGATGGCTGGTGGGTGGTGCGCAAGTACAACTGCATGGGCTGCCATCGCGTGCACACCGCGCAGACCACCATCTTCGACACGCTGACGCGCTACCAGGACCCGGACTGGAAGGACCAGAAGCCGCCCACCCTGATCGGCGAGGGCGCGCGCGTCCGGCCCGATTGGCTGATGCGCTTCCTCAACAACCCGGCCCTGTCGGAAAATGATACGAATCGCGACGGCGTCCGCCAATATCTAAAGGTGCGGATGCCCACGTTCAGTTTCTCGGATGGGGAGATTCGCAAGCTGGTGCGGTTCTTCGAGGCCCTGTCCTCGCAGGCCGAGCCGTTCATCGCCGAGCCGGTGGATCCGATCACCGTTCATCGCCGAGCCGGTGGATCCGATCACCGAGCAGGAACGCGGCATGGCTCGCGCCCTGTTTACCAGCGAAGGCGCGCCCTGCCTGAAGTGCCACATGACGGGCGACCCGAAGCACGACTCGCGCGCGACGGCGCCCAATTTCACGGTCGCCAAGGAGCGCTTGCAGCCCGGTTGGACCAAGCGGTGGATGCTGAACCCGGCGATGATGAGTCCGGGAACCGCGATGCCCTCGGGACTGTTCCGGCTCGATGGCAACCACTGGGTGTTCGCCGGCCCCACGCCCGCGAGCTTCAACGGATATACGAAGGACCACGCGGACCTGCTGGTGCGGTACATGTTCTCGTTCACACCGGACGAGCTGAACCGCCTGCGGTCGAGCGCGGGGAACTCGGGAAACTAAGGTAGGGCGGACCCCCCGGTCCGCGGCCGGCCCCCTGGCCGGCCTCAAATTTTAAGGAGAGTGTCAGAGCAATGAAGAAGATTTGGATTGGATTCGGTTTGGCTTGCGTGTTGTCGCTGGCAGGATGCGGCGGCGGCAATCCTCCCGAAACAGCGAAGAAAGCGGAGCCCGGGGCAGCGCCGGCGGGCGGCGGTGCCGCGGCTATGCCCGACGAAGCCAACGGCGCCACCATCACCGGCAAGGTCACCTTCGATGGAACGAAGCCCAAGGGCAAGACTATCGATATGTCGGCCAACCCGGTCTGCACCAAAGCCCACGCCACCGCGCCGGCGATGACCGAAGACGTGGTGGTCAACGATAACGGCACGCTGAAGTACGCGTTCGTGTGGATCAAGTCGGGCCTTCCGGACCAAACCTGGCAAGTGCCAACCACGGCCGTCACGCTCGACCAAAATGGTTGCATGTACAAGCCGCACGTGATCGGCGTGATGGCCGGCCAGCAGATCGACGTCAAGAACAGCGATCCCACCAACCACAACATCCACCCGCAGCCGCAGACGAACCAGGAATGGAACGAGTCGCAGCCGCCGGGAAGCGCGGACAAGATGCAAACCTTCGCCCGCCAGGAAGTCATGATCCCGGTGAAGTGCAACATCCATCCGTGGATGCGCTCCTACATCGGCGTGGTCTCGCACCCGTTCTTCGCGGTCACCGGCGACGACGGAACGTTTACAATAAAGGGACTGCCTCCTGGGACCTACACGATCGAAGCCTGGCACGAGAAGTACGGCACCTCGGACCAGACCATCACGGTCGGCGCGAAGGATAGCAAGACGCAGGACTTTTCGTTTAAGGGGTAACGGTTGCGGCGGTTCTCCATAGTGGTGGCGGTGTCGACCCTGTTGCTGGTGATAGCCGGTGGCTTGGTGACCAGCAACGATGCCGCCCAATCTGTTCCCGATTGGCCGCTCTCTTATGGCAAACTGGTGCCGCCCCTCGAGGGCGGCATTCGTTTTGAGTTTGCCCACCGGGTGCTTGCCGCTACCGTCACCATCCTCACATTGATCCTGGCATTGTGGTCGCGGTCACGCCTGGCGTGGGTCGCGTTCGCCGCCGTGGTGGCGCAAGCGTTGCTCGGCGGCGCTGTGGTGACATTGGTCGCGCCGAAGTGGATGCCGGTGGCGCACGCCTGCCTGGCGCAGTTGGTCTTCGGACTCATCGTGGCGATCGTGGTGCGGCAGTATTGTGCACGAAGGAAGAGGGTCGAGATGAGTCTCGACCCAGCAGGCACGAGTGCCTGCGCCACGCTTTTCGTCCAGACCATTCTCGGCGCCGCCGTGCGCCATAACGTCGCGGGCATCGTTCCCCACATTGTCTTCGCGGCCGTCGCCACTCTCGTCGTGATGTGGGCCGGCGTTCAGGTCCTGATGCATCACATGGAAAATCCGCCTTTCCGCCGCTCGGCGATACTGCTCCTGTCACTGACTTTTTCGCAGGTGTTTCTCGGCATGGGAGCGTACATGAGCCGCATCCTGACTGCCGACGACCCGCAGCCGATGCCCATAATGATTTCGTTCACAGTAGCCCACGTAGCTGTCGGCTCGCTGGCCTTTGGCGCAGCGATTGCCATGGCAATTATCGTCGGCCACGGAGGGATGACGGTCGCCTGATGCGCGATTACATCGAATTGACCAAGCCGCGAATCACCTGGCTGATCCTCATGAGCACGGGGATCGGTTATTTCTTCGGCCTGCGCGGGGCCGCGAGCTGGTGGGAATTCCTCAAGAGCATTCCGTACGTTTCGCTGCTCCACACCATCATCGGGACGGGGCTGATCGCCTCGGGCACGGCCGCGCTCAACCAGTGGTACGAGCGCGAGGCCGACCGCAAGATGCGTCGAACCTCGGACCGTCCACTGCCGTCGGGCCGTCTTTCGGCGCCGCGCGCGCTGGCCTTCGGGGCAGCGCTTTCGGTGGCGGGATTCGTGGAATTGTGGCTGGGAGTGAATCTGCTCTCGGGCCTGATCGGCGCCTTCACGCTGGCCAGCTATCTTTTCCTCTACACCCCGATGAAGCAGCGGACCTGGTGGTCCACCACGGTCGGCGCGTTCCCCGGCGCGATGCCGCCGATGATTGGCTACGCCGCCGCGGCGGGCACGCTGACCAAGGAATCGTGGGTGCTGTTTGCCATCCTGTTCCTCTGGCAGTTCCCGCACTTCTATTCCATCGCATGGATGTACCGGGACGACTACGCCCGCGCCGGCATCCGCATGCTTCCCGTGGTAGAACCGGACGGCCGCTCGACCGCGCGGCAGATCGTGCTCTACGGTATCGCGCTGATTCCGGTGAGCCTGGTGCCGGCCCTGCTCGGCATGTCGGGACGCATCTACCTGGTTGGGGCGCTGCTGCTGGGCTTGTGGTTCCTGTACTCGGGCGTGCGGGTGGCGCTGGAGCGCAGCCTGGTGCGCGCGCGCAATGTGCTCATCACGTCGGTGTTCTACCTTCCGCTCATCTATGGGCTTATGCTCTTAGATAGGCCCGGCCTGTGATTGAAGTTCAAAAAATAACTCATAAGTACGGAGACCGCATCGCGCTCTCGAACGTCAGCTTCGACGTGAAGAAGGGAGAGATCTTCGGCCTGCTGGGGCCGAACGGCGGCGGCAAGTCCACGCTCTTCCGCATTCTCTCGACCATGATGGTGCCGACCGACGGGCATGCCATCATCGCGGGGCAGGACGTGGAGCAAAACCCCGCCGCGGTCCGCCGGCACGTGGGCGTGGTCTTCCAGACGCAGAGCCTGGACAAGGCGCTCACCGTGCAGGAAAACCTGCGCGCGCAGGGCCATCTGCACGGGCTCAGCGGCGTGATCCTGCATGACCGCATGGAGCGGGCGATGGAGCGGCTGGGCCTCTCCGACCGCCGCAAGGACCTGGTGGAGACGCTCTCGGGCGGCCTGAAGCGCCGCGTGGAAATTGCCAAGGCGCTGCTGCATCAGCCGCAGGTGCTGTTGATGGACGAGGCATCCACGGGTCTCGATCCGGCGGCGCGGCGCGACCTCTCGCGGCATGTCGAGAATCTGCGCCAGAGCGAAGGCGTCACCATCCTGCTCACCACCCACATTCTCGAAGAGGCAGACCGCTGCGACCGGCTGGTGCTGCTGCACCAGGGCAAGATCGTGGCGGAAGGAACGCCGGGCGAGTTGCGGTCACGGATCGGCGGCGATGTAGTGGTACTGGAAACGGCGGACACGAAGACTCTCGCGGCGAAGATCGAGCAGCGCTTCGGACTGCATCCATCGGTGATGGACGGGAGGGTGCGCGTCGAGATCCAAAACGGCCACCGCTTCATCACCGAGGTGGTGGAGGCGTTTCCGGGCGCCATCGAATCAGTGGGCCTGCACAAGCCCACGCTCGAGGATGTGTTTGTACGGGAAACGGGGGCCTCGATTGAATAGCACGCCCAGCTCCGCCAAGCGCCGAGACGAGTCTCGGCGCGGCACGCATGAGTGCGTGCGCCACGTCTCGGGCCGGGCAATGGAGGGACTCGGTGGGTAGCTTTTTCTTGCCGGCCGCCACACTTTGGCAGCGCGAGCTGGTGCGCTTCTGGCGCCAGAAGAGCCGCGTGATGGGTGTTGTGGCCTCTCCGCTGGTTTTCTGGCTGTTGATCGGCTACGGTTCGAACGACCTGGCGCGCTTCTACTCGGGAGCGCTGGTTCTGACCGTGATGTTTTCGGCGATCTTCTCGACCATCTCGATCATCGAGGACCGCCGCGAAGGCTTTCTGCTATCCATGCTGGTTTCACCGGCGCCCCGCACCAGCATGGTCTTGGGCAAGATTCTGGGCTCCGCGACATTAGCATGGATCCAAGGACTGATTTTTCTCGCATTCGCGCCGCTGGCCGGAGTGAGGATCTCGCTGCTCGAACTGATCCCGGTAGCGGCCGCGATATTTCTGATCTCCTTCACGCTCACCGGCCTCGGCTTCGTGATTGCGTGGAGGATGGACTCGACCTCGGGCTTTCATGCCATCATGAACCTGCTGCTGGTGCCCATGTGGATGGTGTCGGGATCGCTGTTCCCGATGGCCACGGCGCACGGTGCGATCAAGGCGATCATGTGGGTGAACCCGCTGACGTATTCCATCTCGCTGCTGAACTACGAGCTGCGGCTGCCGAACGCATCGCCGGGACCAGTGGAGAGCGTCACGGTGACCGCGGCGTTCGGGGTGGTGCTGCTGCTGATCTCGGGCGTCATGGCCGCGCAAAAAGCTACCAAGAGTGCGGCGTGAAAGTGGCACAGGCATTCCTGCCTGTGTTGTTCTTACTCACCGGTTGCATGCAGCCGAAGCCCCTCGCCGTGATGGGTGAGGTCCCGGAGTTTCAACTGACTGCTCAGACGGGGCAGGACTTCGACAGCAAGTCGCTCGATGGGCACATCTGGGTGGCGGACTTCATTTACACGACTTGCGACGGGCCGTGCCCGATGATGACCGCGCAGATGCACCGGGTGCAGATCTCGACGGCCGAGACTCCGGATGTCAAGCTGGTCTCGTTCACCGTGGACCCCAAGCACGATACGCCCCCGGTGCTGGCCGCGTACGCCAAACATTTCAAGCCCGACTTCGACCGCTGGTATTTCCTGACCGGCGAACAGGCGCGGCTGAACGACATCGCGCTCAAAGGCTTCAAGCTGAACGGCGTTGATGGTACGATGACGCACAGCACGCGCTTCGTGCTGGTGGACCGCAGCCGGCACATCCGCGGCTATTACATCAGCTCCGAGGATGCCTTCATGCCGCAACTGATCCACGACATCCGCCAACTGGAGCGGGAGAAATCATGACGCCTTTACTGCCCACGGTGAATGCCTTTCTCAACGCCACGGCCGCGGTGTTGCTGGTGTGGGGCTATACGCTGATCCGGCGCAAGCAGATCCAGATCCATCGCAAAGTCATGACGACGGCCTTCGTCACATCGTGCCTTTTCCTGGTGTGCTACATCGTGTACCACGTACAGGTGGGCAGCGTGAAGTTCCCGGGGACGGGGGCCATCCGCACGATCTACTTGACGATTCTCGGGACGCACACGGTGCTCGCGGCGACCGTCCCAGTGCTGGCGATCATCACGCTGCGGCGCGGACTGGCCGCGCGTTACGACAAACACCGGCGCATCGCGCGCTGGACGCTGCCCATCTGGCTGTATGTCAGCGTCACGGGGGTGGTGGTGTATGCGATGCTGTATCACATGCCCGCCCAGGCACAGACGCCGAAGATCCTGGTACACGGGCACCGCGGCGCGCGTGCCCGCAGGCCGGAGAACACGATCCCCGCTTTCGAATACGCCATCGGGCAGGGCGTGGACGCGCTCGAAATGGACATGGCGGTGACGAAGGACAACGTCATCGTCATCTCGCACGACCCGATCCTGGAAGGCCCCGTTTGCAACGGGCCGCAACCCAAGGCGGTGATCCACGAGCTGACGCTCGCGGAGGTGCGCCAGTGGGATTGCGGCAATGTGCGAAATCCGCTCTTCGCGAATCAGCAGACGGTGCCGGGCACTCGCATCCCCACGCTCGACGATGTGTTCAAGCTGGCCCCGCGCGGCAGCTTCGATTACAACATCGAGACCAAGAGCTTTCCGGACAAGCCGCAATACACTCCCTCGCCCGAGGAGTTTTCGCGGATGGTGCTGGCGAAGATCCGCGAGTACCAGATCGAGAAGCGGATTATTCTGCAGTCGTTCGACTTCCGCACCCTGGTGGCGATGAAGAAGCTGGCTCCGGAGATACGGCTCTCGGCGCTCACGGAGTTCGACCAGCGCGACTTCCCCGCGATCGCGAAAGAAGCGCAGGCCGATATCATCTCACCGAATTTCCGGCTGCGCAGGCCGATATCATCTCACCGAATTTCCGGCTGGTGACTCCTGCAAAAGTGGCGGCGGCGCACCAGGCGGGCTTGCAGGTGGTGCCTTGGACGGTGAACAATCCGGCCGATTGGGACCGGATGATCGAGGCCAAGGTGGACGCGATCATTTCAGACGACCCGGCAGAGTTGATTGCGTATCTGAAATCGCGCCATTTGCGGTGAGGCTTGGCAGTACTCTGAAAAATGCTGGACGGGCAGACCATTTCGCACTATCGCATCCTCTCGCGCCTGGGCGCGGGCGGCATGGGCGAGGTCTACCTGGCGGAGGACACGGAGCTTGGGCGCACCGTCGCGCTGAAAGTTCTGCCGGCCGACCTGGCCACGGACCGGGCGCGATTGAACCGCTTCGCGCAGGAGGCGCGGTCCGCGTCAGCGTTGAATCATCCCAACGTCGCCCATATCTACGAATTTCGCGAGGCCCCAGTTCTTCCGACCGGACAAGTCGTCCGATTCCTGGCGATGGAGTACGTGGAAGGCGAGACCTTGAGTGCGCGCATCAAGGGACAGCCGCTCGCCGTGGAGCCGATGCTGGAGATCGCCATCCAGGTGGCCGATGCGCTGGATGCCGCGCACGGCAAGGGGATCGTGCATCGCGACATCAAGCCGGCCAACATCATGATCACGCCGCGGGGGCAGGCCAAGGTGCTCGATTTCGGGTTGGCCAAGCTGGCGCCGGGAGCCGCGCCGGCATCGGCGGCCAGCGAGATGGCCACGCAGGCCCTCACGGATCCGGGCGTGGTCATGGGCACGATCCGGTACATGAGCCCGGAGCAGGCGCTGGGCCGCGAGGTGGACACGCGCAGCGACATCTTCTCCTTTGCGGCCGTGCTCTACGAGATGGCTACGGGCCGGGCGCCATTCACGGCTCCGACCGCCGCCGAGACCATGCAGCAGATCCTGCAATCGCAGCCGGAGGCGATTGCGCGCTTCAACTACAACGTGCCGCCCGAGCTGGAGCGCATCATTCGCAAGGGTCTGGAGAAGGACAAGGAGCGGCGGTACCAGTCGGCGCGCGAGATGCTGGTCGACCTGCGCAACCTGCGGCGTGACACCTCGACAGGCTCCGTGACGACGGCCGCGCCGGCGCCGAAAACGCGGCGGACCTGGATGGCGGCGGCACTGCTCGCGGTGCTGGGCGGCGGGGCCGTTCTCCTGTGGATGCTTTACGGCCGCGGCGGGCGGATCGATTCCATCGCGGTGCTGCCGTTCGCCAACGCAGGCGGCGATTCCAACACCGAGTATCTGAGCGACGGCATCACCGAGGCGCTCATCAACAGCCTCTCGCAGCTTCCCAACCTGACGGTGATCTCCCGCAGCGCCGTGTTCCGTTACAAGGGCAAAGACACGGACCCGCAGACCGCGGGCAAAGCGCTCGGCGTCGAGGCCGTGCTCACGGGCCGCGTGGTCGAGCGCGCCGACACGCTTTCGATCTCGGCCGAGCTGGTGAACGCCCGCAACAACGGACAGATCTGGGGCGAGCGCTACGACCGCAAGCTGGCCGACATCCTGGCGCTGCAGGATGAGATCTCGAAAGACGTTGCCGAGAAGTTGCGCGCGCGGCTGGAGCGCGCTGAGGCCCCGCGCGCCTCCAAACGTCCGACCGAAAACAGCGAGGCTTACCGGTTTTACCTGCAGGGCCGCTACCATCTCAACCAGTACTCGCCGGACGGGACCAAGAAGGCACTCGACTACTTCCGGCAGGCGCTCACCGCGGATCCGCGTTACGCGCGGGCCTACGCGGGAATATCCGAAGCATACATGGTCGGCCAGTTTCTGGAGGTCTTTCCCGTATCGCAGGCCATGCCGCTGTCGAAGCAGGCAGCGCTCAAGGCGATCGAGTTGGACGAGAACGTTGCGGAAGCCCACACCTCGTTAGGAATTGTCAAATATCAGTTCGATGCGGACTGGCCCGCGTCGCTGAAAGAGTTTCAGCGAGCGCTCGAGCTGAACCCGAACGATGTCGTCATCTACGACTGGTACTCCTGGCCCCTGATGGTGCTGGGGCGGAACCAGGAGGCGATTAGCATCATCAACCGGGGCCTGGCCCTGGATCCTCTTTACGCTTCATTGAAGTTCGATCTGGCCACAGCGTACTATTACGGCCGGCAGTATGACCGTGCGATCGAAGAGGCGAGGGCGACGCTGGAACAGCAGCCCGACATCATTCCCGGTTACATAACCCTGGGGAGCGCGCACGCGGCGAAAAAGCAGTTCGCCGAGGCCACCGCGACTTTCCAGCGGATGCAACAGGCCACCGAGGCCCATTTTGCCGTCGGATACCTGGGCTGGGTGGCCGCGATTTCCGGCAAGCCGGAGGAAGCGCGGAGACTGCTGCGAACGCTCGAGGATGGCAAGCACTCGAACGTTTCGCCCTGGGGCGCCGCCCTGATCCACTTGGGATTGGGAGAAAAGCAGCAGGCCTTGGACGGTCTCGAGAAAACCGCCGACGAGCATTCCATATTCACCACGATACTGAAGGTCGATGCCACGTTCGACCCGTTACGCGCGGAGCCTCGGTTTCAAAAACTGCTGCGGCGTCTGGGACTGGCGGAGTGACTTGAAGAACACAGGCAAGAATGCCTGTGCCACTACTGGTACACTCCCGCGGCTTTGAAATCGCCGGCCTTGACGATCGAAAGGGCGGCGGAATCGATGTGCTTGCGGAAGGCGGCGCTGACCTGGTCGGGCGTGAGCGCGGCGATCTTCTGCTCCACTTGCTCGTCCCACTTCATGGTGCGGCCCTCCTGTTCGTGCGAGGCCAGCGCGGTCAGCAGCGCCGCGTCGGTGGAGCGGGAGACCATACGCGAATCGAGAAACGCCTTTTTGGACGCGGCGACTTCGGCCGCGGAGAAGCCTTCCTTGAGCGTCTTCGCCAGCTCGTCCTTGAAGCTGAATTCCACCTTGGGTCCGTTCATCGGATTCAGGCTTACCGTGCCGGAGAGCATGGCGGAATCGCCCTCGACGGGGATGGCGACGCGCGCGTTGGCGCCGTAGCTCAGGCCTTCGCGGTTGCGGATGCGGTCGGAGATGTGCGAGGTAATGGGGCCGCCGAACATGTAGCCGGCGAGCAGCATGGCCGGGTAGTCGGGGTCGTTCTCGGACAGTTGGAAGCGCAGGCCGGCTTCGAACTGGGCGTTGGCCTTGTCGGGCGTTTCGATCTTCTGGTTGATGGCGGCGGGCGGCTTCTTGTAAGCGGCGACGATGGGCTTATACGCCATTGGCGTATTCCAGTTGCCGAGCAGCTCGGCGGCAGCCTTCTGGACGGCAGCCTGATCGATCGGCCCGACGACGGCGAACACGCCGTAGTTGGCGCCGTAGAACTGGTCGTGGAATTTCTTGACGTCGTCGAGCGTGACCTTCTTCAACTCGGCGAGCTGCTCTTCGCGGGTGGCGTTATAGAGGACGTCGCCCTTGGCCCAGACGCTGAGGTGGCGTTGCAGGTTTTCGGTGGCGAGCTGGGTGGGCTCGGTGGGAACGTTCTCGAGGGCCTTGATGCGCTGCGCGAGCGAGCG
>OMOG01000253.1:0-7542 GCA_900290305.1 Candidatus Sulfopaludibacter sp. SbA4
CCAGCAGACGATGCAGACTCTTCTCACGGAGCCGATCACCAACGCCGAGCGCCTGCTCAAGGGCGTGGGCGCGGCCGAGTTGAACGCCGGCGGCAGGGCGGTCTGCAACCAGATCAATCCCGTGCTGTCGAAATATCCCTTCAAGAACGTTCCCATCGAAGCTACCTTGCCGGAGATCGATGCGGCATTCAAACCGAACGATGGCGCCATCTGGCAGTTTGTCAACAGCAAGCTGGTCCCCAAATACCTTAGTAAGCAGGGCGCCCGGTACACGGCCGTGGGTGGCGGTACCGTCGCAATCCAACCCGTATTCCTGAATTGGATCAACCGCGCCGCGGCCTTCTCGGATGCGGCCTTCGCCGGCGGATCTCCCGACCCGCACTTCAATTACACAGTCACTCCCATAGTGACTCCCGATATGGATAAAGTCACTCTGGCGATCGATGGCCAGAACGGTGTATTCACCGCCACGACTCCCAAGAACTATACGTGGCCGGGAAGTCCCTCGGGGGTCACGTTGACCGTCACCTACAAGGGTGGTTTCCAAGCCCAGATCACGACCATCCCGGGCCTTTGGTCGGTCTTCCATTTTGTAGGCGATGCCAGCCGCCGCAACGGGTCGACCATCGATTGGGACTCCACAGCGGGTGCGCGGCAGACGGTGCAGAAGAACCCGGCGACCGGGCAGCCAATTACCATCCGGTTCAACATCGGGGCGAATCCGCCGATCTTCACGCCGTGGTATTTCACGTTCACCTGCGTCTCCGAGGTGGCTCGGTAGAGGGTGGCGGGCTTTTTTACCAAACGAAACCATTTGTTGAGTTTTCGTTGTGGGATCAGTGGGTTGGGCTGTGGAAAATTGGCGGTATGCGGCAATCCGGCACGGCAGCACGAGACGCCGGCGGCGGATCGGATATGTATTTTCGGGAGCCGAACCCAATTTCTTGGTTTCGATTGCAGATTCAGTGGGTTGGACTGTGGGAAATTGGCGGGCTCCTGGGCAGGACTCGGGTTGGCTCAGGAGGCCGCCGCCGGCCATCCGGGGCGGCAGCAGAAGACTCAGGCGGCGGGTCGGATAGGCACTTTGGGGATTCGAACCCAATTTCCTGGTTTCGATTGCAGACTCAGCGGGTTGGACTGTGGAAAATTGACGAGCTCCTGGGCCGGACTCGGGCTGGCTCAGGAGGCCACTGTCGGCCATCCGGCACGGCAGCAGAAGACGCCGCCGGCGGGTCGGATATGCATTTTGAGGAGTCGAACCCAATTGCTTGGTTTCGATTGCAGACTCAGTGGGTTCGACTGTGGAAAATTGGCGGGCTCCTGGGCCGGACGCGGGTTGGCTCAGGAGGCCACCGTCGGCCATCCGGGGCGGCAGCAGAAGACGCCGGCGGCGGGTCGGATATGCATTTTGGGGAGTCGAACCCAATTTCTTGGTTTCGATTGCAGACTCAACGGGTTGGAGTGTGGAAAATTGACGACTTGCCTGGAGAAACCCGGGTTGGCGAGGGTCAGTCGTCCCGCCGGGCAGGACAGGGAATTCGACACATCGAGCGAGGTTTGACTGCATGAGATCTCCCCAAGAAACGAAAAAACCGCAAGCAGGCTTGCGGTGTGGAACTGGGGAAGAACGTTCTTCCCCTCCTGATTTAAATCTACACCCGCCCGATTGCATTCCACTGGATTTTAAGAGTCAAAAAGCTGAAAACAAAGAGCAAATATTCTTTGAAAAATTGGGACCGGGATTTCCCGAGGGGTTGGATTTAGGGGGATCCGGCCCGTTTCGGGCGAACAGCATCGGCGGCATGGAGGCGGTGGGGCGTGTGGTAGTGCGGCCGGCCCGCCGGAGTCCGGGTGCGGGGGGCTCTGTTCCTTGGGCTGAAGCAGGCGACAGCCCAATACCGCTCAGTAGCGCGGGAAAGTGAGTGCCGCGAACTTGCCCGCGCCAAGGGTCGGTTTCGGCGCGGATTTCTGCCGAGGACCGTTAAAGGGGCAGTTGCCCATCAGAGACAAGTTTCCGATAACGCCGTTTATTGTCCGATATGCGGACGTGCGGTGCTGTGCGGGCGCACCGGTCGAGTGTCATTGGCCAAATAGGTCTCTATCCGCCACCGAGGCCGGGCGGCCCGGCTATGCCACTGCCCGCTGGGCTGTAGTAAAGCTGCGTTCGCTGACACTGGGTCTGCACGGGATTCTTGATCATGATAGGGAAGACGACACCGGACAACGCGGACGACGCACCGAACCAAGCCGGCAGGACCCCCTTCAGCTCTGTTGCACTCACCACTGTCGTTGGAATATCCGTGTTGTTGAGCGAGATGATGCTCGGCTGCGTGCAGATAGCGCCGCAGACCGCCGGGCAAGCAACACCCTGCTGGAAATTGCTGCCCGTCACCGTGATCGATCCGGGGTTGAGCGGGTAGTTGAGGAGGACGCTAGTGACGGTTGGAGCCGCCGGCGATACGGTCGTCACAGCCTGCCATCCCGAATTCTTCTGTGCCGTCCGGGTCGCGACATATACCACCCGGTTTCCCGCGAAGCTCTGTTTCAACGTTACCGCCAGCGTCACCTGCCAGAAGTTCCCATCTGACCAGAACGTGCTGCCCTGTGCGGAGATCGAGCACTGGTTGTTCGACACCGTACCCGAGCCGGGCACGGTCGTACTAGCATACGGCCCGCCCGCGTCACCAGCATCATCGACTAGCGAAACCGTCGCGGAAGTCGCGGAGGTCATGGTTAGCGCCACGTAGCACGCGGCGGTTCCGTCCGCCGCGCTGTTTATCAGCAGGTTCGAGACTGTGATCGCCTGCCCTCCGTAATCGCCAAACACGAGCGAATAGGTTTGCGAGGGTCCGATTCCACTCGGACGAGGATCGAGATCGATGTACAGCCCGCCAGGCTGCGGAAAGCCGGAGGCATCTGAAACGATCCATGACCCCATCGCCTGCCATTCTGAGCTGAGTTGCGCCTCACGCGCCGCCATGTAAATCACCTTATAGCCAGCGAACGCAGGTGAGAGGAAGTGAATAACCAGCGTCAGTGCGAGCGTGTCACCATTGGCCGCCACGGAACTGAAGCCGGGATAAGCGCCAGAGATGCTGCATTGATTGTTGCTCACCGTGCCGGAACCCGGTAGTACCAGGCCGGCGTACGGCCCGCCCGCGTCACCCGCATCGTCCACCAGAAAGAGCGATCCCGAACTCGCACTTGACGGTACGAACGCAAAGTAACATGCCCCCCGCCCATCCACCGCGGAGTTGATCAGGACGTCCACGACTGTGAGATTCTGCCAAGAGTTCGGATCCGAGAACGAAAACGTGAACTGCATGTACTCAGAGTACCCGGATGCTGGCGAAACGCCGATGGCCGTTGGTAGTCCCTGTGCGCTCAACGTCCCCGCCAGCAGGAAAAACGCGATATGTTGTAGCACGCGGTTCATTGTATCGCCGTGCTATGTCAAGTTCCACCTGCGCTTGTATTGCCCGCTTCTGGTAATGCAAAAATCCGGATTTCGTCTCGCCGTTGCGGGAAGTTTCGCTTAGTTACTTCCGCCGTGCACGAATCGGTTCTGTCCGATAACGGCATTAAAGTGGGGTTACCGTCCATTACCTGCGCCGGACGCTTTGAGGACTGGTTTTGTCCGGTAACGCCGTTTTTACGCCATTATCGGGAACTGCCGCCTGAAGGCTTACTGAATTCAATCCGCTCGATGACCTTGTACTTCCCGTCTGCCGTCGCGACGCTAAATTCCAACGCATGTCCTAACCTCAGAACTTGCGGCGGCGGTAGTTCTTCCAGCGGTAGCTCCAGCCCTCGGGGCAAATGGGCAAGTTGAGCAGGCAGAAACTGACCTGGTTTAACACTCAACGGCTCAAAGGCAAGACGGTATAGTGTTTCGGGCCCGGCGGATTCGAAAAACAAGTCGTATCCAAAGTAGTTGTGATCAGAATCGGAGATGTACCTATTTATCCGATGTTCCCTAAATGTGCTCCCACCGCCGGTCAAAACTATTCATCCGAATGGAGAGATGCCCGCGGACCTGGTCGACTGCCGCACATACACGTCGCCAGCTCCTCCAGAGCTGCAAAAAACCATTCTGGGCGGCCAAACGCCTGGCCGGAGCATAAGCCGTTCTATCTTGCCCATTCAAATCTCCCTACCCTCGCATTATCCCACCCTAGCCGAGTTCGGAGTTCCTAACGACGATTAAGGCCGTTAGGTGGATATCGGAAAGTACTGCACGGACCCTGCGGCGATGCGGTGATCCTGCGGCACCGGCTACGATTGGTGGGGACTGGTGGAATACCGACTGCGGGATTCGTTGAGCCGCCAGGCCGGCCGGCGTGCAGCGACTCAGCCCGGCAGCCACCAGATCTGGTTTTCAATGTCCTCAGCGATCCAGGATAGCCAAGTCAGGAGCAGTTTTTCGATCACGTAGCCGACCGTCGCTCTTGATGGGATCAGAATGACTCCCGGTGATGTGCGAGTCGCGATGAACGCCGCGAAGTGCCGCGGAATTGTGCTGACGTCGCCTGATACCAGGACCCTTCCGTTGTCGGCCGCAAACCGCAGGACTTCAGGATCCGGAGTCGCATCGGCGATGAATCCCTTAGCCGGGCGCCAATCGATTGCCGGCTCTCGCCTGAGTATGCCCCGTCCGATGTCGGGATCCAGGTCCGCGTCCGCTTGAAACCGGATTCTCACGCGGATCGCCGCGCTAGTTCTTCCTGTGTGCGACGAAAACGCTCCATCATGTCATCGGGAATTGGATGTTCCTTGCGGAATTTGTCCCAGAGCGCGTCCAGTTCCCGTAAATAGGACTCGACGGCTTGGGGATGTTCCAGAATGAAAGCAATGACCCCGTGCACCTTTGCCAGAGAGCCGATGGAAGGATATGCTTCAAGGAGCGCTTCCGGCGTCTTTCCACGGCGATAGGCGTAAACGAGGACGTCGAGACCGATTCGGGTTCCGACGATGAAGTAGTAGCTCCCTTCACGGATCTCCACGTATTCGTTGGTTGGCAAATCAGCCATGGCCTATGCGCTCCGATTCCCAGCTTACCGTACTTCCGGGCCGGCCGCGAAGGCCAGGTATTCCATACACAGACGCCCGGTGACGACTGTGTCGCAACGAATGTGGCGAAATGGCGCGCGATTGTGCTGACATCACACGATACGAGCACCCTGCCCTCGTCGGCCGCAAACTGCAGGACCTCAGGATCAGGAGTCATCTTTTTGCTGACGGCATCTCCCGCCTTCGCGCCGATCTGGTAACGGTCGGAATCGATCCGGGCCGGGCCCCCTTCGAGCGCCGCAGTGGGGCCCACGGCGTCGCGGTTTTTTTCTTGACAACTTAATTTGTCAATGTTCTAATATTCTCGTGCTGGATGTCGAGGTCATACAGTCGCCGCAGGCCGCCGCCGCCGCGCTCGACCCGGTTCGCGCGCGGCTCCTGGCCGAATTGTCGGAGCCCGCGTCGGCGGCCACGCTGGCCGCGCGCCTCTCCCTTCCACGCCAAAAAGTGAACTACCACCTGCGCGCCCTGGAGAGCCACCACCTGGTGCGCCCAACCAGCGAACGCAAGTGGGGCGGCATCACAGAGCGCCTGGTGGAAGCCACCGCGTCGTCTTACGTAGTGTCGCCCGCCGCCATGGGCCCCGCGGCGTCCGACCCTGGGCGCAGTCGCGACCGCCTGTCGGCGGGCTATCTGATCGCGCTGGCGGCCCGTGTCGTCCGCGAAGTCAGCGAACTCGCCACCCGCGCGCGGGAAACCGGCAAGCGCCTCGCCACGCTCTCGATCGACACGGAGATCCGCTTCCGCTCGGCCGCCGAGCGCGCGCAATTCAGCAGCGAACTCACCGCCGCGATCGCTCAGCTCGCGGCACGTTATCATGACGCTTCCGCCCTGGGCGGACGCACGCACCGCCTCGTTCTGGTGGCGCACCCGTTACCCCAAAAAAACAAGGAGACCGCAGCATGAGCATAAAGAAAGAAGCGAACGGACGCCGTTCGGTGCAGGTGGAAGTGGAAGTACCGGGCACCCCGGAACAGGTGTGGCAAGCAATCGCCACCGGTCCGGGCGTGAGCGCATGGTTTGTGCCCACCGAGGTCGATGGCCGCCTCGGCGGCACCGTCACTCACCACTTCGGAGGGGGCATGGACTCCGACGCCACGATCACCGAATGGGGCGCGCCGCATCGCTTCGCGAAGGAAGATTCCTGGGGGCCGAACGGGCCCACCGTGGCCACCGAATGGACTGTGGAGGCCCGCGGCGGTGGCACATGCATAGTGCGCGTGGTGCACAGCCTCTTCGCCGAAACCGACGATTGGGACGATCAACTGACTGGTATCGAATCCGGCTGGCCCTCATTCTTCCGCATTCTGCGGCTGTATCTGGAGCACTTCCCCGGCCAGCCGAGTTCGCAAATCCAACTCCTGGCGATGCCGGCGGCCTCGGGCGCATGGGAGAAGCTCGCGGGTGCCCTGAATCTCGCGGGGGCAGCGCCGGGCGAGCGGCGCGATGCGGGCGACGGTGCCCCTCCATTGAGCGGCATCGTGGAGTCAGTCAATGCTGCCGGGCAACCACACACGCTGTTACGCGTCGATCTGCCCGCTCCGGGTACGGTGTTTGCCACCGCGTGCCCCGCCGGCGAGAAAGCATACGTCACAGTGAGCTTCTATCTCTACGGCGACACGGCAGCGGCCGTCGTGGCGCGCGACCAGTCCGCCTGGACTGCGTGGATGACGAATCTCTTCCCGGCGTAAACCCGGAGGGTCCTCATTTGGCTGAGCTTTGCACGCCTTGTGGTGCGGAGCTTCAGCCCCCACGGCGTCGGGTTGAAAATTCGAGATGACGTATGCAGGATTGACGAAGAACCTCGCCGGCATACAAGGCCGGTTGAACGTAATTGGAGAGGAATATCTCCGCCAGAAGCTCGAACGGGTCGCGTCAAAACCGCAGGAGCCGCCCCCATCTCACGATGCGCACATTTGGTGCGGATGATGGAAAACCACCCCGCGCGTGGATGATATCGCCTGCTCTTCCACTCCCACCAAAGAACAGGCCTTCGGCGGTTGACGGAACTGACCCGCGCCGAGAACGGGACTGGGAAATCCAGGAGGAGCCTGGATCGGGATCATTCGGAAATTGGCCTGTCATCGCTTCGGATCTCGAAGTCGATCCCTGCCAGCGATATGATTTAGAAGAGGATGGGTGGCGACCAATTTGAGACTTCGCCGCAGCAGATCGGCAGATGAACTGGTGGGTCGCCGATCCGGACCGACGCAAAGACCGCGGCCTTCGCCCTGATCGAGCACAAGGAGCACACGAACATGAAGCCAAAGAACACGATCTGCCTCTGGTTCGACAAAGACGCGCAGGAGGCGGCGCGCTTCTACGCCGTCACCTTTCCGGACAGTAACGTAACCGCTGTTCACGAGGCTCCCGGTGACTACCCGGGCGGCAAGAAGGGCGATGTGCTGACGGTGGAGTTCACCGTCCTGGGCATTCCCTGTCTCGGTCTCAACGGCGGCCCGGCGTTCCGGC
>OMOG01000253.1:7552-37295 GCA_900290305.1 Candidatus Sulfopaludibacter sp. SbA4
TGAAGAAGATCGACATCGCCGCCATCGAGGCAGCGCGGCGAGGCTGACGTTAACACGCCGAAAACGTCCTTATTGGTCAGATCACGCGCCATCCGGAACTCGGGCAAGCCGCGCGATTCCGTAGTTCAAGTTGACGGGAAACGCCCGATGCCGACATTTGCTGGCTGCACAGCGGAATAGATCCAGGCTGACGCCGTAGCGTTTACCGAAAGGGAAGGGCACTCCTCGAAAGTGGCTTGTGCCCGAGATGTGGCGATATGTGGTCCAATCTGTGCACGCGCCCCTAATTTATTGGATGCGAATGGGTTAAGGCTGCGCGGCATCAGGATTGGCCGCATATCGCCACATATCGTCCACAATCCTGGCAGAACGCCGCCGGGCCAGTTCAACGAGCAGGGCGTTTCTCAGCCATGTGGAATCAATACCAATGGCACAGCCGCTGAGTGCGGTCCCACGTTCGACTGCACAGTGCGCCCTCGTGCTGGCCGTTCTGTGCGTTCTCACTAAGACGCCACCTGCTCGGCCGAGGTTCTAAAGATCCTTGAGCAGTTCATCCAACTGAAAGGCGTGGCGGATGGGGTGCATGACAGCATGCTCCAACATCGAGTCGATAGAGTAACGCGTCTGCCATCGCGATGGGTACTCGGGAGTCCCCAACTTTTCGTTGGGCACTTCCGTCAGCGGAGCCCGCCACCGCTCCAGGACATGCTCCATGTAGTCGTCCGCATCGCGGATAATGGCAGACGCGTCCGGGGCAGACCGGATTCCGGGGTCCGGCAACGCCAACACCCCGCACATCCAGATCATGTAGCCGCCGGCCGCGGACAGCACGTGCCGTCCTAATGCTTCGAGCGATGCATAGGAGGGGTCGTCGGCCGGTGGCAGGCTCACTGAGCTCGTCAAGGCCAGCCTCCAAACGTGGACGAATCGGCGAAGATGCTCCTCGTGCAAGAGCACCATGGCGCGAACAGCGCGAGAGCGGTATTGCAGATTGGATGACATGAGGAGAGGATAGCCGATTCACAGCGTGCTTGTCGCCGGTACTTGTCGCACATGGTTCAAATTTTGAGACTCTGCGCACCTGCGGGGACATTGCCCACGTGCACTTCCAGGACGTGCCGGACAGGCCCCGCGAATTATTGGATAGCACCACACGGCTCATCCCCGGCGACGGCGTTTGCGCGCTGGTCCGGATACTGCGGAAACTGGCCGAAAAAGGCTACTTCGGACCGCTCTCGGTGGAGCTCATGTACTCCAGGAACGCCCGTGCGTACTGGTCCAGCGCTTCCATGCCGCCGCCCGCCAGTAATGGCGAGCACATCTCGTAAGCCACACTGGCGTTCGATCCTCGGTCCCAGAGGGCGGATAGGAATCGCCGATAATCGATGTCGCCTTGCCCCATCGGCACCGCCTGCGCGAGTGGGGTCTCCGTAACGTAGTTGCACACCCGCGGATCGTAGCGGTAGCGCGGCCGGAGTTGATAATCCGCGATGGTCGTGTGCACGGTGAGCGGGGCGAGTTTCTTCGCGGCGGCGGCCAGGTCCGCTCCGTGGAGATACGGCGCCCAGGCATCGAACATGGCGCGGCAATTGGGCTCGTTCACCGCGCAGATCAGGTCGTACATGGTTTCGTATCCCGCAGCGAGATCGTGATGGTTCTGTACGCCGACGATAACGCCGTAATCGGATGCCCGGCGCGCGCATTCCCTCAGGCTATCCACCAGGAGCTTCCATTGGGCGTGGTAGGCCGCGGCGGTATTCTCGTAGCCGGTGAAGATCCGAACCAGGCTGCCGCCCAGATCCTGCGCCATGCGCGCCAGGCCGGTAACGTGCTGCGTCTGGATTTCGCGATGCGGGATGTCGCCGTGCTCCAGGTCGGCGGAAAAATTCGTGTACCCGGCAATGCAGACGGAGCGGAGGCCGCGCGCTTCCAGTTTCGCTCTCAGCCGCTGGCATTCTTTCGGTCCGTAGTCGAGGACGGAAAGATGCGGCCGTTTGGCCATCAGCATTACGCCCTGGTAGCCCAGATCCGCCGCCTTATCGATGAACTGATCCAATGAAAGAAACGCCTGCCCCCAGAGACCGGCGTAGCTTACGGAGTGTAGAAGTAGAGGGCCCATTTTTCGCAACCCAGCCTTTCCTGCTCGTTGTGTGGCGCCACGAAGCAGTATAATCCCCGGTGCCCGCCGAGGAAGGGCTGCTATGCCGCATGCTGTTCGCGCGAAGCTCGTGGTCGCGTTGGCGATCGGGATCTTTCAGGTGAGGATCTGGCCGCAATCCGAGGTTCAACCCAAGAATGACCTCCCCAGTCCCTATCGCACCGTGCGAGACTGGGCCCATCCGCCTGGTGGAGCGAACTGGCCGGCAGTCACCGCTGTGGAGGCTGCTCCCGATGGCAGCATCTATGTCGTCGATCGCTGTCATGACAACTCCTGCGCCGGCCGCCCCGAACCTCCCATCCTCAAGTTCGATCCCTCCGGCAAGCTTCTAAAGAGTTGGGGCGAGGGCATGTTCCTATTCCCTCACGGGACCACCGTGGACCGCGAAGGCAACCTGTGGGTGACCGACGAGCAGGGAAAGGACGGCAAAGGGCAACAGGTCTTCAAGTTCAGCCCGGATGGAAAAGTTCTGATGACTCTGGGGAAAGCGGGCGTGGCCAGTGCGGAACCGGGACTCTTCGATGCGCCGACCGATGTGGCGGTCGCGCCTGACGGCGCTATCTTTGTCACCGAGGGACACTCCGGCCCAACGCCCGGAAACGACCGGATCTCGAAGTTCTCGAAGGATGGGAAATTCATCAAGGCCTGGGGCAAGAGAGGCTCCGGCCCGGGTGAGTTCAAGTCCCCTCACACGATCGCGCTCGATTCCCGAGGACGGTTGTTTGTCGGCGACCGGTCGAACAATCGGATCCAGATCTTCGACCAGGAAGGCCGCTACCTCGGCACGTGGACGCAATTCGGCCGGCCGAGCGGCATTGCCATCGCGAAAGACGACACGATGTATGTCGCCGATTCCGAGTCGTGGGGGCCGGACCAGCCTGGGTGGAAGAAGGGCATCCGGATCGGTAGTGCCAGGACCGGCAGAGTAGATTTCTTCATCGAAGACATGGAGTCCACCACCACCGAGCACAGCGGGGCGGAAGGCGTTGGGGTGGATGCGAAAGGCAACGTCTACGGGGCGGTGGTCCGCCGGCAGGTGCTGGAGAAGCACATCCCCATCGCGCTCTCGGGAAGGGGTCCGTGGTTCATTCAGCCGGGCCTTTGACCAGCGTCCGGAAGGCCAGCGCCGGCATGAAGGTTGCGGCGGCTTCACGGTGGACGTACCCTGAAACCGATGCGATACTTCTTCGGATTTCTGATGTGTTTGTCCCTTTCCGCCCAGGCTCCCCCGGCGCGGCCGAAGGTCCTCGGCGTGGCCCACTACTCCATCTTCGTCAGCGACCTGGCGAAGGCGCGCGCATTTTATGAGGACTTTCTCGGGTACGAGGAGGCTTTCACGCTGCCTAAGGCCGATGGCACGGTGCAGAATTCGGGGTGCGGCATTCCAAAGCGCGATGCCAGGGCTGGACGCCTCGGCTCTGTCGGCCCAACTCCAAGACATCCGCAGCCGCATGGACGAGTTTTGCAGGCGATGCACTTGCGGCCCGGGACCCAGTCGAGGGAATTGCGATTCCGAGATAGACACGCTGAAGCAGAGCGTCGACGCGGACGCCGGGCGCTGGACCGCTCCCACCAACGGACTGCTCGAACAATTCCGCAGCGTCGTGGAGGAATTGGCGAAGCTGCCTACGGGCCGCACGCTGATCCTCGTTTCCGGCGGATTCAACATCGAACCGAAGCGCGAATTCTACCGCGCCGTGTCGGCTTACCTGCCGAACGCTCCCCAGTTCAAGCTGGACGATTCCAGAGACGTCGAGCCCGGGCTGCGGGAGGCGTTGAAAGTTGCCTCCGAGCGCAACATAACCAATTTATACGATCGATTCGCGCGGCGGCGCCACGGCCTCTCTCGCCGGCGCCGGACCAATGGACGCCAGCGCCTCGGGAGGGACCAGCGGCGGAGGGCAGTATTTTGGGTACCAACAGGCAACTGGCAGTGTTGACTTCGGCGCCCAAACTTGTACTCCATCGCACGGTCGGGATACTCGCGGGACGATGGCGCTTCTCGCTCTAACTGTTCCTATTCCTTCCGCGCCGATGTCGTCGACCGATCCGGCAGTGTCGCTGGAGAAGGACGCGATTTCCTGCGGCACACCATCCTCAAAGATGTGGAAATCCGAGGCATGAAGGCCGCCGACGTGGTGGCCTTTCTTATCGGTCACGACGACCGGGACCAGCACCTGCTGAACGTCGAGCCGGATGATGGGTTCCTGCTGGGCGAACAAGTGCCAGGCCGCGATGAGGAGGATCAGGCAGGGAAGCACTTGGTTCACTGTGGTTCGAGCCGCGGCGAGCGAGTACCCGTTGCATCCAGCCATGATCGCCTCCATGCATCGATCGTATCGCTTTTGGTCTCCACGGGTCCTTTCCTAGACCGCGCCCGGCCGCGTGAAAACCGTATATCATTTACCATGAAAGAGAGAGCAAGGAGTTTGGGCCATGACCGTAATTCAACTTCCCGATGAACAGGTGGAGGCGCTGACAGCGAAAGCGGCGGCGCAGGGTCTCACGCTGGAAGACTGGTTGGGGAAGCTGGCCGAAACGGAAGCGCCCCTCTCGCCTCAAGAAACCGCGTCCCGCATTCTCCAACTGCAAAAACGCGTCAAGCCCGATCCCGAAGGCTGGACCGTTCATGACTACATCCATCACGACCGCCCCTAATGGCCTCCCTTGTCATTGACTCTTCGCTCGCTGCCGCCTGGTGCTTTCCAGACGAGCGCACCGATTACACGAACGCCGTTCTCCGGGCGGTGTCCGCCCCGCTCGAAGCCATAGCTCCCCGCCTGTGGGCCGATGAAGTGCGCAACAGCGTGCCGATGGGGTTGCGACGCTAGGCGTATCACCCGTGCCGACGCCCAGGAGTTCTTACAGACCATCAAGAGCTTGCCGATCCGGCTTTCCGATCCGGTCTCCTATGACGGCCTTTTCAGCATGGCTGATCGTCACGGGCTCACCGTCTATGACGCCGCCTACCTTGACTCGGCCGTGCGGGAGGGTCTGCCGCTTGCCAGTCTGGACAACGCTCTCTGCAAAGCGGCCGGCAAGGCAGGCCACAAAAAACGATGGCCTGCCCCACTTTGCAGTATTATAGCTTTAAAGCGTTTGGCCTATATGCACGTCTCCGACCTGAGGGGCCGCAAACCGCACGAAATCTCGCAGGCGATTTCCCTGAACCGCCGGAACTTCCTCCGCACGGTGACCGGCGCCGGATCGGCCGCTGCATTCTTCGGCCCGGCGGCATTGCGCGGCATGGCTGCTTCGAAGAATCGCAAAGCCGTGGTAGTCACTTTTGGAGGGGGCGCGCGCGACGACGAAACCTTCATGCCGGATGGGCAGGAGAACATCCCGCACCTCCTCAAAGAGCTTGTCCCCCAGGCGACTTTCCTGACGAACGTGGTCAACAAGGGCATCCTCGGACATTACGTGGCGACTGCCAGCATCGTCACCGGGGTCTACGAAACCTTCAATAACTTTGCCGCCGTCTCGCCCAACAATCCAACCGTCTTCGAGTACTACCGCAAAGACCTGAAGCGCCCCGCAACGGATGCCTGGGTAGTGGCGCCCAGCAATGGGTTCGCGCGCATTGGCGAAAGCGGTAACAAGCAGTACGGTCCCGGGCTTGGCGCGGGTGTAATCCTGCCGAAGCGCCTGCTTTCCGCCGCGCTCTCTTCGGCCTCCGACGGCGCCCGCTATCAGCACCTGCTGCGCGACAACTACGAGACGCCGCTCTACGCACCCTCGCTGGCCGGCCGCCAGATCGAGCTGGACCAGATGGCCGCGGTGCTCAAGCTCTCGGTCGACGACTTCGCCGCCCACGCCCGCAATCTGGTCAGCCCCGACGAGCTTTCCGTGTACATCGCCAGGCAGCTCATGCGGCAGATCTCCCCCAGCCTTCTATGGATCACCCTGCACGATATCGACATCGCCCACTCGGGCACTTTCTCGCTCTACGTCGACGGCATCAAGCGCACTGACCGGCTGTGCGCCGAACTTTGGCAGGCCATCCAGAAGGACCCCGAGTACGCCAACAAGACCACGATGTTCATTCTGCCGGATTTCGGACGCGACTCCGACATCGATTCCGGCGGCAACGGCTTCCAGCACCACCGCACGGGCGACGCGGTTTCGCGCACCACGTGGATGATGGCGCTCGGGCCGGATGTCAAGCAGAACGTGGTGGTCGATCGCCGCGTCGAGTCGACCGACCTCATACCGACCCTCGGCGCATACTTCGGTTTCGACGCGCGCCTCTCCACGGGCAAACCCATCGCGGAGGTGGCCTGAGCCATGCTCCCGAATCAATTGACGCCCGGCAGTTTCAGCGGATATCCTCGCGAGGCACGGCAAACGGCGATTCAGCAGATCGCCCTGCTGCAACGTCTGCCGCTGGCATTCCTCCCGCTGCTGCTGCGCGAGCTGATCGTCTACGATTGGAAATTCCCGGCCGAACGGGCGGACCTGGGCCGGCAGTTCGCGTATCTGGGGACGCTGGCGGCTGGTCCGTTCCAGACGGCCATGTCCGCCTTCGCGCAACTCAAGCTGACGCGCGACCTGGAGAAGACCGATTGGGTGAACTCCCCGGCCATCTTTTCGGAACAGCTCTCCGCCCATCTGTGGGCCACGCACCAGATCGACGCTTTCCGCGCCGCGGCGGTGGATTACGTTCAGAAGGCCTCGGCATCGGCTCCCGATCCGGCGCTGCCTACGCACCGGCTGGGCATCGCGGTGATCGGGCAGGGAGTGGCGAAGAACGACTACCGCCTCTTCCGCAAGCTCGGTCCGCAGGGCGTTTACTTCACGCAAGTCAAGCACGTGGGCGGCGTCGAGGTGCTGCTCAAGGCCGCTGCGGCGCGGGCGGAAGCGCATCCTGTCCCCTACGGCCATTGGTATATCGATGGCGGCGCCTCGCTCGACGTGCCCAAAAGCGTTACGCGAATTTCGTACGATGCGCTCTCCGCGCCGCGCGCCACGCTCCAGGAGCGAATGCAGAAAACTTACGAGGCGGCGGTGTTCGATCCCGAGGCGTTCCGCACCATGCTGGCCCAGATCAAGCCCGAAGAGGCCGGTCTCCATTCCGGCGGCGACGAAGTGCTCAACCGCTTCCAGCTCAGTCTGCTGACGGAAGGTTCGGGAACCCAGGTCTTCTCGACGACGTTCGTTCAATGGGCCGCGCGGGAAGCGCTGCGCCGCGCCCAACCCCTGACGCTGGTCACGCGCTTCGCCCCGCGCCAGCGCGAGAAGCAGATGAACGAACTGCTGGCCGAACATCAACGCAAGCCGGAGCTGGATCCCCAGGGCTCGCTGATCGATGCCGACATGGGCGCTTATTATACGTGGCTCAATCAACAGCGGCTTCCGGGGGAGGAGAAGTCGGCATTTCTCGCGTGGTTTGAGGATCACGACGAAGCGGTAGCCATCGCGCCCACGCTCGAACGCGGCAAGCGTTCCGATACGCCCATCGACCTGGCCGACCTGATCGCGCGGTTGGCCTGAGGCGATTCCATGCTTCCTGCCCTGTTATTGCTGCTGGCGGCTTCTACGTCGTTCGAGGATTCGTTTCGTGCCGGCCTGACGGCCTTGCAGCGCGGCGACCTCGCGGCGGCGCGAAGCAATCTGGAAGCGGCGAGCAAACTGGCGCCACGCGATGGCCGCGTGTGGGTGGCGCTCTCCCAGACATACTGGAGACTGCATAAGGATACCGAGGCCGAAGAGGCCGCGGGCAAAGCGGCGTCATGCGCGCCGGAAGACCCCGCTGTACTCCAAGGCCTCACCATTTACTATTCGGAAACTCATCAAGCACTGAAAGCTGCGCAGGCGGCGGCGAAGTACTCCGCGAAGGTTCCCGAGAATGGCGAGGCGCGCGAACGCGCCACCGAGCTTTATTTCGGAGCCGCGAAGCCGCTGCTCGATCAGCAGAAGTTCGCGGAAGCCGCGGTCATTCTCGAGGAGAGTGTGGCGCGCCTGCCGAAGAGCGCGCAACTCGAACTGGCGCTGGGAGTGGCCTGTTACGGGCTGCGCCGATTCGACGATGCCGCGGATGCCTTCCTGCGCACCATCGAAATAGCGCCGGAAACGGAACAGCCCTACACCTTCCTGGGCAAGATTCTGGATCAGATTCCGAGCCGGTTGCCGCAGGTCGCCGAGCGGTTCGCCGCATACGAATCGGCGCACCCTGCCAGCGCGACGGCGTATCTGCTGCACGCCAAGGCTCTGGATGCGCAGTCGCTCTCGCCGGAGATGGCGTTGCGCCTGATCGAGAAATCGATCGCCATGAATGGCGGCGACGCATCGGCGCACTTTGAGATGGGGACGGTGCTGGACCGGTTGCAGCGCTTCGCGGACGCGGCGGCGGAATTCGAGCGTGCGGCGGCGCTGGCTCCTTCGGACGCGGCCGCGCATTACCGCCTGGCGCGCGACTACGACCGCATCGGCAAGCACGAAGCCGCCCAGGCCGAACGCGACAAACACGCCCAACTGGTGAAGGCGCAGGAAGCGATTCGATGACGCGGCGCGAGTTCATTGCGGCCGTAAGCGCTGCCGGATTGCTGCCTTCGGAAGCCTCGGCGTCGACGCCGTTTCCCGTTCACTACGCGAAGCCCAATCCGTACGACGCGGTGCTGCGGTATGTCGATCCGGGGTCGGACGAGTTCCAGGGCGAGAAGGTCGCGATGGAGCTGGAAGCGCGCCTGGAGCGGGTGTTCGCGGGCCGGGAAGCTGCGCCTCCGGGCCTCGGCGCGTGGGTGGCGCGCCGGGGCGAAATTCACGATGCGCGGTTTTATACCCTGCCCGGCGAACGGGTGCGCTACGAAATCAAAACGGAGACGGAATATCACACCGGGGTCTGGCAACTGCCCGATTTCAAGCCCGTCACCGGGCACGTCGTGACGTCGCCAAAACCGTATTTTCGCGATGTGACGGGGCATGTGTTCGGAGCCGTGGAATCATTCCGCGAGCAACTCATTCCGGGCAATCCGTACTGGCGGGCGCGGCTGGATTCGGCGTGCGGCATAGACGTCTATGGGAACCAGGGAATCGCGGTGGCCGATATCGATGGCGATGGCGCAGATGAGATTTATGTGTGCCAGCCGGGCGGCCTGCCGAACCGGTTATACAAGATGCGCGAAGATGGAACCGCCGAGGATATTACGGAGCGCTCGGGGCTGGGCGTGCTCGACGAAACGACTTGCGCTCTGTTCGCCGACTTCGGCAATTCGGGACGCCAGGACGCGGTAGTGCTGCGGTCCTCGGGGCCGCTCTACTTTGTGAACCGCGGCGATGGCACGTTCGTGGAACAACGCGATGCGTTCGCGTTCAAAACCACGCCGCAGGGCTCGTTCACCGGAATGGCGGCCGCCGACTTCGACCGCGATGGCCGCCTGGATGTGTATCTCTGCTGCTACGTCTACTTCCAGAGCGAGGACCAATATCAATATCCCGCGCCCTATCAGGATGCGCGCAACGGCCCGCCGAATTTTCTGTTTCGGAACCGCGGCACGCCCGGCGTGGTGTTCGAGGACGTGACCGCCCAGACCGGCATGAACGAGAACAACGACCGGTTCAGCTTCGCGCCCGCGTGGTGCGATTTCGATGGCGATGGCTGGCCCGATCTCTACGTCGCCAACGATTTCGGGCGCGGCAATCTTTATCGCAATCGTAACGGCCACTTCCACGACGAGGCGGCGAAGGCGGGGTTGGACGGCGCCGGTCCGGGCATGAGCGCCGCGTGGTTCGATTACGATGGCGACGGGCGGCCGGATCTCTACGTCTCCGACATGTGGACCGCAGCGGGACAGCGTGTAGTCCGCGATCGGGCGTTCCGGCCCGCGGCGCGCGATGCCGAGGCGTTCCGGCGTCACACGAAGGGCAATTGCCTCTATCGCAATAAGGGCGACGGCACGTTCGAGGAGGCGGGCGCCACGGAGGGAGTCGAGATGGGCCGCTGGGCGTGGGGTTCCGGCGGATTCGATTGGGATCTGGATGGTGTA
This sequence comes from Candidatus Sulfopaludibacter sp. SbA4, assembly GCA_900290305.1. Classification (GTDB taxonomy): domain Bacteria; phylum Acidobacteriota; class Terriglobia; order Bryobacterales; family Bryobacteraceae; genus OMOG01. The sequence continues at coordinate 17,693 of OMOG01000253.1, forward strand.
CCCGAGATTCTGATCGGCGCGGGCATGGTGACCAACCGGTCTAGTAAGGATCTGAACAGCTTTTTCTGGCGGCAGGTGGTGGCAAAGACTCCGGAAAAGCAGCGTGCGGCGGCCGATTACGAGAACGGATGGAACGCGCTGAATCAACTCATCCGCCAGGATTATAGCTGGAATGGGCGCGAGCCGAACGTGTTTTACGTGAAGCAGGATGGTACGTTCCGCGATGCCTCCGGGGTGAGCGGCCTGGATTACGCGGACGACACCCGCACCTTCGCGGTCACCGACTTCGATGGCGATGGCATTCCGGACCTGGTGCTGAAGAACCGGCTGGGGCCGCAGATTCGCGCCATGCAGAACGATTGCGTGGGCGAGCGTAAAGCGATCGCAATCTCTTTGCGGGGCACGAAATCGAACCGCGATGCGATTGGCGCACGCGTGGAGGTGAATGGCCAGGCGCAGTACCTCAGCGCGGGCAGCGGATTCCTGTCGCAGCACTCCAAGAGGCTGCACTTCGGGCTTGCCGGGCAGCCTGTAGCTCACGTGAAGATTACATGGCCGTCGGGTGCGATCGAGGAAGTGAGCGCTCTCGACCCCGGCTACGTTTACACCATCGTGGAAGGTTCGCACGAGCCTGCGCGCTCGCCATTTCGCACGAGGAAGGTATGGCCCGCGCCGGTGCTACGCGGGAAGAACGATCCGGATTTTGGCGACACCTGGCTGCTCGAGCCCGTGCCGACGCCCGTCCGCCGGGCCGCAAAGGGCACATCGGGATTCGTCGTGCTGCACGCCGGCGACTCTCCGAAAATGCCTCCGGGAGTGCCCGCCGAGTTGATCGATCTGAAGGTCGAGAAGGACGATGTGGCGGCCGCGTATTCGCTGTTCCGGCGATATCTCTTCGAGTACCGCAGGGATCTTTCGCTGCCGCTGGTGCTGCTGGTGGATGGCGAAGGCCGGGCTCGCAAGATCTATGCGGATATTCCCCCGGCTGCCGGGATGCGGGGCGACCTGGCGCGGATCGATCGGAGTCACGCACTCGCGCTTCCCTTCCCGGGCAAATATTATTTGAATCCGCGGCGAAATTACTTCAAGCTGGGCGCGGCCTTCTATTGGGCGGGCTACCCGGAGCGCGCGCTGCCTTATCTTGCCGAGACGGTGCGCACACGCCCCGGGAATTGGAAGGCGTTGCAGGCGATGGCGCGCATTCAACTGGAGCTGGGCCGCAACCAGGACGCGCTGGCATCCTTCCAGCAGGTGATCGGGATGAAGAGCGACTATCCACCGGCGCTTGTGGGGGCGGGCGAAGCTTACGCCAAGCAGGACGACAAGGCGAGCGCGCGCCGGATGTTCCAGCGCGCCGTGGCCCTCGACGCGAAGTGCGGCGATGCCATGAACCAGCTTGGATTGCTGGCGGCGGGCGCGAACGATCTGGCGGGCGCGCGGCGTTGGTTCCAGCAGGCCATTGAGGCACAGCAGGACCATCCCGGCGCGATCAACAATCTCGGAGTGCTCTACGCGAAGATGGGGCAGCCCAACGATTCCATCGCCGCCTTCCGGTACGGCATCAAGATGAATCCGGATGACGAGGAGCTGTATCTGAATCTGGCGCGCGTTTACGTTACGATGGGCGAACGGGAGAAGGCTCGCGGAGTGTTGAACGAATTGATGGAACAGAAGCCGGGAAACGCCACCGCGGCGAAGGCGCTCGGAGAATTGGAGGCTAGATGATTCCAACCATAGCTCTGCTGATCGAGGCAATTACGTTATCGGGACGCGTGGTGGGCATGAGCGAGTTGCCGTCGGAACGGCTGTCGCCGCCGATGCTGATTGCGCCCGGAGCCCCGCCGGTGTTGAGCTTCCGCTATTTCGATGCGACCGACCGGGGCCGCTTCGGCAACCTGGGGTTGATGACAGACGATGCCGGACATTAGTCCCTTCGAGGTGGCGCAGGCACTCGTCTCGACACCTCTTGGGGTGCCGGAGAAAAGCGTCGGCATGAGTGCCGACGCGGCAGGCACGAGTGCCTGCGCTACGGCCATGCTTTGTTTATTCGCCGCATTACTGGGGGCACAGACGAGCCCCGTCGTGGACGGCATCGCCGCGTTCCATCGTGGAGATTACCAGGCTGCGCGTCTGAATCTCGAGCGGGCCCCCGGCGACCCTCAGGCCCGCCTGTTCCTGGCATTAACCAAGGCTGCAACCGGCGAGTGCGAAGCCGCCATCCCCGACCTCGCAAAGGGATTCAGCGGCGAGAACCGGCGCTTGGCGGGCCTCGCGCTGGCCCAATGCCACATCACCGCCAAGCGCTTCGCCGATGCCGGCGCGATTGTCGCGCAGCTCGAAAAAGAATTCCCCGCCGATGCCGACGTCCTCTATGTATCCGCGGACTACCACATGAAAGCCTGGAACGACGCCATCTACCGCATGTACCAGAAGGCGCCGTCCTCGTATCGCGTCGACCAGCTATCGGCCGAAGTCTTCGAAACCCAGGGCAAGTACACCGAAGCCATCGCCGAGTACCGCAAAGCCATCGAGAAGAATCCGAAAGCGATCAATCTCCACTATCGCCTAGGGCGCGCGCTGCTGCAGCAATCGCACGACCCGGCGGTGCTCGACCAGGCCCGCAAGGAATTCGAAGCGGAGTTATCGCTGAACCCCTCGGACGCGGTGGCCGAGTACCAGGTGGCGCAGATCCTCACCGCCGAGCAGAAGAAGCCTGAAGCCGCGGCGCACTTCGAGCGGGCGGCGGAGTTGCGTCCCGATTTTCCCGAGGCCCTGATTGCGGTGGCGAAGCTGCGATCGGACGCGAAGCGATATTCCGACGCCATCGCGCTGCTCGAACGCGCTGTGAAACTCCAGCCGCGCAACGAGACCGCGCACTACAACCTCATGATGGCCTACCGCAATGAGGGCCGGGCGGCCGATGCGCAGCGGGAAAAAGCCGAGCTCGACAAACTGCAGAAACCTCCGGAGGGTGAGTTCACGGATTTCCTGAAGCGGCTGGGCGATAAGAAGTGAGAAGAACTGTCGCGCTGGTCTGCGTGGGAATCGCCGCGGCGCAGAATCCGGACTTCCGCAACGTGGCGCGGCAGGCCGGATTGACCACCCCGATCCCCAACGGCGGCGACACGTCGAAGCAGTTCATCATCGAGACCACCGGAAGCGGCGTGGCGTTCATCGACTACGACAACGACGGTCTGGCGGACATCTTCATCGCCTCGGGCCCCGGCTCTCCCAGCCGTATGTACCACAACGAAGGCGGCGGCAAGTTTCGCGACGTGTCCCAATCCCTGGGGTTCACTCGCGAAGGCTGGGCGCAGGGAGTCTGTGCCGGCGACTACGATAATGACGGCTATACCGATCTGTTCGTCACTTACTGGGGTCAGAACGCGCTCTATCGCAACGTGGGCGGGCGCCGGTTCGAAGACGTCACTGCGAAGGTCCATCTCACCCAGGATCGCGTTCGCTATAATACCGGCTGCGCATTCATCGATTACGACAATGACGGGAAGCTCGACCTCTTCGTCGCGAATTATCTGAAGTTCGATTTCAATACCGCGCCGAAGCCGGGCGCCAATCCCTATTGTTTCTATCGCGGGCTGGCCGTGAATTGCGGCCCGCGCGGACTTCCCTTTGACCGCAACATCCTCTACCACAACGAGGGCGGCGTCTTCCGCGACGTCTCCGATGAAAGCGGCGTCTCGAAGCCCGATGGCAACTACTCACTCGGTGTCCTCACAGGCGATTTCAACGGCGACGGACTGACTGATATCTATGTGGCGAGCGATCAGACTCCTTCGATCCTGTATATCAACCAGGGAAACGGTAGGTTCGTGGACGAGGCTTTGATTCGAGGCGTCGCGCTGGACGATGACGGCAAGGCGCTGTCCGGCATGGGAGTGACTGCGGCGGACTACCTGCACGAGGGGATTCCCTCGATTTTCCGGACCAACTTCTCGGATGAGTTGGAAACCCTGTATCGCAACCTGGGGAAGGGTGAGTTCCAGGAAGTCACCTTGGAAGCCGGCATGGGCCGGAACACGCGCTTCGTCGGCTGGGGATGCGGCTTCTTCGATTTCGACAACGACGGCTGGCCCGATTTGCTGCTGGTGAACGGCCACGCGTTCCCGGAGGTCGACGGCTTGAAGATCGATATCCATTACCGGGACCGCGCGATTCTCTATCGCAACGATCGCGGCAAGTTTGTCGATATTTCGGAATCCGCCGGCCCTGGCATCCTGGAGAGGCATTCCTCGCGCGGGCTGGCTTTCGCAGACTACGACAACGATGGGTCGGTTAAAGCTCTGGTGAACAACCAGAACGAGCCGCCATCGCTGCTGCGGCTTGCGAGTAAGTCACCCAATCACTGGATCGAGCTGAAGCTCGAAGGCGTGAAATCGAATCGTAGCGCGATCGGGGCACGGGTGCGGGTGACGGCGGGCGGGATCGTGCAGACGGCGGAAGTAAGAAGCGGAGGAAGCTATCTGTCGCAGAGCGATCTGCGTTTGCACTTCGGAGTGGGCGGAGCGGTTAAGGTAGACAAGGTCGAGATCGCCTGGCCAGGCGGTGGAAGGCAGGTCGAGACCGCTCTGGCGGCCGACCGAATCGTCGCTATTCGCGAACGGTAGCCCACCTATAAAACCGCTCCCTCACGGTCGCGGCTCTGATCGGAGCCGCGACCGTGAGGGAGCGGTTTTTGCAGTCGGTTTTCGAGCCGGTTAGAAAATCAGCCGGAGTGAGAACTGAATGTGGCGTTCGGTTCCCGTCACGCCGCTGGTGATGACTCCGAAGTTGCCGTTTCCTCCCAGAGCCTTGGAGTCGCCCAAGCTCACGTCAGGTGCGCTAAGAACCGCGAAGTTGGTCATATTGATGGCTTCCGCACGGAACTGCAGACTAAATCGCTCCTTAACTTGGATGCGCTTGAATAACGAGAAATCCAGAGTCTCCGTGGGCGGGCCAGTCATGCTCTGCAGGCCAACGTCGCCGCCGGTGGCGATGCCGGCTGCCTGGTTGGAGTATGCGACCACATACGCGCTGGTATCGAAATACTCGTTGGGAGTGCGTCCGCCGGGAGGTGGAGTGTTGCCATTGCCGGTGTAGCCGGCAGCGTAATCCGGCAAGCAACGGTTCCAGACGCCGTGACAACTGGCGCCGGCCACGGTGAGCGGCTGGCCGGTCCGAAGTGTCAGGATGCCATTGGCTTGCCAACCGCCGACGATCATGTCGGCAACACGGCTCATGCTGCTGCCAAACTGTTTGCCCCTGCCGAACGGCAATTCGTAGTTGAAGCTAGTGGTAAAGCTATGCCGGATATCCCATGCTGCGCTGGAGTACGCAGTTCCATAGTTGGTCTGAGAAATCGGCGACAGGTTGCTCGAACCGCTCAGCGGAGTGCCGCTGTCCGCGAGTGTGTGGCTCCAGACATAGGATGCCAGGAACTGCACCCCGCGGGAGAAGCGCTTCTCCAACTTCACCGAACCTGCGGCATAGTTGCCGTAGCCGAAGGACGAAGTCATCGAAAGGCCGTTGCCGATCGACTGGCAAGTCGAGCAGGCCGGCTGGATCTCCTGTAAATTTGCCCCGCTGATCGCCGTGTTGAAAGTGCCGAGGTTCGGGTACGGGTCGGAGTTCCAGAGAATCACCTGGTGCGCCTGGTGGTTGCCCTCGTAGCCCACTTCGAGAGCCATATCACCTGGCAACTCGCGCTGAATGACGATATTCCACTTGTGCACCAGCGGATTCCGGAAATCCAGTTGCACGCCACGCATCGAAACGCCCGCGTTGAGTGTGAACGGACTGGCCGGATATCCACCCGCAAAGCCGTTCGGGAAGAAATCGCAGTTGAAGCACTGCGACTGGCCTACACCGACAAAGGTGCTGTTGCCCTGGTAGCGCGTCATGTTCACGGTTTCGTTGAACGGCACGCCCTCGCCGCGGTTGGGGCTGCCGCCCTGGTTTTCTTCACCGCCGTAGAAGATTCCGTATCCAATGCGAACCACGGTCTTGTTGGCAAGCCGGTATGCGATGCCGACGCGCGGTCCGAAATCGAACTTGTCCCAAGGGGTCAGATAGTTCGAAACGTGGCAGCGGTCGACAGTCACGGTCGGGAACAGAGCCCCGAAGTTGGGAGGCAGAGCCGCGTTGCAGTTATTGCCTTGCGGGATGAAGAGAGTGTTGCTCTGCACTTCGAAGTTCGCCTGCCGGCCAAATTGCTCGCCGATCGGCGACCACAACTCATAACGGACACCCAGGTTCAGTGTCAGTCTCGAGTTTACTTTCCAGTCGTCCTGAGCGTAACCCGCGTAGGCCACCTTCTGCGACGAAACGAAGTTGGTGGTCGAAATGTTGCCGCTGTCGAGTACTCCCAACAAGGCCGAAGCCATTGCATCGCCGGTCAGACTGCTGATACTCGAACCATTCGAGGCACCGTTGCCCGACGGGAACGCGGTCTCGTTGCTGCTGAAACCGAGATTGCCGTGAGGATCGGGGACCTGGAAGAACGGGAACTTCACCGAGCGGAATTCGACGCCGAACTTATACGCGTGCGCGCCCTTGCTGATCGCAACATTCTGCACTAAGTCCCAAACGTTGTTGTATTCCTTGGTCGGAACCCAGTCCACGGCGCCCACAGTCGGATAGCCGTTGGAGAAACCGATCTGCGGAAGTCCGCCGTTGTTGGCCGTGGCCGTGGTGGGGTCGTAGCCGCCGATACCGAATTGCGTGAAGAGGTCGGTGCCCGGGTTCGCCCCGATGCGCGACGTCACCAGGCGCGTGAAACCGACGCGGCTTTCCGTCACCAGGGTCGGGCTCCAGACGCGGGTATAACTGATCTGCGCGTTGCGGCTGAGGTCGATTTCACCGGCGCCGTTGAAGCCCGTATCGTCGAGAGCGCCGGGAAGGGGAGCACCGTCCGTCTTGGAAGTATTCGACCAGCTCAAAGATCCGAAGAGGCTGTCCTTATCGCTGAGGCGATAGTCCACGCGGCCGTCTCCCTGATCGGTGGTCAGACCTCCGGCAGTGTTGTAGTAATAATCGTTGGTCGGCTGATTGCCCGTCAGGATCGCCTGATTGGGATTGGGGTAGAGCGCCATGATCTTAGACCACGCCGGATCCATTCTGCTGGTGGGAATGATATTTCCAGGGAAAGGCGTCCGCGACACGGGGATCTGGAAACCGGCGGAATTCGTCTGGTAGGTGGTCGACGACGGATCGTAAATCATGCCCTTGCCGATGGTGATCGGATTGCCGTTGACATCGGTCCCGGTATAGGATGGCCCCAGAATGCTGGAGAAATTGCCGGCTTTCATCGCTGCCGTGGGAAGCGTCGTGTAACTCGAGTAGCCGAGATTGGGGACCGAACCGCCGGAATCGGCGATGCGCGTTCCCTGGTAGTTGCCGAACATAAAGAGCTTGTTCTTCTTGATCGGCCCTCCGGCCGCGGCGCCAAACTGATTCTGCCGGAAGGGTCCGCGAGGCTGCCCCGCCCGGTTGTTGGTCCACGTATTCGCGTCCAGATCCCGGTTCTGCAAGTATTCGAAGAGGCTGCCGTGGAGTTGATTGGTGCCGGACTTCAGGGTCACGTTGATCACGCCGCCCGCCGCGCGGCCATATTCCGCGCTGTAGCCGTTGGTCTGAATGCTGATTTCGCTGATCGCGTCGATCGAAGGTGCGATCGCATAGGCAGTCTGATTCAGGAAGTCGATGGTGTTGATGTTGTTGTCGACTCCGTTCAGCAGGAAGTTGTTCTGGCCATTCGAACGAACGCCGTTGGCCGAGAATCCGCCGTTAGCGGAATCGCGCGCACCCTGTTCGGCGGGGACAACGCCCGGCGAGAGACGCGCGAGATAGGTTAAATTGCGCGTCCCACCCAAGGGGACGTCGGTAACCATTTTGGTGTTCAGATCCGCGCCGATCTGCGTGCTTTCCGTCTGGAGCAGGGGCGCCGACGCAGCCACTTCGACGGTTTGGTTGATATCGCCGACCGTGAGAGTGATGGTGATACCGGTACGTTCACCGGCGGTCAGGAGTACGTCCTTCTGTTCGGACTTCTTGAACCCTGGCGCGGTGACGCTGACCATGTATGTGGATGGTTTCAACGCTGGGCGAACGAATTCACCCAAGCTGTTGGTGAGGATTGTATACACCTGGCCTGTGGCGACTTCGGTTATCGTCACGCTTGCATTGGCGACGGCGCCGCCAGAAGAGTCGGTAATGGTACCGGCAAGGGTTGAAAGATCGCGTTGCGCCAACAGAGCGCACGCACAAATCAGAGACAGCAGGGCAACTCGGAGCCCCGTGAAGCAACGATACATTTCCCCTCCTAATTCCTACCTGGGCAGGACGGACTGGGAGGGATACTACCACGATCGTAAGCGGGAATCAATAGTTTTAGCGTTAAAAAGTAAACGCTTTCGTGTTCCGTCACAATTGTGAAACGGTGAGCCTGCAAGCTATGAATTTTGGAAGCCTGAGGCATCGCCGAAAGCCTTTCGACGAGCGGACTCGGAAGCGTTGTAGAATCAAGGCTTAATGGCGCTTTTCCCCCCGTTTGCGGTAGTCCTGTTGCTGGGCTTGCCCGCGTTGGCGGCGCAAACCGATCCTGGAATCTACGTAGATTCGAAGATCTGCGCCAGGTGCCATCGGGACATCGCCGCCAGCTACGCGCGCACCGGAATGGGCCGATCGTTCTTTGTACCGGGAACCGCGAACAGGATTGAAGACTATGCGAAGACTCCCGAATACTACCACGCTCTTTCTGACAGCCACTACGCCATGACCATCCGGAACGGCCAGTATTTCCAGCGCCGCTGGCAACTGGACGCGGGCGGCAAAGAGATCAACACCGAAGAGCTAAAGATCGATTACGTAATGGGCTCGGGAAACCATGCCCGCTCCTATGTGCACCGGACCGGGCGCGGCATGCTGATCGAACTGCCACTCGGCTGGTACCCCGACAAAGGCGGGGAGTGGGGCATGGTGCCCGGGTCCGACACGCCACATCCGCAGACCCGCAGGTTCATCTCTTATAAGTGCATGTTCTGCCATAACGGCTATCCGAACATCCCGGCCGCCAACCAGGCGCCCGGCAGCGATCCTGTGTTCCTCGGAGAGCTTCCACAGGGCATCGATTGCCAGCGTTGCCACGGCCCGGGAGCCGAGCATGTTCGAACCGCTGGCCGCGCCAGCATGGTCAATCCGGCGACCCTGAGTCCCGAGAGGCGCATGGAGGTGTGCATGCAATGCCACCTCGAAACCACCAGTGGGCGGATCCCGGCGGTACTCCAGCGATTCGACCGCGGCACGTTTTCGTATATTCCGGGACAGCCATTGGCGGACTTCGCGATTCATTTCGACCACGCCCCCGGCACAGGGCACGAAGGCAAATTCGAGGCGGTCAGCTCGGTTTACCGGCTACGGCAATCGCGCTGCTTCCTCGAAAGCGGCGGGAAACTGGAATGCGCCACGTGCCACGATCCGCATCGGATTCCTCGCGGCGAGGAGGCGGTGCGGCATTATTCCAGTGTCTGCCTGCAGTGCCACACGTCAACGCATCCGGTGGGCGTAACGGCCACGGCGGCCGGCTGCATTGCGTGTCATATGCCGAAACGCCGCGTGGATGATGCCCCGCACGTGATCATGACCGATCATCTGATTCAGCGCCGCGCGCCTGCCAATGCGCTCACCGAATTCGCGGAGCGTCCGCCGGAAGAGTATCGCGGCGCGGTGGCGCCTTACTATCCTTCCCCGCTACCGGAGACTCCGCAGAACGCTCTGTACCGCGCGGTGGCGCAGGTGGGGCTGGGCAACAACGTGGCGACCGGGTTGCCGGAATTGGCCAGGCTGATCGACGAAATCAAACCCCCAGAGGCGGAGTTCTACATGGTCCTGGGCGACGGATGGAAGTTCTTAGGGAGGCCGCAGGACGCCGCGGCCGCCTATCAGCGGGCGTTGCAACTCAGACCCGATTCGGCGCGGGCTATGCGCGCCCTGGCGGCGGTCGACCCGCCGCACGCAGAGCAGATTCTCGCGCGTGCGGTCGAGATCGCCCCCAACGATCCGGAATCGTGGTTTCGCTATGGAGTGCTGACCTCCTCGGCGGAAAGAATTCAGAAGGCCATTACGCTCGATCCGTGGCTGCCGGACCAATCCCGCCGGCTGGCGGAAGTGACCCATTCGGAGCCGGCGCTGAAAGATGCGCTGCGGACCGATCCTTTCGACGACGCGGCGTGGGATCTGGGCGGCCGGATCATGGCGGAGAAGGGAGAATTCCGGGACGCATTTTTCGACTTCGAGCGCGCCATCAAGCTTCATCCGGACGGCCGGTACCTGTACGATTATGCCCTGGCGCTGGTGCGCGCCGACCGTTTCGACGACGCGCAAAAGGAAGCCGAAATGGCCGTGCGCGCGGACTCGGGCCTGGTCGAGGCGCACGAGCTGCTCGGCGGCCTCCACGTGAGGAAGAACGAATTGGCCGAAGCGGCCCGCGAGTATCGGGCGGCGCTGTCGCTGAAACCCGATCTGGCGCGCGCCCAGTTGCGCCTAGGAACGGTGCTCGCGGCCCAAGGGGATCGAGAGGGATCGGCGGCCCAATTCCGCGAGGCGGCACGGGGTAATGATGCCGCGGTTGCCCGGCAGGCGGCGCAAGCCCTGCGGGACATGGGAATCCGATAGCCATGCGGTTCTTCATTCTCGCGGTAATGCTTGCCGCTGCTGCGGAAGCCCCATCCGTTCGCTTCATCGATATTGCCGCGCAATCGGGCCTGACCGTTCCCAATACCTTCGGCGGCAAGGATAAAAAGGATTCCATCCTCGAGAGCACGGGCACCGGCGCGGCGATCTTCGACTTCGATGGCGATGGCGCGAACGACATCTTCATCGCCAACGGGCCGCCATCGCGTTCGGAGCTCTACAAAAACGACGGGACCGGACACTTCACCGAGGTCGGCCAGCAGGCAGGTCTGACGCGCACCGGCTGGGCGCAGGCCGCGTGCGTGGGCGATTTCGATAACGATGGCCATCCCGATCTTTTGGTGACCTATTACGGCCACAACAGCCTTTACCGCAACCTCGGAAACGGCAAATTCCAGGACATCACCGCCCGCGCCGGGCTGCCCGTGACCGGCACACGCTGGGGGTCCGGCTGCGCTTTTATCGACTACGACCGCGATGGCCTGCTGGACATCTTCGTCGCCAACTACGTGGATCTGGATCTGGCCAACGTTCCGAAACCCGGCAGCAGCAAGAGCTGCGAATGGAAGGGGCTGGCGGTGTGGTGCGGGCCGCACGGCCTTCCCACCGCGCACAATGCGCTCTACCACAACAACGGAGACGGAACCTTCACCGACGTTTCCGGGAAGGCCGGGATTCTCGCGCCCGGCGGGCGGTACGGCCTGGGGGTGGTGACCGCGGATTTCGACAACGACGGCTGGCCCGACATCTTTGTCGCCTGCGACCAGACCCCCAGCCTGCTGTATCGCAATAACCACGACGGGACCTTCCAGGAGGTTGGCGATGCGGCGGGCGTCGCCTACAATGTCGATGGCCAATTGCAGGCCGGCATGGGTATCGCGGTGGCGGATTACGATGGCAACGGTTTTCTGGATATCGCGAAGACCAATTTCTCGGGCGACCGGCCGTCGCTTTACAAGAGCGAGGATGGCAGGTTCTTTGAGGACGTTTCCGAAATGGCGGGCCTTGGCCGCCATCTGCTGCTGGGCTGGGGCATTGCGTTTCTCGATGTAGACGAAGACGGGTGGCCCGACCTGGTGATGGCGAATGGGCACGTCTATCCCGAGATCGACCGGTCGCCCATCGGCGAAACCTATCGCCAGAAGACGCTGCTTTACCGGAATCTGGGCAACGGGCGGTTCGCCGATATCACCGAATCGGCGGGACCGGGATTCGCGCCGCCCCGGCCGTCGCGCGGGCTTGCCATCGGCGATCTGGATGGCGGCGGCAGGCCGCAGATCGTGATTGTGAACATGAACGACAAGCCCACGCTGCTGAAGAACGTCGGGCCGCGGCAGAATGCGATTGCCGTTACACTGAAGGGGACGCGGTCGAACCGGAGCGCGATCGGCGCGCGCTGTACCGTCGAAGCGGGTGGCCGCAAGCAAATTGCGGAGGTGGTGAGCGGCGGAAGCTACTTTTCGCAGAATTCGTTCACGCTGTATTTCGGGCTTGGAAAATCGCAGAAGGCGGATCGCATCGAGGTGCGCTGGCCGGCGGGCGAGACGCAGGCGTGGCCGGGCGTGGCGGCGAATCGGACCATTGGATTAACCGAAGGCAGCGAGACGGTCACAAGCCATGCGTGGTTGAATCGTTGAGAATGGAGCCACGGTGCATCGAAATCGGTCCTGGTCCGGCGTGCTAGCGCTGGCCTTTCTCACGGTTGCCGAAGCCCAACCGCCGGCTATCGGCAAATGTACCGTTCTTCCGGCCGACAACATCTGGAACACGCCCGTGGACCAGCTTCCGGTGGCGGCGAACTCGGCGGCCTATATCAATACAATCAGCTCCACGGCGCCCGTGCATGCCGATTTTGGCGCGGGTCTGTATGACGGCGGGCCGATCGGGATCCCTTTCATTACGGTTCCCGGAACTCAAACCAAGTACCCGGCGACATTCCTGTACGCCGACGAGAGCGATCCCGGCCCGTACGCGATCCCCCTCAACGCGCCCATCGAAGGCGGCAGTCAGTCCACTGGAGATCGCCACACCATCGCGGTGGATATCGACAACTGCATCCTTTATGAACTCTACAGTGCCTATCCCCAGGCCGCGAGTTGGCAAGCGGGCTCCGGCGCCATCTTCAATCTCTTATCCGATGCTCTGCGTCCTGCCGGGTGGACTTCGACTGACGCGGCCGGCTTGCCGATCCTGCCCGACCGGTCTCATGCGGTACGACGAGATTGCGGCAGGCGAGATTCGCCATGCCGTCAGGTTTACGGTGCCCGAGACACAGCGCGCGTACGTCTGGCCCGCGCGCCACTATGCATCGAGTCTCACGGATCCCAAGTATCCCCCGATGGGCCTGCGCGTCAGACTGCGAGCGGATTTTGATATTTCCGGGTTCTCGGCGACCAACCAGATCATCCTGCTCGCCCTGAAAAAGTACGGGATGATGCTCGCTGACAACGGCTCTGCGTGGTATATCTCGGGGGCCCCGGACAGCCGCTGGGACAACGACGATCTGCACAACCTCGGCAAAATCACCGGCTCGGCGTTTGAGGTGGTGGACGTCTCTTCGCTGATGGTCGACCCGAATTCCGGGCAGGCGCTTCAGAGCACCCCACCGGGCGCCTGGTCGATCACGAAGAGCCACAACGGCAGCTTCGCCGCTGGTCAGAATGGAGCGGCTTACACAATCAGTGTCAGTAACTCGGGCGCCGGGGCCACCAGCGGGACCGCCACCGTGACCGACACCGTACCGAGCGGGCTGACGCTGGCTTCCATGGCCGGGCCGAACTGGAACTGCTCGGCGAACACTTGCACTCGGCGCGACGCGCTGGGCCCTGCGGCGGCCTATCCTCCGATCACCGTCACAGTGAATGTCGCTTCGAGTGCTCCAGCCAGCCTGACCAACCAGGCCACCATCTCGGGCGGAGGAGCGGCCTCCGTCATGGCGAGCGATCCTACGGCGATCTCGGGCGGATTGACTCCAATGCCAACGGTGACCTCGTTGAGCCCGGTGGTAAGCGCCGGCGCGAGCCAGTCCTACGTGTTCCAGTTTTCCGACGCCGCCGGGTGGCAGGCGCTCTCGGTGGTCAACGTCCTGATCAACAACTTCCTCGACGGTCGGCAAGCCTGCTATGTGGCGTACTCAGTTCCCAACAACGTGGTCTACCTGGTGTCCGACAGCGGCGCCGGTTTGTTGACGGGTTTGGCGCTGAACGGCTCGGGCGCCACTAGCAACAGCCAGTGCACGGTGTCGGGTGCGGGCTCGTCTGCGTCGGGGAGTGGAAGCACCTTGGTCCTGACCCTGAGCTTGAGCTTCAACCCCGGCTTTGCCGGGAACAAGGCGGTCTACATGGCTGCGCGGGATGTGGTGAACAACTCCGGCTGGCAAACCATGGGCGTGCTGGGCGTGCCGCCGTTGCCCGCGGCATTCCCGAGCCCGATCGGAATGAGTCCGTCCTCGGGCACGGCGGCCGCCGCGACGCTGACGTTCACGTACCAGGACGCGAACTCGGCGGGCAACCTGCAGACCACGTGGGCCTTGATCAACACGGCGCTCGATGGCCGGGCCGCCTGTTACGTGGCGTACTACGCTCCCGGGAACCAGGTGTTCCTTGTCCCGGACAACGGAATGGGCAACCAGGCTGCCAGCATGGGGTTGAGCGGCGCGAACAGGCTCGCTAATAGCCAGTGCACTGTGTCGGAGCAAGGCAGCAGTGTTGTGCGGAGCGGCGCGCAAATCGCGGTAAGCCTGAACATCAGTTTCAATGCGGCGTTTGTTGGCCCGAAGGTCGTTTGGATGGCGGCACAGACGCTCGGCGGCGCCGCGACCAGCGGATGGCAGGCGCTGGGCGCCTGGAACGTGCCGGGCAATTGAAGGCTGGTGACAGCACGGCTCTAAACTGATAGTCTATTTGCGGTCTGGCAAAGGACAGAGGGAGGGAGTCAACCATGAAGGAGCTGATCGCATTCGCTGTAGCTGCAACCATGGCCGGCGCTGTCGTGATGGCCATCGCGCAAGCACCCGCGCAGCAGCCTCCGGCACCGGCGGCGCCGGCGAAAAAAGCCCAGGGCAAAAAGGGCCCCGATATGAATTCCCAATATCGATTGGGGCCGGATTCGATGCCGCAGGAGGGAGTTCCGAAAGGCGAGATTCGTGGACCGTTTACGCTGCCCAGCCAGGTCTTTCCCGGAACGCAGCATACCTATTGGGTCTACGTGCCGGCGCAATACGATCCCGCGGTCCCCGCCAGTCTCATGGTCTTTCAGGATGGACAGGCCTTCAAGCAGGAAGACGGCGACCTGCGCGCCCAAAACGTGATGGACAATCTGATTTATCGCCGCGAGATTCCGGTGATGATCGGAGTATTTATCAACCCGGGCCGCACTCCGGAGCAGCCCGAGCCCAATGCCCAGGAATGGGGTGACCGCACCACCAACCGGCCGACTGAGTACAATACCCCGGACGATAAGTACGCACGGGTCATCGTAGATGAGTTAATGCCGGTCTTATACAAGGAATACAACATCTCCAAAGACCCCGACCAGCACGGAATCGGCGGCTCCAGTTCGGGCGCGATTGCCGCCTTTGCGGTGGCATGGGAGCGGCCCAACGACTTTCGAAAGGTGCTGAGCAACGTCGGGAGTTTCGTCAATCTCCGCGGCGGCTTTGTGTACCCGGAAAGGGTCCTGGCAGCCGAGAAGAAACCCATCCGGGTCTTTCTGTGCGACGGACGGAACGATAATCGCGGAACCGGCCGCGGCGGGCAATACGATCCCAATCGCGACTGGTTTTACCAGAATGTGCGGCTGATGAAAGCCCTGACGCAGAAGGGCTATGACGTGAATTACTCGTGGGGGGTAAACCTCCACGGCCAGAAATTCGGCGGCGCCATTCTGCCCGAGATGATGCGCTGGCTCTGGCGCGACGGCCCGGTCTCGACGGATCCGAATGACACGGTGGAGCGCGGATTTCGGGAACCCGCGGCCAGGAAAGACGACCCGCCCGCCAAGAAGAACTAGCCAAGGGCCTCGCCGTCTGCCTGTCGCCCGCTCCCGCCGGTGGATCCCCGAGGGACCCCGCCGGGCTGTAAGCTGATCTTATGGTGGGATTGGCCTGATGGCCGGCTTGTCGTCCAGGGTGATTCTTCTGCCCGGCCTTCTGATGGCGCTGGCGGCCAGCGCGTCCGATGCGGCAGGCGCAGCGGCGGCGATCGCGCTCGACTATCCGGAAGAAGGCTCGATCTTCCCGCCCGAGATCACGCCCCCGACGTTCCTTTGGCGCGATGGCGCGAAAGGCGTCACGGGATGGCGGATCGACGTCTCGTTCGGCGCCGGCCCGGCCTCGATTCACGCGACCTCCAAGGGCGAGCGCCTGCGCATTGGCCGCATCGATCCGGATTGCATCGCCGACACCAACGAACCGCCCAGCCTTACGCCTGAACTGGCAGCGGCGCATTCCTGGACGCCGGACCCGATCACGTGGCAGGCCATCAAGCGGCAATCGGTCGCGAGCGCCGCGATTGTGACCATCACCGGTTTTCGCGCCGACGCGCCGGACCAGCCCGTCTCCCGCGGCAAGGTCGCCATCCGCACTTCCCGGGACGCGGTGGGCGCACCGATCTTCTATCGCGACGTGCCGCTGATGCCCTCGGAGTTGGAGAAAGGCGTGATCAAACCCCTGGCTGCGGCGGCGGTGCCGCTGGTCGCCTGGAGAATTCGCAACGTGGGCGAAGCCCGCAGCCGAGTGGTGATGGAGAACCTGCCGGTATGCGCCAACTGCCATTCGTTCTCCGCCGACGGCAAGACCATGGGGATGGATCTGGATGGCCTGCAGGGCAACCGCGGGATGTACATCCTGGCGCCGGTTGCGCGCGAGATGGCGATCCGCAAGCAGGATGTGATTCAGTGGAGCTCGCACGAAGGCAAGCTGAAGGGGAACGTGCGGATCGGCTTCATGTCGCAGGTCTCCCCGGACGGGCAGTACGTGGTCACCACGGTCAACCCGGCTTCGATGGCTGCCGCTCCCGAAGAGCCTGCCAGCAACTACTACGTGGCCAATTTCAAGGACTACCGGTTCCTCCAGGTGTTCTATCCCACTCGCGGAATTCTGGGCTGGTACAGCCGCCAGTCTGGAGTGCTGCAGCCGCTCGCGGGGGCCGATGACCCGCGGTTCGTGCAGATGGGCGCCGTCTGGAGCCCCGACAGTCAGTACCTGGTATTTGCCCGCGCCCCAGCCACCGACCCCAATCCGCCGGGCGTGCCGCTCGCGAAATTCGCCAACGACCCGAACGAAGTCCAAATCCGGTACGACCTCTACCGCATTCCGTTCCACAACGGTCAGGGCGGCGTGCCGGAGCCCATCGCCGGCGCATCGCGGAACGGCATGAGCAACACGTTTCCCAAGGTGTCGCCCGACGGGCGATGGATCGTGTTCGTGGAATGCCGCAACGGGGAGTTGATGCGCCCCGACAGCCAGTTGTACATCGTTCCCGCGGCGGGCGGCACGGTGCGTCGCATGCGCGCGAACACGCCGCGGATGAATTCGTGGCACAGCTTTTCCCCCAACGGCAGGTGGCTGGTATTTTCGTCAAAAGCGAGGTCGCCCTACACGCAGATGTACCTCACGCACATTGACTCGGAGGGCAACGACAGCCCCGCGATTCTGATCGACAACGCCACCGCGGCCAACCGCGCGGTGAACATTCCGGAGTTCGTGAACGTCGCGCCGGACGGCTTGCGGCAAATCGGCGGGCCGGTGGTCGACTATTACCGGCTCATCAACAGCGCGTTGTATCTCGAGAGGACGAGATCGTTCGAGGCGTCCGCCGCGAAGTGGAGGCAAGTCCTGGAACTGAGTCCCGATGACGAAATCGCGCACCGCAATCTGGGCAACGTGCTGTTGATGACCGGCCACCGGGAGGAAGGCGCGGGTCATTTAACGAAGGTGTCCGAGCTCAAGCTGCGCGCGGCGGTGGATGCCGATCCCACGTCCGCGCGCGGATTCAACGACCTCGGCGTGGTGCTGCGGGAGACGGGTCGCGTGAAGGAGGCCGTCGCGCAGTTCGAAAAAGCGGTCGGGCTAAAGCCGGATTTCGCCGCGGCGCGTGCCAACCTGGGTGGCGCGCTGGCGAAAGCGGGAAGGCTGGACGAGGCCCTCGTTCAATTGCGAAAAGCGCTGGAGTCGGACCCGGGGTATGCGCCCGCGCATTGCCATCTGGGGCTCGTCTTGAGCCAGCGGGGAGATGCCGAGGGCGCCATCCGGGAATGGCAAAGCGCGCTGGATCTCGATCCGAAATACGCGGAGGCCCACTTCAGCCTGGGCGATGTGCTGGACGCGCAAGGGAGGACGGCGGAGGCCCTGGCGCACTGGCGCGACGGTATCGACCTGCAGCCGAACAACGCATCGGTGCTGCGGCGGGTGGCCTGGGTACTGGCAACCTCGCCCGACTGGAGCCTCCGAAATGGCGTCGAGGCGCTGGCGTACGCGGTCCGGGCAGTGGAACTCTCCCACGGAAACGATGCGCGGATTCTGGACACGCTCGCGGCCGCATACGCCGCGAAGGGGCGGTTCGCCGACGCGGTACTGACGGCGCGGAGAGCCCTGGCACGGGCCGTGCAAGAGAAGCAGACCGCGCTGGCTGACGAGATCGCGGCCCGGATCGCGTTGTACGAAGCGGAGCGGCCGTTTCGCGACCGGTGACCTTTGCGCCATTTGACGTATACTGCCGCCGCGGTCCGGCGCGCCAACTGGTGGGACAATAACAAAGGGCGGGTACACTTGACCGTTGGAGCAGCTATGATCGGACGATTCACACTACTTGCTGTGGTATTCGCGCTGTCGAGCCACGCAGATACCCTGCGCCTGCGCAACGGTTCCATCGTGAACGGAACTTACTTGGGCGGCACGGCGGACGACGTTCGCTTTTCGGTAAACGACGAGGTGCAGCACTATGCACGCGCCGATGTGGCGGAGATCGTCTTCAGTTCGAGCAATGCGCCCGCCGCCAATTCCGAGACGCCCAGGATCGATATGGGGCCGGACATCGCCGGTGCGCCATTCCTGCGCGGTTCCGCCGGATACATCCCGCTCGAAAGAGAGATCGGGACGATGTCCCGCGGCGGCGGAATGTACGGTATGGGTGCAAGCGTTTACCGCGTTCAAGGTCCGCGCTCGCCCGTGCGGGTCAGGCAAGGAGACCGGCTCGTATTTGTCGTGCGATTGAACCGCGGCGGCGACCCGCGTCAATTCCAACTCTACCGCCTGGAATCGAGAATGGGTTACCGGCAAACGCAACCTTCGATGGGCGGAGCGCCGCCGGCGCTGCCGGTGACCATCAATAAAATCGGCGACTCGGTTTACGAAATTACACCCGCCCGCGCCCTCTATCCAGGCGAATACGCGGTCAGCCCCATGAATTCCAACGAAAGTTACTGCTTCGGCGTCGACTATTGAGCTGCCTCATCCGCCGGCTTTACTGCTCCACTCTTTCTCGATCTGTTCCAGGGTCTTGCCCTTGGTCTCGACGGTGAACTTGTGCAGGAACACGAGAGTCGCGCCGCACATGATGCCGTAGACCCAGAATGCCCCACTTATCGATATGGCCTTCGCCAGCGAGAGAAAAGTCAGTGTGATCAGCAGGCATGCGATCCACAGACTGATGGTGGCAATCGACATGGCGCGGCCCCGGATGCTGGTCGGGAAAATCTCGGACAGCACGACCCACACGCCGGGCCCCATTCCGGTGGAGAAGAAGGCGACATAGCACAGGATCAGCATCAGAATCGGTGTGGTGGCCGAAGGGCTGACCCGCATCAGTATCCCTAAAGCCGCAAGCGACACGCCCATCCCGGCGGAGGCGATCATCAGCAGTGACTTCCGTCCAAGCGTGTCGATCAGAAAGAGGGCGGCGACAGTGCCCGCCAGGTT